>NZ_CP179926.1:1858354-2168080 GCF_052344095.1 Pedobacter paludisoli | reverse complement strand
GTGCAAAACCGAGCTAAATATAAATGAAACCATCTTGGTAACTAGGCAAGCCTAGCGTTTAAATGTTTATCTTTGCGCTAGATGATAGAAAATGTCCTAAAGAAATTACAGATTGCTGCATTAAATAACATGCAGGAAGCTTCGCTGGATGCAGTAGGTTCAGGTAAAGATACCGTGTTAATTGCACCTACCGGTTCCGGGAAAACGCTTGCTTTTCTGTTGCCTTTGTTATTACGGCTAAAACCCAATCAAAAAGGCGTACAGGCACTTATTTTAGTTCCTTCGCGTGAGCTTTCGCTACAAATTGAACAGGTTTTTAAGCAAATGGGCACAGCGTATAAAGTCAATTGCTGTTATGGAGGTCACTCGGTTCGAATCGAAAAAAATAATTTAGCAACTCCACCAGCTGTGCTTATTGGTACGCCTGGCCGTATTGCGTATCATCTCGAATATCACAATTTTGATGAGTCTTTTGTCGAAACTTTAGTGCTTGATGAGTTTGATAAATCGCTTGAATTCGGCTTCGAGGCGGATATGTCGTATATTATAGGTTCTTTGCTGTCTTTAAAGCAACGGATTTTAACCTCGGCTACCAAAATGGAAGAAATCCCTGCTTTTGTGAAACTAGCTAATCCAGAAATAATCGATTTTTCAGGATATGAGCAGGCGAAGCCTGATTTAAAATTGAAAAGAATTGTAGCGCCTGCTGCAGATAAATTGGAAGTTTTGCTAAAATTGCTCAGTAAAATCGGATCAAAAAATACCCTCGTTTTTTGCAACCACCGAGAAACAGTGGACCGTATTAGCGATTTACTTTTCGAGAAAGGTTTAGGACATGATGTTTTCCATGGAGGAATGGAACAGCTAGACCGTGAAAAGGCTTTGTTGAAATTTAGAAATGGAAGTCACAAAATTTTAATCACCACTGATTTGGCCGCCCGTGGACTCGATATTCCCGAAGTAGAATACATTGTGCATTACCAACTTCCGTACACAGAAGACGCCTATATTCACCGGAATGGTCGTACTGCAAGGATGAAAGCTAAAGGCACCGCCTATCTTATTTTAACCACTGAGGAGAAGTATAAATATTTGCCTGAAGAGCTCGAAGAAGAGGTATTAGAAGAAACCTATGCTTTACCAAAACAAAGTGATTGGGTTACGTTGTACATTGGATACGGAAAGAAAGATAAAATTAATAAAATCGACATTGTAGGGCTATTTTTGCAAAAAGGCGCGCTACAAAAGGAGGACATAGGCTTAATTGAAGTAAAAGATTTGAGCAGTTATGTAGCTGTAAAAAGAGTACAAGTAGAGAAACTCCTGAAATCTCTACAAGGAGAAAAAATTAAAGGGAAAAAGTTGAAGCTATCCATCGCTTCTTAAGCATATAAATATACCAATATGAGTAATAACGATATTTTGAAAAAGCTGCGCGTGGCTTTATCATTAAAAACAGAAGACATTATAACCATTTGCGATTTAGTCGGTTTTAAGGTGACCAAGGCAGAATTGGGCGATATTTTTAGAAATGAGGATCACGAGAATTTTAAACCTTGTGGCGATCAGATATTACGTAATTTTTTAAACGGGTTGGTTATTTACAAACGCGGGCCACGAGAAGAAAAGAAAAGTTAGACTTCATAAAAATAAACTTTCAAATATTTTTGAAAGTTTAGAAATAAATATTACCTTTGATTATGCAATACGAAGAAGCAAAAAATAAATTTGTGCAAACTTGGGGGGCTTTAGGCTCACAATGGGGTATCAATAAAACGATGGCACAAATTCATGCTTTGCTTCTTGTTTCCAAAGATGCGGTTTCAATGGAAGATATCATGCAAGAACTGCAAATATCGAGAGGAAATGCCAGCATGAACATTCGTGCATTAATGGATTGGGGCATTGTATACAAAGCAAACAAACCGGGCGAACGAAAGGAATTTTTTGTAGCCGAAAAAGATTTGGATGAATTGGCAACCATCATTGCAAAGGAGCGAAGCAAACGCGAAATCAAACCTGCTTTAAAGGTGCTGAAAGAAGTATCGGTAATCGAAAATAATGAATCGGAAGAAGCGAAGCATTTTGTATCGCAAACAGGTAAGTTATACGATTTTGTTCTAAAAGCAGATGAAATGATTGATAAAGTGACAGAATATAAAGACAATTGGCTGGGTAAAATGATTATTAAATTGATGCGCTAAATTTTTTTAAATCAAAATTTCAATATTTTCTGAAATTTTAAAAATAAATATAATAACTGAAAGTAAAACATGGGGAATTTAAACATCATCGGCTATTTTATTTTCATTGGTGCTATGGCTTTTATCATCTTGGTGGTTGGGAAAATCTGTTATCGAAACGGCAACATATTCGTGGCTTCATTACTTCCGAATCATGCCGATTTATGTAAGCAGATTAATAAGATATTATTAGTAGGCTATTACCTTGTTAATATTGGTTATTGCGCCGTAACCTTATCGTTTTGGAACAATATTGCCACAATTCCTCAATTGATTGAAATTGTTTCGGCAAAAATGGCCGTGATAATATGCATTCTATCAGGATTACACTATTTAAACATTTTTATTTTAACTACCAGCATTCGAAAATTAATCAAGTACTAAATAAATAGCACTATTATGGAAACTACAAAAATTCTTATCGGTTATGCAGTGTATTTGCCACTTGCACTCTTTTTAACATT
Source organism: Pedobacter paludisoli (assembly GCF_052344095.1). Classification (GTDB taxonomy): domain Bacteria; phylum Bacteroidota; class Bacteroidia; order Sphingobacteriales; family Sphingobacteriaceae; genus Pedobacter. The sequence continues at coordinate 2,165,373 of NZ_CP179926.1, read as the reverse complement.
TTATGTTTCAAAAACACTTTTTAGAAATAGTAAAGTATATATGATGGATATTTTTAAGGGAAGAGAAGAAATTGCGGTAGCAACGAATAAGCTTTTTGAAACCGGCTTTTATCTATTGAATTTGGGCTTTGCCTTGATGATTTTAGAAATCAGTTTATACACGAACAGTTATCAAGAATTAATTGAAAAGTTAAGCTATAAAATTGGTAGCTTTTCAATTTACCTGGGTATTATGTTGTTTATCAACCTGTACTTTTTCTTTAGAGGAAAAAGAAAAGCAAAAGAAGCAGTGCTAGCAAAGGAAGTTATAAATTAAAAGCGATAACTGTTTTTAAACACTTTAAACCCCTGAATCTATGAATACGAAAATTATTATTGCCGGAGGAACTGGTTTTATAGGGAATTATTTAGTTGCGTATTTTCGGGATAGAGGATATGTGGTTAAGATAATTTCAAGAAGTGATAAACATATTCAATGGGAAGATTCAAAAGGGATAAAAGATGCCTTGGAAGATGCAGAAATGTTGGTCAATTTAGCTGGAAAGTCAGTGGATTGCAGATACAATGCAAAAAATAAGCAAGCCATACTTGAGTCACGTATAAAAACTACCCAAATTTTAGGTGATGCCATAAAAAGCTGTAAAAATCCTCCAAAATTATGGATTAATTCGAGTACAGCCACCATTTATCGCCATGCTGAAGATAAACCAATGACGGAGGAACAGGGTGAAATAGGAATAGGTTTTTCTGTGAATGTGGCCACTAATTGGGAAAAAGCATTTTTTGATTTCAATCTTCCTTCAAGCAGACAGGTTGCTTTGCGGATGGCGATTGTTTTAGGGAAAGATGGAGGCGTAATGATTCCTTTTAAAAATTTGGTTCGCTTTGGATTGGGAGGAGCTCAAGGAAGTGGCAAACAAATGTTTAGTTGGATCCATATAGAAGATTTGTGCAGGACTATCCAATTTATACAAGAAAATCCCGAATTAAAAGGCGTATATAATTGTGCAGCTCCTTATCCGGTGAACAATTATACGTTCATGAAAACACTAAGGAAAGGTATGCATAAAAGTTTTGGTTTAGCATCGCCCGAATGGCTACTTAAAATTGGTGCGGTAATCATTCGTACCGAAACAGAACTTATTTTAAAAAGCAGGTGGGTGATTCCTGAAAATTTATTAAAAGAAGGATTTGCGTTTAAGTATCCAAAAATTGAAGACGCTATACAAGAAATGATACCTTAACAATCGCTAAAACAACAAAAGCTTCCCATTTAAAGAAGCTTTTGTTGTTTGCGTTAAAAAATTAATCTAACTTTTTATAACGAATTCGTTTTGGAGTTACATCACCCAAACGTTTTTTTCGATTTTCTTCGTAATCTGAATAGTTACCTTCGAAGAAATAAACTTCTGAGTTACCTTCAAACGCTAAAATATGCGTACAAATACGGTCTAGAAACCATCTATCGTGACTAATCACTACGGCGCAACCGCCAAAATTTTCCAACGCTTCTTCTAAAGCACGAAGTGTGTTTACATCGATATCATTGGTTGGTTCATCCAGTAAAAGCACATTGGCACCTTTTTTCAAGGTAATGGCTAAATGTACGCGGTTTCGTTCACCACCCGATAGTACACCCACTTTCTTTTGTTGGTCGCCACCATTGAAATTGAATTTAGAAACATACGCACGACCGTTAACCGCTTTATTTCCAAGTTGGATGTTGTCTAATCCATCTGTAATGTTTTCATAAACAGTTTTATCCGCATCTAAATCATTATGCATTTGATCCACATAGCCCAACTCTACGGTTTCGCCCACGCGGAATGTTCCTGTGTCAGCTTCTTCTTGTCCGGTAATTAAACGGAATAAAGTAGTTTTACCTGCGCCGTTTGGACCGATAATTCCAACAATCCCGGCTGGAGGTAAGGCAAAATTTAAGTTGTCAAATAAAACTTTATCACCATAGGCTTTTGAAACATTGGTTGCTTCGATTACTACATTTCCTAAACGCGGACCTGCAGGAATAAATAATTCCAGTTTATCTTCGCGCTCTCTACCATCTTCAGAAGCCAGTTTTTCATAATTCGCTAACCGTGCTTTCGATTTGGCATGACGTGCTTTCGGAGCCATGCGTACCCATTCCAATTCGCGTTCCAATGTTTTTTGACGCTTGCTTTCTGTTTTTTCTTCTTGAGATAAGCGTTTTGCTTTTTGATCTAACCAGCTGCTGTAATTTCCTTTCCAGGGAATACCTTCGCCACGGTCAAGTTCTAAAATCCATCCAGCTACGTTGTCTAAGAAGTATCTATCGTGGGTAACCGCAATTACAGTACCCTCGTAATTTTGTAAGAATTGCTCTAACCAATCGATACTTTCGGCATCCAAGTGGTTGGTAGGCTCATCTAAAAGTAAAACATCAGGTTTTTGAAGTAACAAGCGGCACATGGCTACACGACGACGTTCACCTCCAGAAAGAACACCAATTTTTGTTTCTGGGTCTGGACAGCGAAGCGCATCCATCGCACGTTCTAGTTTATTATCAAGTTCCCAAGCACCAACGGCATCAATTTTATCTTGCAATTCGCCCTGACGTTGCATTAATTTATCCATCTTATCAGGGTCCGAATAATTTTCTTCTAAGCCAAACGCTTCGTTAATTTCTTCGTATTCAACTAAAATAGCTTTGGTTTCGGCAACTCCTTCTTCAACTACTTCTCTGACAGTTTTTTCAGGATCTAAGATAGGTTCTTGTGCCAAATACCCCACTGAATAGCCTGGAGAGAAAACAACTTCGCCTTGGTACGATTTATCTAATCCGGCAATAATTTTAAGTAAAGAAGATTTACCTGAACCGTTTAAACCGATTACCCCAATTTTAGCTCCGTAAAAAAAGGAAAGGTATATGTTTTTTAAAACTTGTTTTTGAGGAGGGTAAATCTTATTTACTCCTGCCATTGAAAATATTATTTTCTCGTCAGACATTATCGCATTATATTTTTGCAAAGATGCTCAATTTGAAATAAAAAGGGAATACAAAGCGAATAATTTAATATGGAGTGTAGACGGTACACAGAAGTTAATCACTATTTTAATAAATAGTTAATTATATATTTTTTCATAACGCCGGAAAAAAATGAATGCTGTTCATTTAGTAGTTGTTTTTTTCTATCTTGCACGAGATTAAAATGCGCGCTCAAATACGTTAATTATCTCTATTTTTTTTATGTTGAATGCTGTAGTTGTATCGCAAAAATGGCACAAGCGCATTTAACAGCTCTAAAAGCGAATGAACAATTTATCTTTAACTCTTACTTCATCTAAATGCGAATTGCTGGATAACATTCTAGGGTTATTTGGTGCTGAGCAATATATTAAATCAGCTTTGATAGCAAAGTTGTTTAGAGGGAATGAGGTTTTAGCTGCCGATTATTTAAGTATTTTAGAGCAACTCGACTTAATTTTTATGGTGGGTAAAGTGAAAGGATATCCACTACCAGCCATTGTTGGGAAACAACCGGGCTTAGATCGCTTTTTAGACGAAGGAGGTTTTATGCGTCGTTTTGAATTAAAACGAATGCAAGAAGAGGCAGGTAAAAATTTGGAAGAACTTCAGATTGAAAACATTCGATTGAAGCATACAGTAGAGATGCTACAGAAAAAGATTAACGATTTAGAAGCTACCATTCGCAATCTTAGCTGCGAATAAAAATCAAGACTAAAATTCTCCCTTTTAATTTTTGTTTAATGATGCTTGGATGCTTATAGCAAACCTAGTCGGTATGCCTGTTTTATTAGGATACCAAAATGATAATAATCCATATCACAGAAAATACAGAGCCGGTGTACAACAAGGGCATATTTTCTTTAATATTTCTTTTAATTAAGCTCGAGTAGAGTACCCAAGCCAAGAAAACGATAAAATAAATTGGGGCGATTAATAAAAGCATAATTTGAATGATTAGTTAGTCAAATGTACAACATTTTTGTTTGTAAAATAATTTCAACTAAAAGAATACTTAATAATAAGTATTGCTGACAGTGAAAGCTTTAGCACTAAAAGGTGTAAATAATTGCCGTTGTTAGCCGAATTCATTTTTTTGCGAAAAAAAATAAATCTAATTTCCCTTAAAAGTGTTTAGAAATTAGGTTAGATTTTGGCAGAATATTTATTTTTTCTGTCAAAAGTTGTAAATTGCAGTATCAAGAAATAGCACTTTGTCAGTTACAGAAATTGATAAAATCCTTTACAATTAACAGACAAACCCGAAATAGTAAATTAAGAGGCTTTTTAGAAGCAGAATATAAGTTGTTTACGTAGATAATTATTAGACGTAATAGCTCTTTTAAGATGAAACAATCCATTTTTTACCAATAAACGTCAGTATCATAAGGTTTATCCACTTATATGGCGCAATTGTTGATAAAATAAAAGAAACAGTACTGTTGCTATTTATTATTTATTTTATAGTTTAGAGACGTAGCTGTTAAGAAAGGTATTATGGAAGCAAAATTTTCACCACAGGTTAAAGATGTGATCTCTTTTAGTAGAGAGGAAGCTCTCCGTTTAGGACATGATTACATTGGTACCGAGCATTTATTGTTAGGCCTCATTCGCGAAGGCGATGGAATGGCTATAAAGATTTTACGATCGTTAGGGGTCGATACGGCTAAATTGCGCCGCTCAATTGAAGATGCCGTTCGTGGTACCTCAAGTGTAACGGCCACCTTAGGCAATATCCCTTTAACTAAGCAGGCCGAAAAGGTTTTAAAGATTACGTATTTAGAAGCAAAAATATTTAAAAGCGATTTAATCGGTACTGAGCATTTATTGTTGTCAGTTTTAAGAGATGATGATAACATTGCCTCTCAAATATTGTTGCAATACGGTGTAACGTACGATATTTTTAAACAGGAAGTAGAAGTAAATAAAAATGGATTCAGAGACGATATTTCTAACAGCGCCTCAACAGGTGGTGATGATGATTACCGTGAAGAGGAAAGTTTTAGTGCTCCTAAAAAGGTTTCAGACATTAAATCTAAAACGCCTGTTCTAGATAATTTTGGTCGCGATTTAACCAAAGCTGCTGAAGAAGGTCGTTTAGATCCGATTGTAGGTCGCGAGAAAGAAATTGAACGCGTATCGCAGATTTTATCGCGTAGAAAAAAGAACAATCCAATTTTAATTGGTGAACCAGGCGTAGGTAAATCGGCTATTGCTGAAGGCTTAGCTTTACGCATTGTTCAACGCAAAGTATCGCGTGTATTGTTTAACAAACGCGTGGTTACCTTGGATTTAGCTTCATTGGTGGCAGGTACAAAATACCGTGGTCAATTTGAAGAAAGAATGAAAGCGGTAATGAACGAGCTTGAAAAATCAACGGATGTAATTTTATTTATCGATGAGATTCATACGATTGTTGGTGCCGGTGGCGCTTCTGGTTCATTAGATGCCTCGAATATGTTTAAGCCTGCTTTAGCACGCGGAGAAATTCAATGCATCGGAGCCACAACATTAGATGAGTATCGTCAATACATTGAGAAAGATGGTGCTTTGGATCGTCGTTTTCAAAAAGTAATGGTTGAACCAGCTACGCCAGATGAAACCATCGAAATTTTAAGTCGCATTAAGGATAAATACGAAGAGCATCACGGGGTAACCTATACACAAGAAGCTATTGAAGCATGTGTTACGTTAACGTCGCGCTATATTTCGGATCGTTTCTTGCCAGATAAAGCGATTGATGCTTTGGATGAAGCGGGATCTCGTGTTCACTTAACGAATATTCATGTTCCTCAAAATATCATTGATATCGAAGCAAAGATTGAAGATATTAAGATTGAGAAAAACAAGGTAGTTCGCAGTCAGAAATACGAAGAAGCAGCAAAACTTCGCGATACAGAAAAAAATCTGATTGAAGAATTGGATAAAGCGAAAGCAGAGTGGGAAGCTGAAACCAAAACCAAGCGTTATCAGGTTTCGGAAGATAACGTAGCAGAGGTGGTAGCGATGATGACCGGTATTCCGGTACAACGTGTTGGCCAAACCGACAGTGCTAAACTGTTGAATATGTACGACAAAGTTGCTGAGAAAATTATTGGTCAAAATGATGCGATTAAGAAATTAACCAAAGCAATTCAACGTACCAGAGCGGGATTAAAAGATCCTAAAAAACCAATTGGCTCATTCATTTTCTTAGGCCCAACTGGGGTAGGAAAAACCGAATTGGCAAAAGAGCTGGCGCGTTTCATGTTCGATAGCGATGACTCGTTAATTCAAATAGACATGAGTGAATACATGGAGAAATTTGCTGTATCACGTTTAGTAGGTGCGCCTCCGGGATATGTGGGTTATGAAGAAGGTGGACAATTAACTGAAAAGGTTCGTCGTAAACCATATGCCGTAATCTTATTAGATGAGATTGAAAAAGCACATCCTGATGTATTCAACATCTTATTGCAAGTACTGGATGAAGGTCAATTAACCGATAGTTTAGGTCGTAAAGTAGATTTTAGAAATACCATTATCATCATGACTTCTAATATTGGTGCCCGCCAATTGAAAGATTTTGGTCAAGGAGTTGGATTCTCTACAGCAGCTAAAACCAACCAAGCCGAGGCACACAGTCGCGGTGTCATTGAAAGTGCTTTAAAACGCGCTTTTGCACCCGAATTCTTAAACCGTGTAGATGATGTAGTGGTGTTTAATTCTTTAGGAAAAGAAGAAATCTTCCGCATTATCGATATCGAATTGAAAGCCTTGTTTGGTAGAGTTCATACCTTAGGATATGAAATTACGTTAACAAACAACGCGAAAGAATACATTGCAGAGAAAGGTTTCGATAGTAATTTTGGTGCCCGTCCGTTAAAACGTGCGATTCAAAAATATTTGGAAGACCCGATTGCCGAGGAAATCTTAAAAGGTGAGTTGGCCGAAGGAGATGTATTGGAAATCGATTATAACAAAGAAGATGACGCCATCTTAGTAAACCATAAAAAAGGTGGTGGCAAACAAAAAGAAGAGCCAAAACAAGAAGAAGATTCTTCGAAATAATGGAATAATCAAAACAAGAAAGGGTGGTTTTCGAAATGAAAATCACCCTTTTTACATTTATAATAGACAGTTTTTCTGTTAACATGAATAAAATGCTAAATGCAATGAATTCGTTTTAAGCACGGCACTGCCGCTTTTTTATGCATACCTACAGAATGATGCATTCTAACTTTTAATAAGATTATTTACATTTGCGCCATGGCTAAAACCTCAAGAAGCAAATCAACAGCTAAACCAACACTTTTTAAAAAGATTACCAGAATAGCAAGTAAAGTATTCGTCTATTTTTTATTGGTATCCGTTATATGGGTCATAGCACTTCGATTTATCAATCCACCCATTACGCTATTAATGGTTTTGCGTAACATTGAGCGCAAAGCGGATGGAAAATCATTCAAAACCGATAAAAAGTGGATGGATTTTGAGAATATTTCTGATAACATGAAGCGTGCTGCGGTTTCAGGTGAAGATCAATTATTCTTACAGCACATTGGATTTGATGTAAATGCGATTGAAAAGGCATTTAAAAATAACGCTAAAAATAAAAAGAAAATAAAAGGAGGCAGTACCATTTCGCAACAAACGGCAAAGAACGTTTTTTTATGGCCAGGCCGTTCGTATATCCGAAAAGGATTTGAAGCTTATTTTACCTTGCTGATTGAGCTCTTTTGGAGCAAAGAACGTATTTTAGAAGTGTACTTAAACGTGATTGAAATGGGAGATGGGATTTACGGTGCAGAGGCTGCTTCGCAAGCATATTATGGTAAATCCTGCAAAACAATGACCAAAAATCAAGCAGCCTTGATTGTGGCTTGTTTCCCAAATCCACGAAAGTGGACTCCATTGCATCCTACACGCTATATTCGACACCGTCAATACCTGATTGTGCGCAACATGCGTTTAACTGGTCCTATTGAATTTTAAGTTTACGGCATAAAAATGGAATAAAGACCTGCTTTAGTCGTGATCTTTGTTCCATTTTATTTTTAGACTTCCCTTTTCCTCAATCGCTTTCAGGTGAAGAACAATGCCTTTCATCCTTCTTTTTTGCTTGTCATCCTCACTAAGTTTTTCGTCTTTTTTAGGATTTCGAAGCGGAATATCCATCATTAAATTGGTGCCTGCGTTTAGTCCGTAAATCCCTCTTACGTCAAAGTTAAGCACGCTGGAGTTGATTTGCATAGGAGCTATTGCAATTTTATCCCCCTGGATGTGAAGAACACCATCTAGTTTATCAATGGTAACATTCGAAAAATTTCGGTTTGCAAAAGCGAATTTTCCAACTTTTTCCAAAGGTTCAAAGTTAACCAAAGCAGCTTTATTCAAGTTAAAAGAAACGATTCCGTACATAGAACGCGGGAGTATACTTCCTGTCTGGGATATCTTTCCATTCACATGTACTTTTGAACTTAAATAACCCAGTAAATTTTTATAGGTAAGGCCGTCTTGATTAAAGTTATCAAATGCATAAAAGAAATCTTTGATGTTCACATGGTTTACATTGGCCAATAGTTTAAAAGAGTTAAATTTAGCCTCTTGGAAAATATGTCCGTTTACGGCAAGAGAGCCCCCTGCGTGTTGTAAATGAATCGAATTAAAATAAATGCCTCTTCCACGAAGAGAAACGTCTGTATAGAAATTATAGGCAACAAATTTCTTATAAATTGCCTTTTTAACCTGCAGTTTAATATTCATGTTTGATACTTCCAACACATTGCTCAACTGTTTAGATGCTGGTGTTGGTGGACTGCTTGGTTTCCCTTTTTTGTGCTGTTTTCGCGGGCCTAAAAAGGGAAGGAATTCGGTTAAATGTAGTTGAGGGCTACTCATTGACACCTCTGCCATAATTTTTTCAGGTGCGGTGTAATATAAATTGGTGAAATTCTTGATGCTGCAGTTGAGGTTTAAAATGCTTTTTCCTAATTCAAATCGACCGTTTTTAATTGATAAATCGTTCTGGTCAAAATCAATATCCAAGGCACTTCGAACTAAATGTAAATTACGCGGAACATATAAAATATCTGCATTGGCAATGCGTATTTTACCCGATATAACAGGCTTGGTGAAGCTAAAATTGTTAATATCAGCTTTGCAATAAAGACGTACACTGGCTGTTCCCTTTTTAAATTCGAAATGATTGGTACTCATTGATTCATTTAAATTGGTTAATGGGAAATCTGATTTCACATAGCCAGTGGCAATGGGTTGAGACAGGTTGTTCACTAAAAACGTATCTATTTGCAGCGGGGCATTAAAGTAATTTGCCCGTAGTTTGAAGAATTTAATGGATGAATTTTCATCGCCAATCATTCCACCAACCGTATCTTGGTTGGTGAATGTTCCATCAAAATTGCAATCGGTAAGGGTGCCTGGAGGTACTTTAACCACATTATTGCGTACGGCTATGGCCACGTTAATTAACGGGTCACGGTATTTTCCACTGCCGTCGTCGACAATAGTGCCGTTGATGACAACAGGTTTTTCGATTTGGAATTTTAATAATTTGCTAGATATATTGGGTGATAAAAGACTTGCTACGTCTTTGTACAATACATCTTTAACGTGAATGTTTAGCGCAAAACCACCCTTTCCTTTCGCAAGATGAATGTTGGCACCAATAACATATGGTGTTTCGTTAATTTTGAGTGGTTTTGGCAGGATGATAACTTCCTCGGTCATTTTGTTTAAATGAAAATCAAGGGTGCCTTTAAGCGATTTATCTTTCAAAAAGCTTCCTTTCTTGGTGTTGAACGCAAAGCTTTTAATTTGCGCATCAATTTTTAATACACCGGTCAAACCCGAGTCTGGGTATTTGATTTTTCCGGTCAATGCGTGCACATCGAAATGAAATAATTTGTTTCTTTTTTGATTGTCGATAACAAGACTTACTTCTTCGAAATCAATTTTTTTTACTTCTAACTGATTCGATTTCTTGGTAGAATCTACCAAATTCGCACTTGTCTTTTTTCTAAAAACGCTGGTGTTAGAATAGCCGGAGCTATCCGTAAATAAATATACATTGGCGTGGTTGATGCCAATGCGGTTTATGACTACGCCTCCACTAAAAAGAGGGATTAGGGCTAAAGAAACATCAATATCTTTTGCAGTTAATAAATGATGTTGATGCTGAGCGTATAAACTATCGTTTAATTCAACTTCTTTTAAAGATACCGACACGTTGGGGAAGCCTTTGAAAAGCCTTGGACTCATATCCGATACGGTTAGGGAGCCGTTAATGTTTTTGTTTAATTGCTCCATGATGGCACTTAAAATCGCCTTTTTGTGGGTTTTAATGTAGATAGTTGATGCCGCACAGATGAGCAGGAAAAGCAGAATAAATCCGCCAAGAATTTTTAATGAAATTTTGAGCCAGCGTGTCATATTGCCTAAATATGAAACAATATAAAGGTTTTATTTGGGTATTTTTTAAAATACACGTTCAATAAAATAATGCAAGCATTTTGGAGGGGTTTAACCGACTTGATTGCGTAAATGTTTTACGCTACAGGTGCAGGAGTAAAGAAAAGGGGAATGCTTTATCGTATTTATGATAAAGCATTTAACCCTTTGAATAACTAAAGTAGATGAGAAAAGATGTTGGCATGCCAGCTATCTTTAAAGGGAATTTCCCATTTTGTTTCCAATTCTGCTAGTGTTTGTACCATGTTGTTAAAAACAATGGTGTCGGGTGTGATTTTTTTGATATTTATCAGCGTTTCAAAGTCTTCTTTGTTATTTACAATCACTTCTGCGTTTAGCTTGTAAGCTAGATTGAAACGATTAAATAAATCGACATGGTACTGTTGTTCAATTTCCTTGATTAATCGAACCGAGCTATCAATAGAGCAGCCTGTGGTGTTCGCTTGGCTTTCATCAACGGTTAAAATGATAAAAAAGCCATAACGGATTTCAGCTTTTGCAAGTAATTCGTTGCCATGTGCCTTCCATTGCTGGGTAAAGGTGGCTAATTTTTCAAGTATTTCAGTTTCTTCCAACTGTGTAAACTTGCGGTTGCTTTGGTAAATCCAAACTCTTGATTGTGGAGAAAAAATCATAATACAAATTTATCATTTTAATTAATTTGTACTTATCTAAAAATCAACCTAATGAAAAAGTTTACATTGTGCTTGAAAATACTGCTTTTTTGTGCCTCTGGATTGTTTTTATGCGCTTTTTCTGTTCTGGAAACAACCGAAGAGTACTTGATCTATTTACAAAAAACATTTACGGAGCATTATGATTTTGGGCAGGAAAGTAATCAAATTAAGAAGTACGAGTTAAATGTTACCAACAATGGTTTTTGTAGGTATAAGCGGTATTTCGCGAACGGTAAAATGGAGTATTTTGCTTTTAAGTTAAGCAAGTTTAAGGAGATGGATTATTACGGCTCGACGGTTTCAGGTAAATTGTATTTACGCACCAAAGGCGATGATGTAATTGTTCAAACGTATAACGATAAATCAGGCGATGTAGATTCAATGGCTATGGAATTGATTATCCCATTAAAAAATATTGAAGCCGAAGATTTGAATAAAATTAGAGAGAGTATTTCAAAAATTGTGCTGTAATTTTCTTCAAAATACAGCACAATTCGTATGGTGTTTTTAAAATGCAGCTGGTTTATAGGCCGTTTGCGCGCGCGGTAATTTCGGCTATGTCCAGTACCTTAACTTCTTGTTCTTTATCCTTTAGTTTAACACCGTCGCTTAACATGGTCATGCAAAATGGGCAGCCTGCTGCAATAACCTGTGGGTTCGATTCCAATGCTTCATCTACACGTTCAACGTTAATATCTTTATTTCCTTTTTCAGGCTCTTTGAACATTTGAGCACCGCCTGCACCGCAGCACAATCCATTTGCTTTGCAACGTTTCATCTCAATGAGCTGAGCATCTAAAACTTCCAATGCTTTTCTCGGAGCCTCGTACACGTTATTTGCACGGCCTAAATAGCATGGGTCGTGATAAGTGATTTTTTTACCTTTAAAGCTTTCGCCGCCTTCGGCTTTTAATTTTCCTTCGTTAATTAAGTCCTGAATTAATTGTGTGTGGTGAATAACTTCATACGTTCCGCCTAAACCAGGGTATTCATTTTTTATGGTGTTAAAGCAATGCGGACAGCCGGTTACAATTTTTTTGATATTATAGGCATTAAGCACCTCAATATTGGTCATGGCTTGCATTTGGAAAAGAAATTCATTTCCTGCCCTTTTTGCAGGGTCTCCGGTACAGCTTTCTTCGGTTCCTAAAACGGCGTATTTAATTCCTACATGGTGCAAGATTTTGCAGATATCGCGGGTAATTTTTTGGGCTCTTTCATCGTAACTTCCGGCACAACCCACCCAGAATAAAATTTCGGGTTCTTCGCCTGCGGCCATTAGTTCGGCCATTGTAGGTACTTTAAATTCCATTTTTTTATAATAAAGGCTAGTGTTTTGCTAGCTGTTTAAATCGTTAAGTTAATTTTCTTGAGCCCAGTTTAATCTATCGGCAGGTGAGTACTTCCAAGGCGCTTGGTTGTTTTCAATATTTCCCATCATCGCATTAATGCTTGCTGGGGCTTGTGATTCTTCCATTACTGCAAAACGTCGCAATTCTACAATAATTTGTAGCGGGTCGATGTTTACTGGGCAAGCTTCAACACAAGCGTTGCAACTGGTACATGCCCAAATTTCCTCTCTGCTGATGTAATCGTCCAATAATGATTTTCCATCTTGATGATCCGCACCATGTTTATCAATATTTTTTCCAACTTCCGTAATACGGTCGCGGGTATCCATCATAATCTTGCGTGGCGATAAAAGTTTTCCGGTTATGTTTGCAGGGCATACCGAAGTACAACGTCCACATTCTGTGCAGGTATATGCATTCATTAAATTTACCCAGCTGAGGTCGGTTACATCTTTTGCACCAAACTTGCCAGGCTCTGTTTCGGCCGGAACAAACGAAGGATCTAACATGGCTTTAACCTCGTTAGTAACAGAAGCCATATTGGTAAATTCACCTTTTGGATTTAAATTCGAAAAATAGGTGTTCGGGAATGCAAGTAAAATGTGGAAATGCTTTGAATAAGGAAGGTAATTTAGGAATGCTAAAATACCAATAATGTGCAACCACCAACACGTGCGCTCAATAATTACTAAGGCGGTTTCGGTTGAAGGCAAAAGGTTTTGAAGATACTGACTTACCGGAAATGAACCCGCTTTGATATAATGTTCAGCACCTAATAATTGAAGTTTTGCGTCAGCAGCATTCATTAATAAAAATGCCGACATGAGTACGATTTCCGTAATTAAAATATAGTTTGCGTCCGATTTTGGCCAGCTTTTCATTTCTATGCCCGAAAAACGCTTCAGTTTCATGATGTTTCTTCGAACAAGAAAGATAGCACAAGATACCCAAACCAATAAGGCAAGAATTTCGAATGACCCGATTAAAAAGTTGTACAGTTCGCCTAAACCATTAAATACACGATGCGTGCCAAATAATCCGTCAATTATAATTTCCAACACTTCAAGGTTGATGATTACAAAACCAATATACACAAAGAAGTGAAGGATAGCAGGTATAGGGCGTACCGTCATTTTCGACTGACCAAATGCTACGCGGAGCATGGTTATCAATCTTTTTTGAGGTTGATCCGTACGATTAAGGTCTTTGCCTAAGCGGATATTACGCACTATCTTACGGAAATTGAACGTAAAAAGCGCTACTGCGGCAAGGGTAATAATCAGAAATAAAATTTGAGCCAACATGCTAGAATAGTTTATTCACGCTAAATTAGGATAATTAATTCGAAAAAATTACTATGCATGCATAAAAAATAAATTATTTGTTTTGTTTATACTCATTCTAAAAAACGATTTGGGAAGTGGATGAAAAAATAATAGCTTGATAATCAGTTTAACACGATATTTTTAAAGAAAAAGTTTTGCAATTGAAAAAAGAACACTACATTTGCATTCCCAAACGGAGGGTGCCATAGCTCAGTCGGTAGAGCAAAGGACTGAAAATCCTTGTGTCCCTGGTTCGAATCCAGGTGGCACCACTTCAAAAAGTCTCGGTTTAGATCGAGACTTTTTATTTTGGTTTTTCAAGCGAATTGAAAATATTTTATTGTAGTGTTTGTAAATTAAAAAAGGAATACTACATTTGCAACCCCAACGGGATGGTGCCATAGCTCAGTCGGTAGAGCAAAGGACTGAAAATCCTTGTGTCCCTGGTTCGAATCCAGGTGGCACCACAGAAAAGCTTCGATTTTATCGAGGCTTTTTTTGTTTTGGACCTTCAGATTTATTTTCTTTTAAAAACTTTATATATTGATAATATTAATTTAAAGGTATTGGTTAGTTTGACCAATATTTTTGCCCGATAATGGATCTTACTACATTGAATAGAGGAGCTGCAAAATATAGCAGATTATTTTTTGCGATTGGCTTGGGGTTATTGTTTTTTTTCAAACCTGCATTTGCACAAAAGGAGCTTCAAAATCCCGCGGCTTTAGTAAACGTGTTTTTAGGTACATCTGGCGATCACGGACAATTATCACCTGCAGCTAGTTCCCCTTTTAGCATGTTAAGTATTGGGCCGCAAACATATCCAAAGTTGCATGCTGGGTATGAATACGAGGCAAAAAGGTTTTTAGGATTTACCCACAATCGTTTCGAAGGGGTAGGCTGTCAAGGAAGTGGAGGCAATTTATTAATTAAACCTTTTTTGGGCAATAATCCATTGGTGGACTTAATCAAGAATCAACAATCGGCTCAGCCAGGTTATTATCAAGTATCTTTCAAGAATAAAGTTAATGCCGAAATGACTGTTTTTCAGAAGTCTGGCATGCACAAGTATCAATTTCCACAAGGAGAAAAAGGATTTTTTATAGATCTTTCGCATACCCTTGCAAATAAATTTGTAGCGGAAGAACATGTTCTGGATGAAAATGGATTAAGCGGCTGGATAGAAGCGCGTACTACCTGCAATGTTGGAACGTATAGATTATATTACGCGTTGCAATTCGATGAAAAGGTCCGTTTTGTAGCAAGAGGAGAACATGGCTTTATTGCATATCTTCCTGAAGAGAAGCAAAACGCAACAATTCGGGTTGCTTTTTCATCCATAAGTGTTGCATACGCCAAGGCATCAATTTTTACTGGAAGTTTTGATCAGCTAAAGGCGGCTGCTGCCAATGCTTGGAACAAGGCTTTGAGTCGAGTGGAAGTGGATGGCGATATGGAACGCAAGAAATTGTTTTATTCCTTGTTGTATAGGGTACTGCAATCACCTTACACTATTTCTGAAGCAGATGGAACCTTTAAAGCCACCAACGGGAAGACGCAAAAATCGGAAGAAAACAGGTATAATGGATGGGCAATTTGGGATAACTATCGTACACAATTACCACTTTTATCACTCGGTTGGCCAGTGGAATATAAGGGCATGGTTAGTTCATTAGCGGACTTATATGTTTCAGGAAAGAAAGATTATGCTGGACAGACCGAACCTAGCAACACGGTGCGTTCGGAGCATACCATTGTGGTTTTGCTCGATTCATACCGAAAAGGCTATCCGGTAGATTTTGCTAAAATAGCAGACTCTTTGATTAAAGAAGTTGATAATCTCGATTTTTCTAAACCCGATAAAGCTTTGGAATCAAGTTACGATACCTGGGCACTTTCTGAGATTTTAGGCATACTTCACAAAAATGATCTTAGTGAAAAGTATAAGAAAAAGGCACTTGAATACAAAAAGTACTGGAATACAGATTTTAAAGATTTAAGCAAACCTGACGTGGATAGGGTGCAAGCGAGAGGTTTGTACCAAGGCACGATTTGGCAGTACCGTTGGTTTGCGCCTTTTGATATGAAAGGTTTAATAGAATTGACTGGAGGAATGCAAAATTATATTGCTGAATTGAGCCAGTTTTTTGATCAGGATTTATACAATCATGCCAATGAACCCGATTTACAAGCGCCCTTACTGTTTAATGTCACGGCGGTTTCGTCAAAATCGCAAGAATTGATTCATCGCTTTGCAGTTGATACGGTTGTTCAATACTATTTTAACGATAATAGCAAGGGGATAGACCCATTTGTTGATCGGGTGTACAAAAACGAGCCAAAAGCCTATATCCGCACGATGGATGATGATGCGGGCGCGATGTCGGGTTGGTATGTTTTTGCTTCTTGCGGATTAATGCCAGCTTGTCCGGGTTGGCCTGTGTATTATTTGAATGTTCCATTATTTAAGTCTATAACGATACAAACGACTGGAGGCAAATTCTTTAATGTACGTGTAGAAAATTATTCGCTAACGAATAAATATATTAAAAAAGTTGTTTTAAATGGCAAGGAAATCGACCGCAATTATATTACACAGCATGAAATTTCGAATGGTGGCACATTGGTTATTACGGCTAGCAGCAGTCCGGTTGATCGCCCTTCAACAGAACGGTGGATTTCAGAGCTAAGAGGCTGTCCCAAAATACCGAGACGGCCTCTTTTTTATTTTATTTCCAATTTGGTATCATTTGGACATGGTATGGTCTAAAATCAGTTTTAGCTGTTCAATTTTTCAAAAAGCATGAAAAAACAGTCTTTTTAAGCTGCTTTTTTCCTTATATTTTGTGCGATTGCCAATAATCCCCATTCTATTGCCACTTTTTCTTTTCCACGGAGCATAAAGCGGCGGAACCCTTGGTTCTGTTTAATATTTCCGAAAACTGGCTCAACATCATAACATCGTTGCTTTCGCTTCTCAATTCCTTTCTCGCTGTTTAGCAATTGATAAGCTGTTTGTTTATGGCTGAGTAGATTAGTGTTAATTTCTATTATTCGGTTTCCTTGCGATTTATGACAAACACCATTTAATGGGCAATTGCTGCAATTTCTTGCTTGATATCTTTTACTTGTTTGTTCGAAACCGGTACTGGTTTTTCGTTTTGCATCGCCAATGTAATGCATCTGTTGGCCCATTGGGCAGATATAACAATCTTGTTCCTGGTTGTAAAATAACTTGTCGGCTTGAAAGCTTTTCTTACTGGTATATCGTTCATTTTGCTCTTTGTCGAACATATTGTATTTAACATAAGCTTCAATTCCTTTCTGCTCCAATAGTTCGTAATTTTCTTCACTACCATATCCTGCATCTGCGGTAATGCTTTTTAAACTTTTGCCAAAGCTGGTCTCGTGTTGTTCGATGTGGGCTTTTAAAGTGGTGGTATCGGTTGGGTTTGGGTGAATGGTGTAGTTTACAATAAACTGGTTTGAGGTTGATATCTGTACATTATAACCCGCTTTTAACTGGCCATTACGCATATGATCCTCTTTCATACGCATAAATGTGGCATCCTCATCGGTTTTGCTGTAGCTATTGCGATTACCTAAAATAGCCTCTTTTACCTCATATTCAGCTATCTTTTTTGGATATTCTTTACTGATGTATTTCAGCTTGTTTTTAATCTTTTTATTTGCATCGGGATTATCAGCTAATACTTCATTAAGCTTATCTACCGTTGCTTGTACTTTCTCTTTATTTATTTCGGTAAAATCAGGTGGATCAGGAAGTTCATCTTCAGCTTTAGTTATACTTTGGGCATAAGTCCAAATATCGGCTAAAGCCAACTTCATCTTTTCTTTATTGGTTTGAATAGCCTTTTTCCATACAAAAGTATATTTATTGGCATTTGCCTCTATTTTGGTGCCATCGGTATAAACTTCTTCTATACTCAATAAGCCTTCTTCGGCTAATAACAAAACAACTTCTTCGAATATTTTGCGCAAGTGTTCTTTTAAACGAACCCCGCGAAAACGATTAATGGTATTGTGATCTGGATAACTCATTCCACTAAGCCACATAAAGTTAATATTCTCCCGACAAGCAGTTTCTAGTTTCCTGCTGCTATAAACGTTACTTACATACCCATAAACTAGAATCTTTAAGAGCATTTGAGGGTGATAACTCGAGCTGCCTTTGATTTGATAGGCATTTAGCAGGCTTTGGATATTGATTTTGTTTATCACATCGTTAACTATCCTAACTGGGTGCCCTGCAGTTATTAATTCGTCAAATGTAGGTGGAAAAGCCATCATCTGATCTTGGTAATAAGGCTTGAAAACAGGGGTTTTTGACGACATAAATTTCTAAATATTTATACTTAAATATCTGAAATTCAAATGATTAAACAAAATTATTAAACAAGAATTTATCAACTTTTTTTAAAACAAAAAGAGACTGCCTTTTTGAGACAGCCTCTTAGTTTTTGCTCCAAGTAATATCCATTAGGCTTACATTATTTTTTCTTGAAGAGCTAACTGCGATGGCTTTATTTGGATTATTGCTAAAGGTAAAGCCTTCTAGTTCGTCTGCTTTCTCGGTATCAATAACTTTTATAACTTCTTCTTTGCCATTGGCGATTGATTTTTCTAAATCCAAAAAGGTAAAACGCCACTTGCGCCCCTCCACTTGGTTTTGAATTAATACCAATATGCCTTTATCTTCGATAAAATGTAAGTTTTGTACCCATGGCGAACAATTAAATTTCTTATACAATAAGCCTTTTTTACTTGTTTTATTCGCTTTGGTAAGCTTTTCGGGATCATATAGGCGTACTTCGTTGTTTTTATTTCCGTAATCAGCGGTTGCCATATACCATTTTTTGCCAAGCTTGACGTACTCGGGACGAGAACCTTGAATACAGGCATCATCTTCAATTGTTTTTAATAAATTGCCATCTAAGGTTTTTGTTTTTAAAAATCCTGACCAATCGATGGAATAGATGACCGCCTTCCAAAGGGTGCCTTCAGCGTTTTGACGGACAGAATTTCCTACAAATGTTGGCATTCCCTTTTTAAAAGCAATTCCGGTCGGATGTTTAACTACGTTTTCGCCCTTTATGGTAAAGCGATATTCCTTATTTTGGTACATTAATGAATCACTTTTTAAGACGTATTCGCGCATTACGCCAACTTCTCGATCGCCGTACAATAAGTATTTTCCGTTTTGATAAGATAACCCTTGGCATGCACCTAAAGAATCGAGCGTAAATGACTTGGTAATGTTTCCTGAAATAGGTTTATAGCTAATTGTAGTTAGCACAAAGCCTGTTAAAATTGCAGCAGTATAAAGTTTCATGTTATGGGTCTAAAGGTTCATCGAAATCTATTTGCAGCGACATACTGTTTGGAAAAAATTCCACTTCTGTAGCGCTCAATGTTTTTCCTATTTTGTAAGGATAGTAACCAAGTTCTTTTTTGCAGCGTTCTGCTAGGATGTTAGCAATATAGGGTATCGTAGATTGAGTCGTGCTTACCAATGCAGGTTTATCCATTGGCATTCCATATCTAAATATCAAACGTGAACAGTTGCGTAAATTGGTGGTGGTATGGCGAGCATGCGGTTCCATGATAATGGCAAACGCAGGAATGTGTAGCGTGTGAATCATGAATTTTTTCATTTCGTATGCTTCACTGTATTTTGTTTTAAAGGGGTGCACTCTTCCTCCTGATACGACAATGAAAGGAGCCATTCCTTTTAGATATTGCAGAGCAGCAATTCGGCAGCGAATCATTCCGCCGGCACTTAATTCGGTTTCTTTATCTTCTGGTCCGGCGCCTGGAACCAATATTACACTATATTTATAGTTCTTAAAATTGGTTTTTTTGATTTGAGCCAGGGCTATTTTATTTACGCCGGCAGTCATCGGTTCAAAGTCAGCGGCATCTAATCTGGTATTCATTTCTAACGCTGCCAGTGCAAAATTCATACTTGGTTCAAAAAACAGTTTTTTATCCCCTGTGGTAGTGAGCATAACATTTGAGGCAACAAGGCTGGGAAATTCTCTATCTTTTTTGTTAAAAGCAATAGAATCTATTAGTGGATAGTTGGGTTTTTTCCCCTCGATGTAAACATTGATCGTATGATTAACTGCTTTTATATCTTGTTCCCAAGCTTTAACTATAATTTCATTGTGGGGTAAATCGCGCAGTAAACCGTAACAACCTGATGGTATTAAATGATTTTTAACAACTTTTCCTAAAGCATTATCTTGCTTGTATAGAGCATTTAATCGTTCATTCACCAATGATATTTCTGCCTCACTAAATTTCATCGCATTCGCGTAGCACGAAACATCTTGCGCACAATTTGTTAAAGCACTATTGGCACTACTGGTTTTATCGTTTAATAACTTCTGTAATATTTGGTCGTTTGCAATCAGCTGTTTTAATTCGGGAAGTTCCTGCATCAGCGTTAGCAAGTAATAATTTTTATGCTGTATATAGAGGTTATAGGATTGACCCTTTCCAACAAGTAATTGGTAGGATTGAAGAGCGGTATTTTGTTGGGCTTTTGCTTGAAATAGTAGAATAAAAAGAAGAAAAAAGGCGATTAAATGTTTCATATAAATATTTTCTGAAAACTATAAAAGTCTAGTTAATATAATGTTAAAGCCTTATTAAATTTAATTGGTTGTAGTAGGGTAAAAAGGTCTACTTTTTCTATTAGGAGCTAAATAAGTTGTTGCAGACTTAATGTTGATTAAACTTAGTGTTAAAGTAACACCAATACTTTTGGGCAACTAAATCGATTAAAGACTAAGTTTTATTAAAATTGTAGCCTATGTAATTAAGATTCTACACCCTCCCTAAATTACCTCGAAATAATATAAGAACCATTACTAATAACTAAAAGATGACATCATTTTTTTTAAGTGCAGGTATTCGAAATGCCTGTAGGAAATTGCTTTTGCCAATCGGACTGTTAGCAATCTCTAGTACACCCTTAATCGCTCACAGTATAAGCAGAGCGGGCATAAAATTAGCACAGAATAAAGCAATAACCATTGGCGGTATTGTAACCGATGAAAAACAACAGCCGTTACCTGGGGTGAGTGTTTATGATAAAAGAAATAAGAAAACAGCCGTTACAGATGGCAATGGTAAGTACTCAATATCCGTTGAGGAAGGTACAACTTTGGTTTTCGCTTTTGTGGGTTACAACACGCAAGAATTTACGGTTAACACAAGCCGTACCTTAAATGTGGTTTTAAAAGAAAGTGATAATACTTTAGATGAAGTTGTTGCTATTGGATACCAAAAAATCAGAAAATCGGATTTAACGGGAGCGATAAGTAGTGTAAAAGCGAGTGAACTTAACTTAACATCGCCAACCGTTGGACAAGCCTTAGTAGGTAAAGTGGCTGGGGTACAAGTATCGCAAACTAGTGGAGCTCCTTATGCTGGAACCAAAATTCGTGTTCGTGGAATCGGCTCTATTAATGCAAGTTCTGATCCGTTATACGTAATTGATGGTTATCCGGCAGGAAATAATGTATCTATAAATCCAGAAGATATTGAAACAATCGACATCTTAAAAGATGCGGCTTCTGCAGCAATTTATGGTTCTCGTGCTTCTGGTGGGGTTGTAATTATTACCACCAAAAGAGGTAAAGATGGCAAAGGTAAATTTGAATACGATTTTCAAGGTGGTGTTTCTCAGTTAGCCAAAAAAGTTGATTTGTTGGATGCCGATCAATTTATTCAGTTAATGATTGACGGTAGAAATAACGCTTATAAGGATTTATGGGTAAATGCAGGTAAAACCTGGAACGATGCCATGTTTAGTGATAACAACACTACGCGTATTGCCAATGTTGGTAATGGAAGTAGTGTAAGTATTCCAAGTGATATTTACAATTTTGCCACACAACAAGCCATTCCTGCACAATACAATACCGATTGGCAAGATGAATTGTATCGCAATGCACCTTTCCAACGCCATAATTTATCGTTTTCTGGTGGTACCAAAGATGTTCGTTACTTTATCAGTAGCGGATTCCAAAATAACGAAGGTATTGTAACCAATACTGGGCAGAAAGTAATCAATTTCAGAGCCAATATTGATGGAGATGTGAGTGAGCGTTTGCATGTTGGAGCCAATATTTCGTACACGCAAAACAAAAATAAAGAAGTACGAGAAGGGCGCTATAATTTAAGTCCAATGATGTCGGCATTATTGTATTTACCTTATTTACCTGCGCGCGATGCAAACGGCAATCCTATTCAGTTTGGTATGGCCTCTATGTCATCACAATACGGTGTTCAAAACCCCGAAAATCCATTAGCAACTGTTGAGCAAATGAAAATTAACAGAATGGGGAACAGAAGCAGTTACAACGCCAATGCATCGTATAAAATTATAGATGGTTTGAGTTTTAAAGCCAACTTAGGGATGCAAACGTATAACGAAAAATACGATTACTATTTACCAACTAGTTTAAGCAACGGAAATAATCCGCCGTATTCAACTGCCGCAATTACAGCTGCAAATGCAGTTGCTCAAACATTAGGACAGGTAGATCAACTAGGCGAGTTTACCTTAAATTACAACAAAACATTTGGTAAACATAAGTTAGACGCCTTGGCAGGGTACTCTGCACAAAAAACGCAAAGCGATTTTATAAACGTGTCGGCAAGTGGTTTTCAAAATGATAAAATTGGCGAGATAACCGATAAAGGAGCCGATGCCGGTTTCTTTACCTTAATTACAGATGGATCAAGTAAAACGGCAAAATCTACCAATACACTTCTTTCTTACTTTGGTCGTTTCAGTTATAACTATGCGGGTAAATATTTCTTAACGGGATCTTTCCGTAGAGATGGTTCATCGCGATTTGGTTCATTAAACCGATATGGAAATTTCCCTTCAGTTGCAGCAGGCTGGAATCTTTCTGAAGAAGGATTTTATAACGACTTTTTAGGGCAACAATCTACCGTCAAACTACGTGCAAGTTGGGGCTTAAGCGGAAATAACAATATTCCAAATTATAGAACGGAACAAGAAATGAGTGCGCCGGGTGGAGTTGTGTTTGGTGGAAATACCATTTCAACTGCTATTTGGCCAAATTCTCTTCAAGATCCACGATTGGGCTGGGAGTCGACCTCGCAATATAACTTCGGTGCTGATCTTGGTTTATTTAGAAATCGCTTATTTATTATTGCCAACTACTACTTAAGTTATTCGTACAACTTATTGTTTAATCAACCTATCTCGGCTGTTTCTGGAGCTTCTTCTGTTTTAACCAATTTGGCAGACAGTAGAGTACGAAATAAAGGTTTTGATATTCAATTGGATGGAAGAATTATTCAAGGTCAGGATTTTACATTGGGCTTAAGTGGTAATATCTCGCTAAACAGAAACAAGGTATTGGATATGGGTGGAGCAAGCACCATTTATACCGCTGGAGCAGAGCGTTCGTATATCACCCACGTTACACAAGAAGGACAACCAGTAGGGATGTTTTATGGATTTAAAGTGTTAGGCAGGTTAACGGCCGACAATGTTGGTAAAGTAGCGCCTTCAGCTTCATCAACCAATCCGGCTAAAATTGGCGATTTATATTTCCAAGATACTGATGGAAACGGCATTGTAAACGATGCAGATAAAGTAGTAATTGGAACACCTTATGCAAAATTCACCTATGGTTTTGCGTTAAATACTTCGTATAAATCAATCGATTTAAGAGCATCGTTTAACGGTTCGTATGGTAATCAGGTTTTAGACGGACAAGATTACTATTTGTACAACTTTGAAGGTTCGGGTAACCAATATGTTGATGTGGCCGATCGTTATCGTAATGAGGCAAACCCAGGAAGCGGTTTAAACTATCGTGCATCACGTGCTGGTACACAAAGTAATAGCACACGTTTATCATCTTTCTACCTTCAAGATGGGTCTTATTTTAGATGTACGAACGTAACTTTAGGGTATAATTTCCCAAAAACCTTGGTGAGCAAAATCAAATTAAGCAACATTCGTGTGTTTGCAAGTGTTGATAATGCTTTTACCATCACTAATTACAAAGGATACAATCCAGAAGTTGATTATAACGCAGGTGCCAACTTAACGCCAGGGGTTGATTACGGAAATTATCCTTTGGCAAGAACTTACAATCTAGGTGCTAAAATTACTTTCTAGACTTTACGAACATGAAAAAATACATATATACAATCTTAAGCTTAAGTGCCGTTTTAACATTAAGTGCTTGCAAAAAAGATTTCTTAGCGCAAACAAATCCAAATGCGGTAACCGTAAATGATTACTTTACAACCGAAAACGACGTTTTATTAGCTGTGAACGGTGCATACCAATCTTTAAGAAGCAGTAATACATTAGGCGAAAACAGCGGTTTATTTACCGATGAACGTTCTGATGATACCGGAAGAAACGACAACCAAAGTAATGCAGGAGAACCCTTTCAATTTAATGATTTCTCGTTGTTACCGAGCAATTCGTACTTAAAGGCACACTGGCTAGCCTTATATAATTCAATTACACGTACAAATGTTATTTTATCAAATATTGACAAAGTTACGTTTACAAATACGGCAAATAAAACCAACTATGCCGCAGAGGCTAAATTTATTCGTGCCATTATGTATTTTGAATTGGTACGTAAATGGGGAGCAGTGCCTTTAGTAACTGTACAATTAAACAGTATAGAAGAGGTAAATGCATCAACTTTTAGGGTAGCAGAAGCTGATGTTTACAATCAAATTGTTGCCGATTTAAAGGATGGTTTAAACAGTACACTTCCAAATCTTCAAACAGGTGTTGGAATTGGCAGAGCATCTAAAGCAGCTATTAATGCCTATTTAGGAAAGGTGTATTTAACCATGGCGGCTACTTTACCAAACAATAAAGCAGAAAATTTAACCAATGCAAATACTTATTTATTAGCTGCTTACAACATGAAAACATTCGGTAATTTATCGGAAATTCCGTATGCGGATGTGTTTGATGTAAGCAAGAAACTAACTTGTAAAGAGTTGCTATTTCAAATATCGTATAAGCAAGGCGATGTAAATTACAGTTCGAGTATTGCAGCAAATAACCAGGCCAAGGGCGAAACCATTAACTCGCTAAGAGTATCTACAGGAATTGGTGGAAATGTAAAAGGCGATTTAATCGATGAGTATGAAACGGGCGATTTACGCAAAGATTTCTCTGTAAAATATGCAAACGATGCACAAGTGAAAGATTGGTTTATTACCAAATTTCGCGATGCAAGTTCGTTGGCTACTAACAACGGTTATGGGGGTAACGATTGGATTTTAATGCGTTATGCAGATGTAATTCTGATGTTGGCCGAAGTAGCTAATTTGCAAGGAAATGATGCCGTAGCAACACAATATTTAGATATGGTACGAGCAAGAGCCGGTCGTCCTTTGTATGCTGTTGCCAAAACAGATCCAAGCTACGCTGCAAAATATCCAACCTTAAAATTGGCTATTTTACACGAACGTCGGGTAGAACTTGCTTTTGAACATCATCGTTGGTTCGACTTAATTAGAACATTTACTACGCAAGAGCTGGTAACGTATTTAAAAGCAAAGCCACAAACTACTTATGGAATCGCAAAATTATCGAATGTAACTACAAAAGATCGTTATTATCCAATTCCATTTGATGAATATAAGTTAGATCCGGTTAAAATGTACCAAAACCCAGGATATTAAAATATTAAGTTTTTCCTATTTTTTGGTGGCTGAGTAATCGGTCACCATTTTTTTATTATTATCGATCTTTTATGAAAATCAAATCCAATAACACTATTTTTCTTTTTATACTTGCTATAAGTATGCTAAAGGTTCAAGCACAAAATCCTTCAGAGAAATTGGCTTCTATCTTTTCGAAAAAAAATACACATACTCTAGTTGCAGCCCATCGGGGCGATTGGAGAAATGCGCCTGAAAACTCACTAAATGCACTTTTTAATAGTATTGAAAAAGGTTTTGATATTATGGAACTGGATGTGAAGATGACCAAGGATAGCCAAATGGTGGTGATGCACGATAATACCATTGACCGTACCACCAACGGAAAAGGAAAGGTAAGCGATTACACCTTAGCAGAAATAAGAAAGTTTAAATTAAAAAATGGTTTAGGAAGGGTAACTTCTCATGGGATTCCGACTATGAAGGAAATGATGTTAGCGGCCAAAAATAAAATTATTATTAATGTGGATAAGGGAAATGATCATTTGCCTCAAGTATTTAACGTGTTAGAAGCAACCGGAACACTTAATCAAGCGATTGTCAATGTTGGTGATAATATAGAATACGAGAAACTTAAAGCTACAGAGAACATTCCTGATGGTGCTTTTTTAATGGTTGTGGTAAATATGAAACGACCAGATGCTCTATCCATTATCAGTAGCTATAAAACGTATAAAGGAGCCGTTATTCAACCTATTTTTGATACCGATACGCTAAGTAATTTAAAGATGATTCCTGAATTGGCAAAAAATCAAGTGATATGGTTAAATAGTTTATGGCCTTCTTTAAACGGGGGACATGATGATGATCGTGCTGTAGAGCAAAACCAAAAAAAGGAAAGCTGGGGCTGGTTAATTGCTAAAAAACCTTCCATTATACAGTCGGATAGGCCAACTGATTTGAAACTTTATCTTAAGGAAATAGGCATGCACCAAGAAAAATAAATTAATAACTATTAGAATAGGGAATTTTGAAATAAAAAAGCTTCGATTTTATCGAGGCTTTTTTACATAAAAGACATTTTTTATTTCGCCAGTTCTTTAATTTTTTCAATTGCGAGGGGCCATTTTTCTTTAAAATAATCGGCCATTTCAGCAGTGGTATCCATTTCAACTTCTAAAAGGGTTTTGTTATCGCTAAGTTCTTTCAGCGTATAGTTTTCTAAAGAGCCGCTCCAACTGTGGTTTAAGTCTTCAACTCCCTTCATAATCATTCCTAGATGTCTAATGGATAGAAATTCTGGTTCAATGCTTTCGGCAATTTCAGAAATCATTCCATCATTATCAGCATTTACAAACAATGCCTTGCTTCCTTTTTTCCAATCGGTTATTGCTTTTGAGCCTTCTGAAAATACTGCTGACCAAATGGGATAGGTTTCTTCGCTAAAAAGTATTTCCCAAACCTTATTTGCTGATGCATTTATTTCTGAATCAAATTTAATTTTTTTCATACTATTTTGTATATTATTGAGTTTCAGTTAAGATTGGGTTCTTAGCGTGATTCTTCAGGATTTTAATCACTAAAAAGTTAAAAGTGTTAAAATTGGCACATGGAATCACTTTATTTACTAAGTTAGCCATAAATTAACTAGATTAAAATACGCTATTATGTTTTTTAAAAAAATAAGAATAAAACAAATCTTTTTTTTGGCTGTGATTGTTTTGTCGGTTGCTGCATGTAAGAAAAAGAGTACTACACCAGAAACTATTGAGCCGGAAAGTACACCTCCTACACGCGATGAATTAACAAAAGACTCCATTTTTTATTATACAAAGGAATTATACTATTGGTATGCGAGTTTGCCAACGTATGCAAACTTTAATCCGCGTTCGTATACCAATAACGAAGCGGAATTATATGCTTTAACGCAATATTCTTTAGATCCGGTAACTGGGAAACCTTTCGAGTATACAGATTATAGCGAACCAAAGTATTCGTTTATTGAAAACGATGTTGTAACCGGAAAAGTAGGGGCTTTAAAAGCCGATTTAGATGGTACGGCAAATGATTATGGTTTTTCGGTAAATTATCAAAGTTCCAATGATTTGCGCGTAAAATATGTTTACGAGGGTTCTCCGGCTGCGGCTCAAGGTTTAACAAGGACATGTAGAATTACAGCAATTAACGGCAGGACAGATTTAACGTACAACAGCGCAACGGCAACCTCTATCGCCAATTTTATAAATGACGCCATTTTCGGAACAAATCCTTCTGTAAATATAACCTATATTAATCCTGCTGGGCAAACCAAATCTGTAACCATTGCAAGCGCGAAATATAAATTGAATCCAATATTGTATTCACATGTATATGACCTAGGTACTAAGAAAGTTGGTTATTTTGTGTTTAATAGTTATACGAACGACGTAACGGCGCAGTTGAATACTTTATTTGCTGATTTTCAATCGCAAGAAATTACTGAGTTGGTCATCGATTTGCGCTATAATGGAGGTGGTTATATTTCAACAGCAGAGCAAATTATCAATTTAGCGGTACCTGCATCTCAAACAGGAACAACCATGTTTACCTATTATTATAACAGCTATTTGCAGAACTTGACAACCGCTCAACGAGAAGCGTCAGTGTTGCGATTTCAGCCTTTATTGGATGCCAATGATAAATTACAACCCTTTACAACGGGTGTAAACAAACAGTATGCGACGTATGCTGATTTAGATTATTCAACAACCGCTGCGGATAACATTACTAAGTTTGCCAAACTGGGCAATTTGGCTTTAACACGCGTGTATTTTTTGGTGTCTGGTTCAACAGCTTCTGCGAGTGAATTGACCATCAATTGTTTGAAACCCGTATTGGATGTTAAAGTGATTGGTGTTAAAACGTACGGTAAGCCCGTAGGCTTTTTCCCCATTCGGATTGATAAGCTGGATTTATATATCCCTGAATTCGAAACGAAGAATAAAAATGGAGAAGGCGGATATTTTTCGGGGATGACTGTTGATAAAATGGCTTATGAAGATTTAACAAAAGCCTGGGGCGATGCTACTGAAACCTTGCTAGATAACGCTTTAAATTATTCGAAAACTGGAGCATTTAAAGCGGTAACAAGTACAAAGTTGGCAAGTGCAAAAGAAGGAGTTGCCACGGGCGCCACTTTATCTGATGAACAACATGCCGCTTTTGAAAGCCATGTAGACCCATTGCGCTTTAAAGGAATGATTAGAGATGTGAAAAAACACTAAATCTCTTTTAAGTCAAAAATAGAAAAGTTCAATTGTTTAGCGTTTTACTACACAATTGAACTTTTTGTTTTTATAATAAAATCTTATTACTGATTTCTTTATTGATTGTAATGTACCCAGGATAGGTGAATGGCGTTTTACCAAACATAAAAGTAGGTTTTATTTTTATGGTTAAAAGACCCAAGCTTTCGGTTTTTTGTCCGCCTTTTTGAGCGGCTTTCATAATATCGTTTAAAAGTGACCCGTTGTTGAGGAGGTTATAAATGTTGCTTGTCATACGAACAGGAACAATAACCGTTTGTCCTTGTGGGATGCTTACATTTTGGTCGATGGTTCCTGCGGCTAAATCACTGTTGTTGACCAATATTTTGTATTCCAGCTGGTTAATAGCTGCAAGTTTAGCAGAAGGGTTAGTGATTTCCAGATTTAAATTGGCGCTGAGCGGAATGTCTTTTCTTAAAAAGCCTAAAGCAACGCCCGGTAAGCTGGAAATGTTGATGTTTTGCTGTGCGATGAGTTGTTTTACATCGGTTCCGGCTAAGGTAACTTGTTGTACGTTTTTAATTTTATAGGTGCAATCTTCTAAGGCTTTAATTTGTTCGGCCTGTTTGTTGATGCCGCAACTGCTGATTATTCCTAGGGTAAGCAATCCTAGTAAGATGTTCTTTTTTATCATAGCTCAAAGTTCTAAAACAATTCTAAGTTTCATGTGTGTATTTTTAATCGTTACAAAAACACGACCAAATCTTTTTATCACTGGTAGTAAGGCGGCCTAAGAATGTTATTAAGTACTTGCATGTGCATAAATTCTATGTATTTTTTTGACCGAAATTTTTAAGTTTGTTGCATTAAGAACAAAATTTACTCGTCATGCAAGAAACGAATTCACTTAATCAGGTAGCTGAATTTCATACTACTTTTAAACATCCTGTTTTGGAAAACCCAACCATTCCAGCAAAGCAAAGAGCCAATCTTAGGGTTTCGCTCTTAGCAGAGGAATTAAAGGAGCTACAAGAGGCAATAGAACAAGATAATTTGGTGGAAGTTGCCGATGCCCTGTGCGATTTACAATACGTTTTGGCAGGGGCCATTCACGAGTTTGGTCTTGGCGGAAAATTTAAGACGCTTTTTGATGAAGTACACCGTTCCAACATGAGTAAAGCGTGTAAAACTATTGAAGAGGCTGAGCATACCATCAAACATTATTTCGAAAAAGATGGAACCGAATCGTATTTCAAAGAAATTGATGGTTTATTTTTAGTGTTTAGAAAAGGCGACGATAAAACATTAAAATCAATTAATTATTCACCCGCAGATTTAAAAGGCTTGTTACTGAGTTAAGTAAATCCGGAAGGGCATAGCTTAAATAGCTTTGTAGTAAGCAATTTTTAACAGCATTTAGCCGTTAAACTATAGGACTTATTGGCTATTTAATGCAAGAATTATTTTGAAAGCAGAAGTAACCTCGTGATGCACGAAGTTCTTCTGCTTTTTTTTTAAAATAGATCTGTTTTTAAGTCTATTATCTATTATGCGTTGCCGACGAACATCCGTGTCAGGCATAACAGTGCATAACAGTTACATTTTTTTCAATGTATATTTTAGAGCAACCAAATTATAAACTAGAGTAATGCAAGCAATTTTAGGTGTTTTTTTCCATTTTATCGGCGGGTTCGCGTCGGGTAGTTTTTACATTCCGTATAAAAAAGTTAAAGGTTGGGCTTGGGAAAGCTATTGGATTGTTGGGGGGATTTTTTCATGGTTAATTGTTCCGCCTTTGGCAGCTTATTTAACCATTCCGAATTTTACAGCAATCATTTCAGGAACAAATGGAAGCATCTTGTGGTTGACTTATTTCTTTGGTTTACTATGGGGTATTGGAGGGTTAACCTATGGTTTAGGCGTTCGTTATTTGGGCGTTTCCTTAGGGAGTAGTATCATCTTAGGATTGTGCATGGTGCTGGGGTCTATTTTACCTTCTATTTATTACAGCCTTTTTCCACAAGCAGGTAAAGATACATTCGAGATGTTTTTGAGCACGGATTGGGGTAGAATGGTGCTTTTAGGCCTATTGGTTTGTATACTAGGGATTGTAATTTGCGGTCGAGCCGGGATGTTAAAAGAACGCGAAATGAATGCCGACGTTACTGATCCGCACGGAATGGAAGTTAAAACTGAATTTAAATTTGGTTTAGGTCTTTTTGTGGGAATTGTTTCAGGGGTTTTAAGTGCGTGTTTTAACTTCGGAATTGAAGCAGGAAAACCAATGGCCGATACCGCAAACGAGCTATGGAAAGCAGCCAACCCTTCGGAATTAGGAAATTTCCTTTTCCAAAATAATGTAACCTATGTAGTAGTTCTTTGGGGAGGTTTAACCACTAATTTTGTTTGGTGTATGATTTTAAATGCCCGTAATAAGAGTTTTGGCGATTATACCAACGCGAAGACTCCATTGTTAAAAAATTATATATTCTCTGCATTGGCCGGTATTACCTGGTTTTTACAATTCTTCTTCTATGGAATGGGTGAAAGTAAAATGGGTAACGGAGCCAGTTCATGGATATTGCACATGGCTTTCATTATTTTAATCGCAAATGTTTGGGGTTTGGTTTTGAAAGAATGGAAAGGCGTATCAAAGAAAACATTAATCACCGTTTTAGTCGGTATCCTCACAATTATAGTGTCAATTTTAATTGTAGGATACGGAAATTCAATCAAGTAAATACTTAAAGTAAAACATAATTATACATGTCTGTTAAAGAAACAAATTACAAGTACGTGAGTTACTTGTGGGATGAAGAAGAAGCCGCAAAATTGGCTGGCGATGAAGTAGCATTGTTAATTTATCGTTCTAATTTATTAGGAGCGGATTTGCGCTTAACAAATTATGGTGGAGGAAATACATCGTGTAAATTGATGGAAAAGGATCCACTAACCGGAACAGAAACCGAAGTAATGTGGGTTAAGGGCTCTGGAGGAGATTTAGGGACTTTAAAGAAAAGCGGTTTAGCGGCGCTTTACGTTGATCGTTTACGCAGTTTGAAAAATATTTATCGTGGCGTAGAGCATGAAGATGAAATGGTTGAATTGTTTAATCATTGTATTTTCGACTTAAGCTCAAAAGCACCATCAATTGATACTCCTCTACACGGTTTCTTGCCGTTTGCCCATATCGATCACTTGCATCCTGATGCCGCGATTGCGATCGCTGCAGCGAAAGATGGTAAAAAAATTACCCAAGAGTTATTCGGTGGAACCATTGGTTGGGTTGAATGGAAAAAACCAGGATTTGAACTGGGTTTACAATTGAAGAAATGTTTAGATGAAAATCCGGGCATTCGCGGTATCATGTTAGGCTCTCACGGTTTATTTACCTGGGGAAATACAGCTTACGAAAGTTATGTAAATACCTTGGATGTAATCGAAATCTGTTCAGATTACTTGAATCAAAACTACGGTAAAAAAGCACCTGTTTTCGGTGGTCAAATATTGGAAAGCGCTGAACCTGCAGATCGTAAAAAACAAGCGGCTGCAATTGCACCAATTTTACGTGGTTTATGCTCATCGAAGCAACACATGCTAGGACATTTTACGGATGATGCGCGTGTATTGGAATTCATTAACTCGAAAGATTTGGCACGTTTGGCACCAATGGGTACTAGCTGTCCGGATCACTTTTTACGTACAAAAATTAGCCCGCTGGTTTTAGATTTACCAAAGGATGCTGATTTAAGCGATACTGCGGCGATTAAAGCGGCTTTAGAACCTGCATTTGAGGCTTATCGTAAGATGTATACCGAGTACTATGAAACTTGTAAGCATCCAAATAGCCCCGCTATTCGCGATACCAATCCGGTAGTAATTATTTATCCGGGTATTGGTATGTTTACTTTTTCGAAAGATAAGCAAACCGCTCGCGTGGCATCAGAATTTTATATCAATGCTATCAATGTAATGAAAGGGGCTGAAGCCATTTCAGAATATACCTCATTACCACATCAAGAAGCATTCAACATTGAATATTGGTTGTTAGAAGAAGCTAAATTGCAAAGGATGCCAAAACCAAAACCATTAACTGGTAAAATTGCCTTGATTACAGGTAGTGCCGGTGGAATTGGAAAAGCTATTGCAAAGAAATTTGTATCGGAAGGTGCGGTAGTGGTATTAAACGATATGAATGCCGAACGTTTAGAAGAAGCCGGGCAAGAATTTTTAGCGCAATTTAGTAAAGATGCCTATGCAACTACTACCTTAAATGTAACGAGCCAAGAAGATATTGATTCTGCTTTTGCAGCAGCAGCTTTGGCTTTTGGTGGGGTTGATATTGTGGTGAACAATGCTGGTTTATCTATTTCTAAAACCATTGGCGATCACACGGAGAAAGACTGGGATTTATTATACGATGTATTGGTTAAAGGCCAGTTTTTCATTACCCAAGCCGCAACAGCCATCATGAAGAAACAAAACATTGGCGGTGATATCATCAACATTGTAAGTAAAAACGCGCTCGTAAGTGGACCAAATAACGCGGGTTATGGAAGTGCTAAATCGGCTCAATTACACTTAAGTAGATTAAACGCTGCTGAGTTAGGGGCTGATAATATTCGTGTTAACGTGGTAAATCCAGATGCGGTAATTAGCGATAGCAATATTTGGGCAGGAGGCTGGGCCGAAGGTCGTGCGAAGGCTTACGGAATTACCGTAGCTGAGCTTCCGGCTTACTATGCAAAACGCACCTTGTTAAACCAAATTATCTTACCGGATGATATTGCAAATGCATGCTTTGCTTTTGTGGGAGGTTTGTTGCATAAATCAACAGGAAACGTATTAAATGTGGATGGCGGTGTAGCCATGGCATTTGTACGCTAAAAAATAAGTTTGCGCGTAGCAAACTAAAAAATATTTACTGTTTCTTGTCATAAGAAGCTTTAAATAACTCATATTTTAATTAGTTTTAGTAGGTTTTTTGCGTGTCTGTATCCTCACGGATGCAGACCGTTAAAAAACGATTGAACCCGTTTTAGCGAAAGCGGAAAAGCATTAACCAAAATCTTGTGGTGTTTACACTGCAGAACTTAACCGAATATCCCGATGAATATCGAACAAAACCAAATAGAAAAACATAACGACTCGTTACTAACTTCACATCAACGCAGACTTGCTTTCTTAAAGGAGGAATGGGCAGGTGTAGATATTGAAAACGTTATCCAAAAATTAATTGATTTTCAAATAGCCATTCCAAGTTGGGCTTTGGGTACCGGAGGAACCCGTTTTGGTCGTTTTGCTATAACAGGCGGAGAACCACGTACCATTGAAGAGAAAATTGAAGATGTAGGTTTACTGCATACCTTGAATAAAGCGAGCGGTGCTATTTCGTTACACATTCCTTGGGATATCCCGCAAAACCCAGCAGCAATTAAAAGTTTAGCTGATAGTTATGGCTTAAAGTTCGATGCGGTAAATTCAAATACTTTTCAAGACCAAGCAGATGCAGCGCATAGCTATAAGTTCGGTTCTTTGCAAAACGTGAATAAAGCAATCCGTAAACAGGCAATTGAGCACAACATAGAAGTGATTAAACAAGGTGTTGCATTGGGCTCAGACGCTTTAACCGTTTGGTTAGCAGATGGTTCTTGTTTTCCTGGCCAGTTGAACTTTCGTAAAGCCTTTGAAAATACCTTAGAAAGTTTGCAAGAAATTTACGCTGCATTACCAGATAACTGGAAAGTATTTGTAGAGTACAAAGCATTTGAACCAAATTTCTATTCTACAACAGTTGGAGATTGGGGTCAATCTTTATTGTATGCAAGCAAATTAGGTAAGAAAGCCTATACATTGGTTGATTTAGGCCATCATTTGCCAAACGCCAACATAGAGCAAATTGTTGCGCTCTTATTAATGGAAGGAAAACTAGGTGGTTTCCACTTCAATGATTCAAAATATGGGGATGACGATTTAACTGCTGGAGCAGTAAAACCATACCAATTATTCTTAATTTTCAACGAATTGGTTGAAGGAATGGATTCGCGCGGCATGAGTCATACAAAAGATTTAGGTTGGATGATTGATGCATCGCACAACGTTAAAGATCCGTTAGAAGATTTATTACAATCGGTAGAAGCCATTATGTTGGCCTATGCACAAGCCTTATTGGTTGATAGAAAAGCATTAAATGCTGCTCAAGAAGCAAATGATGTAGCAAAAGCACAAGAAATTTTACAACATACATTCCGTAGCGATTTAAGAGCGTTAGTAGCTGAAGCACGTTTAAGAGCAGGTGCAGCATTGGCACCAATTCAATTATACCGCGATTTAGATTGTCGTCAAACATTGGTTAAGCAACGTGGTTTAAAAACAATGGCCACCGGATTATAATTTTGAAGAAAGAAATAATGCCAAAGCCAGTAATCGCCATATTTGATGTAGGAAAAACAAATAAGAAGCTGTTTTTAATTGATGAGAATTACAACATCGTTTATGAACGTTCTGCTCGATTTGTTGAAACCGTAGATGAGGATGGTGAACCCTGCGAAAACCTAGATAGCCTGAGGTCGTCTGTGTACGATTCTATCAATCAGGTATTTAAAATGGAAGAGTTTGAGGTGAAAGCCATCAACTTTTCAACCTATGGAGCTAGTTTTGTGTATTTAGACGAAAATGGCAAACCTTTAACACCGCTTTATAACTATTTAAAGGAATATCCGGAGGATTTAAAAAATGAGTTTTATGCTGAATATGGGGGAGAGGATAAGATTTCGTTAGAAACCGCTTCACCAATATTGGGCAGTTTAAATTCAGGCATGCAGCTATATCGCCTAAAAAAGGAAAAGCCTGAAATATTCGCTAAAGTGAAATGGGCTTTGCATTTGCCACAGTATTTAAGTTATTTAATTACGGGTAAGGCTTTGGCCGATATTACCAGCATTGGTTGCCATACGCAGTTATGGGATTTTAATAAAGGCGAATATCACCATTGGGTTTTTAAGGAAGAAATTGATAAAAAGTTTGGTGTTTTTACGCCAGCCGATTCAAGTTTAGAAACGCAAATAGAAGGAAAAACGGTACATGTGGGAGTCGGATTGCACGATAGTTCGTCGGCATTAATTCCGTATTTGGCTAATTTTTCATCACCTTTTATTTTGCTTTCAACTGGAACCTGGTGCATTAGTTTAAACCCTTTTAATCAAGAACCTTTAACGGCTGAAGAATTAAAGCAAGATTGTTTGTGTTACATGCATTATCAAGGCAAAGCGGTGAAAGCATCGCGTATTTTTGCCGGTTATGAGCACGAACAACAATTGAAACGGATTGCTGAGCATTTTGACCGTGCAGCGTATTTGTTCAAGCATTTAAAATTTAACCCAAGTATTCACTTAAAACTAGGACTTAAATTTCCCGAGAATCAACACCCGCAAACCGAATTTTCGGCCGTATCGGCATTTTCGTCGCGCGATTTGAGTGCTTTTCAAACAGCAGAAGAAGCTTACCATCAGCTGATTTTTGATATTGTGAAGCAACAGATTTATTCGCTTCGCTTAATTTTAAATACCGGCGTAAAACGTCTTTTTGTCGACGGTGGTTTTGGCAAGAACGCCATTTTTATGCATTTGTTAGCCACTTCATTGCCCGAAGTAGAGGTATATGCCTCATCGGTTGCCCAAGCAACGGCAACGGGTGCAGCATTAGCCATCAACAGCGTTTGGAATCAGAATTTAGCCCCAACTGATATTATTGAATTGAAATATTATTCGGCCTTGCAGCGCTCGTTGTAAGCCTTTACCCCTCATCGGTTCTAAAACCGATGAGGGTTTTTTCTAAGGTTCTAATTTTCAGGTTCTTCATCAAAAAGAAAAAATAATCCTTGTATTTTGTGATATTTTGTTGTGTAAGATTAGTTCGTTTTTTTTAAGTGACTTTTAGTATATTCGTATAAATCCTATCAGGCATAATGAATTATGGATAATCTAAATTAACAATATGAATAAAAAGTACTCGCTATTAAAGCAAACTAGTGTGGCTTTAATTTTATTTAGTATAATAGCTATTTTCATTTATGCATGTAGAAAAGAAAGTGCTCCTATGTCTGAAATGGAGAAAAAGAACAATTTATTTCAGAGGCTAGGATCTATTTTGAGGATAATCATTTAAATCTGCCACGGTTAAATGATAATAACCTTCGTCATAGTTTAGTTAAAACCTCTATGGGAAAAGGCACTACTTAAAAAAATGTCAATGGGTGATGGGCTAATAGTACCATTAAGATTTGATGATGCTGTTTTTGTACACCAGGCAGAGGGAGCTCAGTTTAAAGCGTTAGAAAAAACGAGCTATCTAATGATTTATAAAGATAAGGAAGATAGAATGAAAGTAGAATGGGTAACACTATTACCTATTTCCAATAATAAAGGGAAGTTTGTGGGGATAATCGATATTGAAGAGTGGAATGGAAAGTTTAAACGTGGGATAGGCATCGGTGAAAACGGTGAAGAAAGAGAAGTTCATTTAGAAAAATCGATTACTTATAGCAATTAAGCAGCAGGGCATTTAATACCTGTATAAGGGTAGATTATTACGGATCAGTTGGTGTTGATGGATACATGGAACAAAAATATTTGGGAAGCGAGGTATTTTGCTTTGGAGGTGGTTCCGGTGGGGGTGAATGGGGAGATATGGCACCTGAGGCTGAATTGGGTGGCGGAGGTGGTGGTTCTGGAGATTATACCAGTATGTTCGATTGTAATAATGATTTGAATGGAAGCGCTTTTATAGATCCGAATTGTGGCTGTATTGGTGGGAATACGGGGGTAAGCGAGTGTCCTCCTTTAATAGAAGTTAAACAAGATTCACTTCAAAAATATTACCCTTGAATGGTAAAGCTAGTTTTAAATAAATTGATGGCAAATACTACCTATGGGAAATTAATTCAGCCGTTTCAAAAAGTGCAGTTGCCAAATGGAGGAACCCTTAATTCATTACAAGGTTTACCAAATTTAACTTTTGGATTTTCGACTCAAGATTATGGAGGTACGAATAATCAATATTCATTAGGGCAAACAAGAAATAAAGGAACCAGTTCAGAGATTGAGTTTAATAGTTCTGCACTGAGCAATGCGTCTCAATTATTTCTTCAAATGGTGGCAATTCATGAGGTTGGCCATGCGTACGCTAATTATTATATAAAAGCAGGGACTTATGGTTACTCAATAGATACAACAAGATACTCTACATGGGCTATGAATATTGTCAGTTTTGATGCTGCTTCTTCTAGTCGGATGAATAGTGGTAATTATACTGATCATTCTCTTTTTTTAGAGAATTATGTAGATAATTTCGTGAAAATATTAAAAGATGTTAACGGAAGTACTTATACCGATAAACAATATCAAATGGCTGCTGTGTATGGCCTAAATAATGCGGGTAATCTACCTGCAAACTCTATAATAAATGGGGTGAATCTCTATACTATTTACAAGGGTATGTTAGAGAAGTCTTACAATAATTTATTGGCAAAATTCAACATTACCCCTGCTGAAATAAATGCATTTAATATGAATAATCTTTCAAATGTTCCCCAAAATAAGAAATTGCCAATTAACTGCCCGTAACTAAATCTTTATTTTTATGAAAAAAATATTTTTAATCGTGCTGTTTTCAATGTTATTAAATAGAGTGTATTCGCAAGAGTCAAATAGGAAAATCTATTTCCTAGCAGATACA
This sequence comes from Pedobacter paludisoli, assembly GCF_052344095.1. GTDB lineage: Bacteria > Bacteroidota > Bacteroidia > Sphingobacteriales > Sphingobacteriaceae > Pedobacter. Next base: position 2,126,850 of record NZ_CP179926.1, on the reverse strand, counting down.
ATGAATCTCCCAATGACTGAAAGATTTATGAAGATTGAGACAGTAAGCTTTTTTGAGCATCATTTTACTTTTTTTTGTAAATGTGTAGCTCCTTATAAAAGCTATGTGACCTTTTCATATATAAATAAAAAAGGTGATAAGAAAGTAGAGGTAGTTACTGAGAAACCGACTTATCCTTATGTTAGTTTTAAAGAATTAATGGATATTTCAACTGAATCGAATATTTATTTCAATAATACGTACGATTTATACATTACAGAAGTATTACCAGGTAATAAATATAGAACAAATAAAGTGAGCTTACTTCCGTATCAACAACCCATTCAAGATGGCGTTATACTGAAAAAAAACTAGGTTTTGTGATAACAGCCAGTTTGTAAAGCCGCTCATCCTAAACCCGATAGGAGCGAGCACGCAGCGGAGCAAGTAAAGCGAATAGCGGGACTGCACTATCCGAAGTACTCAGAATCCTTCGTTTTCTAATTTTTTAGTTGAGTAGGATGTTAATTGTCATAAAATGTAGCCTTTAATCTGCATTTATTCGCTGTTTTCAGTATATTCGAAAACCAGAACAAAACCCCAAAACGTTGAAACCTGAAGATTTAATCGCATATATAACCATTGATGAATATTCATCGACACCGAAATACAAGCAATTAACCAATGCTATTTTAAATGCCATTGAAGCGGGTAAGTTGACCAAAAACAGTTTGCTTCCATCCATTAATGAGTTAAGTTTTGGCTTGGAAATGTCGCGAGATACCGCTGAAAAAGGCTACCGCCATTTACGGAAATTAGGCATTGTAGATTCGGTTCCGGGCAAAGGATACTTCATTATAAACACGTATTTTAACCGTAAATTAAAGGTTTGTTTGCTTTTTAATAAGTTGAGTGCGCACAAAAAAATTGTGTACGATTCTTTTTCAAAAACCTTAGGCGACCAAGCGGCAGTTGATTTTTACATTTACAATAACGATTTCGCCCTATTTAAAAAGCTGCTAACCAGCAAACGCGACGATTATTCTCATTTTGTGATTATTCCCCATTTTTTAGAAGGAGGAGAAAATGCACACGAAATTATTAACACGATCCCTAAGGAAAAATTAGTCATTTTAGATAAACTTTTACCTGGTGTTACTGGTGATTATGCAGCCATTTATGAGAATTTCGCACTCGATATTTACGCTGCATTGGAGCAAGCTTTAGATGCTTTATCCAAATACAGTACGCTAAAAATTATCTTCCCGAAAAATAGTTATTTCCCCCATGAAATTTTAACAGGTTTTTATCGGTTTTGTCAGCAGTACGCCTTTAATCATAAGGTAATTCATAACATAAAAGAAGAAGAAATAAATGTGGGCGAGGTGTATATCAACTTGATGGAGGATGATTTGGTTACATTGATTGAACGATTAATTGCTCAGAAATTAAAAATAGGAGAGGACGTTGGCTTAATTTCATACAACGATACCCCTTTGAAAAGGATTATTTTGGACGGTATAACCACTATCTCTACCGATTTTACCAAATTAGGGAGCCAGGCAGCCGATTTTATATTAAATGGTAAAACGGAAAAAGTTTCGGTACCATTTTATCTGACGCTGCGTAAATCGCTTTAGAATTGAGAGAATCCTCGTTGGAGAATGAAGTGGAGATTAAAATATGGATACTACGATTGATAAGAATTTAGGTGATTGGACAGGGGAGGAGAATTCTTATGAGTATGTAATCGACCACTTTAACCTAAAGGATTTAAGTAAAATTGTTATTCTAAAACATCTAAGTGCGCATGTAAACACGGAGGAAAAGGGATTTTATGCCTTATTTCCCGAACAAATTGAACTCAATTTTGGGGCATTTAGTCACCTCAGCGATGAAACCTTTGCACCCATCGTGTTTCTTAGTCAGGATAGTGATTCCGTAAAATTAACCTGCCGTTGTGGTCTGCCAAAATTACGCATGTGTACACACCAGGCGCAAGTATTGTACAACCTCTTGCAACGTCCCGATTTGCTTATTTTTTTTGATGAAAACCTTCGTAAGCAGCGATTGGCAAGACTTGCACTCGACTATGGTTTGGAACAGGAGGAAGATTTAGATGCCGTATTTGAGTTGAAGTATGAGGAAGCACTGTCTATTCAACCCCGAATTCCTTTGCAGGTATTTAACGCCGATGCACGAAAGGAAATGGAAAAAGCTTTGCTTCCAAACAAAATAGCAAAATTACCTTTCGTAAACCAAAAAGACCAGGAGAATCGGTTCGTGGTTTTGGGTTTGCATCAATATTATAGCCATTTGGTTATCCATTTGTTTGAGGCAGAGGCTACCAAGAACGGGAAATTTAAGAACCCTTTTAAAGCATTAAAGCCCAACGATTTCATCTTTAAAACCTCAGAGACTGATGAATTGAAATTCTACAGCGGGTTAAGCACTTTTCAGCAGAACTATACCAACGATGAAATAGAATTGGAGATTGAAGCGTTAAAATCTATTGTTAAGAATCCACTTAAATTACCTTTTTTTCAGCACAATTCAGGAGCATCTGGAACCATACAAGCATCATCCATTGTACCGGTGCAAATCCATATTTTGGAAATCAATTTACGGTTATCGGTGAATCAAAAAGACGATTTTTATGAGATAACCGGGCGTTTATGCATAGAAGATAAATGGTACGAGTTGGATCAGTTGGTGCTGTGTTATCAGTACTTTATCCAGCTCAAGAATCAACTTTATTTAATTGCTCGTCAGGATTTTTTACGTGTCATAGGTTTTTTTAAAAAGCAAAATAATCGGTTAATTATCCATAAATCTAAATATGCAGAATTTCAGAAGGTTATTTTGGTGCCTTTAGAAGGAAGTATTCAGGTTGATTATTCTTATTTAAAGCCGGCTACGAAAGCGCAAATAGAGGAGAAGGGCTTTGATTTAGAAAATGAATTATTGGTTTATCTCAGTGAATCAGAAGATTATATTTTAATTACGCCTGTTATGCGTTACGGGAGCATGGAAATTCCCGTATTGTCAAAGAAACAAATTCGGGCACAAGATAAGTTGGGAAATGTTTTTACGCTTCAGCGCGATGAACAGGTTGAAACACAATTTATTTCCGACATTATGCGTGCGCATCCTTATTTCTATGAGCAGCTGAATGCCTTTTTTTATGAAAACAACCTCGATTCTTTTTATCTCCATCGAAAACGCTTTTTAGAGGAAGGTTGGTTTTTAGAAGCATTTGAAATTTGGCGTAAGAAAGACATCCATATTTTGGGATTTAATCAATTAAAAAACAATAAACATAATCCCTTTAAAGCGGAAATCTCGATTGAGGTTATTAGTGGGATTGATTGGTTTGAAACCAAGGTTGATGTAAAGTTTGGTAAGCAGGTGGTTCCGCTTAAGCATTTGCATAAATCTATCCGCAACAAGAGCAAATTTGTTACGCTTGACGATGGAACCCAAGGTATTTTGCCGGCTGAGTGGCTGGAAAAATTTACGGCCTATTTTGCTTCTGCGGAAGTAATCGACGATAAGCTATTGACACATAAAATTAATTTTGCCAAGGTAACGGAATTGTATGAAGATGCCTTGCTAGATGGCCTGGTAAAAAATGAGCTGCAAAACTTTAAACGCAAGTTTGAAGGAAATGGATACATGGAAGAAGTTGCCGTTCCAAAAGCCTTACATGCAGAACTACGGCATTACCAACGTGATGGATTAAACTGGCTTAATTTTCTAGATGATTTCAATTTTGGAGCCTGCTTGGCCGATGATATGGGTTTGGGCAAAACCTTGCAAGTATTGGCTTTTATCTTGTCGCAACGCGATAAAGTAAAACAAAACACCAACTTGGTCGTGGTGCCAGCATCGTTGGTGTTTAGCTGGAAAACTGAAATTGAGAAATTTGCTCCTTCCCTGGAGATGAAAATTATCCACGGTAGTGTTCGCTTAAAGAGCCTTGATAATTTAGATGCCTACGAACTGATTATCACTACCTACGGCACCTTGCTTTCAGATATTCAGTTTTTAAAGCAATATCGTTTCAATTATGTGATTTTAGATGAATCGCAAAACATAAAAAATCCAGATTCGCAACGATACAAGGCAGCCAGAATGTTGCAAGCCCGCAATCGAATAGTGCTAACTGGAACACCTGTAGAGAATAACACGTTCGATTTATACGGTCAATTATCGTTTGCCTGCCCCGGCTTATTTGGTACCAAACAGCAGTTTGCTGATTTGTATTCAACACCCATTGATCAATTTAAGGACCGCAAACGTGCAGAAGAATTGCAGCAAAAAATACGACCATTCATAATGCGTCGCACCAAGCAACAAGTAGCCACCGAATTGCCCGATAAAACAGAAATCATTGTGTATTGTGAGATGGGAGAAGAGCAGCGAGAAGTGTATGAGGCCAATAAAAAGGAAATCCAAGATTATCTTTTAAAGAAAACGGAAGACGAGTTGGTAAAAAGTACCATGCATGTTTTAAAGGGAATTACACGTTTACGCCAAATTTGTAATTCAGCTGCTTTGTTGGCCGATGCAAAATCTTTTGTACAGTCGTCTTCTAAAATAGCGACTTTATTGGAGCAGATTGAAAGTAAAGTGCCCAATCATAAAATATTGGTGTTTTCACAGTTTGTGGGCATGCTCGATTTAATTAAAAAGCAATTGGAGTTGCGTCAAATCAAGTATGCGTATTTAACGGGCCAAACGCGCAATAGGGAAGAAGTGGTTCAGTCTTTTCAACGTAATCCCGAAATTTCTGTTTTCTTAATCAGTTTGAAAGCTGGAGGAGTTGGCTTGAATTTAACAGAAGCAGATTATGTGTATATAGTCGATCCCTGGTGGAATCCAGCGGTAGAAAACCAAGCTATCGACCGTGTTTATCGCATTGGTCAGCAGAAAAATGTCATCGCCGTGCGGTTAATTACACCTGATACAATTGAAGATAAAATCATGAAATTACAAGCCAATAAGAAGCATTTGATTCAAAATTTGGTAAAAACGGATAATGGTTTCTTTAATTCATTAAGCAAGCAAGAACTGCTCGATTTACTTTAAGGTTGGATAGAAATTTTGTTTTTTCGATGCGATTTTTAAATCAATTTTCTCTGAAATTGGTAGTTTAAAAATTCAGATACATGTACGCTTTCAATTTGCTTCCAGTTTTTCATTTCAGCAATAAAATCGGGTTCGGCAAAGCCTGAAGCCAAAGCTGCTTTTGTGTAGAAGTCCTGCCGACTAGGGTGCTCTGGGTTACAAGCAGTATAAATGCGGTTAAAGGCATTTTTTTGAATTATTGCTACAGCAATTCCAACGGCATCTTCTTGATGAATCAAATTTACTGGAGCCAATCCATTGGGGATGGATGTCTTTCCTGCAAAAAATCTTCCGGGGTTGCGGTCAGGACCAATTAATCCCGCAAAGCGGATAATGGTGAAAGCCTGAGGTATTTCACTTCTTAAAACGTTTTCAGCTTGGAGTACCATTTGCCCGGATGCCGTATCGGGATGGCAAGCACTCTGTTCGTTCATTACCCGGTTTTCATCTCCATAAACGCCGGTTGTACTAATAAAAACGACTTGTTGAGCACGGTTTTTTGCCGCTTCGATAATTGATTTTATTTTGTTGGGATAATGGTTTAATTCTACAGAATTTCGTTTGGGTGGGATGCAAATAAACAGCACATCGCAGTCAAAAAAATCGTGCTCATAAAGGGCGTTTTCGCCAGAAAAATGGCAGACAAAACCTTCAATTTTGTCGGCATAAAGGGCTTCTAGTTTTTCCTGAGAAGTACAAGAACCTTTTACCTGGTAATTCAGTTCAATAAGTTTTTTTGCTAAGGCTTTTCCAAACCAACCACAGCCTAAAATAGAGATAATTTTAGCAGAATTTTTATGGTTTGAATCACTCATTTATAAACTGATTTCTTTACCGGCATGGTAACATGCTCGGCAACGCGGTTCGTAACTTTCTTTTTCGCCTAAGAGTACCGTTGCGTCATTTTCTGCGGTTCTATAACTGAATAAAGCCGGATTTCCACAGCATACACACACGGCATTTACTTTGGTAACATGCTCAGCAATAGCCATTAAAGCTGGCATCGGGCCAAAAGGTTTACCCGTAAAATCCATATCTAGACCGGCAATTATAACGCGTATTCCTCTAGAAGCTAGTGTATTACAGACGTTTGGTAGTTCGTGGTCGAAAAACTGGGCTTCGTCTATACCAACCACTTGTGTATTGCTTCCCAACAGCAAAATGGCCGATGAGTTTTCAACGGGCGTAGAGTTGATAGAGTTTAAATCGTGGGAAACAACTGCGGTATCGTGGTAGCGTGTATCGGTACGCGGTTTAAAAATTTCAACGTTTAATTTCGCTATTTGTGCTCTTTTTAGACGACGAATAAGTTCTTCCGTTTTACCTGAAAACATGGAGCCACAAATGACTTCAATGCTGCCTGAAAATTCTCCTCTTCTTCTAAAATTTTGTTCACTAAATAGCATGTTTGATTTAGGTTGATTGTATCAATGATAATCTGAACAAATATCAGAATTAAGTGTTATTTTTGAATAGATAGTTACCAACATAAATTCGCCAATAATTCGTTTATACTTTATGATGAAGCAACAAGATATTTTTAAAAAAATAGGCAGTATTCTATTAGAATTGAATGAACAGTATGAGTTCTTAGCCCAGGATCCTCAGCAATTTAATGATTTGGAATTGGAGTTGTTTCTGGCAAATGCCCATTTTTTATCTGATCACGTTCAAATTATAAAAAAATTAAATGAGCTGGAACAAACTAAAAGTTTACCTGAGGCTACACCAAAAATCGATGTAGTTGATGCAATCCCGCCGGTTGAACAGAATTATATAAAAGACGAAGAAAGCTTTGAACCTGAAGCTTTGACCGAAGTTACTGATGCTTATGAAGGGCCTGTTGTAGAGCCCAAAGCTGTAGAAATAAACCATAATCAAGTAGAAAAAGAGACTGTTGAAAATGATTTTTTTAAGCCCGATAATGAGGAAAAAACATTTGAATTTGTTTTAGGAAATCATAGTATTGATGATGGATTTGATTTTGAAGCAAAGCCAGTTGAAGATATTTTTGATCGCCCTCTCACAAAGGCTGAAGAAGAAGTATTAGCGAAAAAGAAACAACTTCAAAAGCCTGTAGAAGACGATTTTATAGCAAATGAGGAAGAAGAAATTGCTGAAGAGTTGTTGTTGGATGAGGAAGATGAAATTGGACCAGAACCTTTCTTGATTTCAACAGAGGAAACTGAAGAAGCCTTAACGGAGGAACCTCAAAAGCAAGGAACTACAACATTTGTTTCTTCTGAATATGTAGAAGTGCCTGTTGAGCCGATAGAAGAATCTAAAGTTGCCGAGGAAGTGATTGCGGATAAACCAATTTTTACACCAGAGGCCATTCCTGTAAAACCGAATGCAGCATTTGCAGAGAAACCTAGTTTAAATGATTTATTGGCAAAAACAAATGGTGCAGCACAAGAACCAATAAAAAATCCAATCAGTGATTTAAAGCAGGCTATCAATTTAAATGAGAAACTGTTATTCATTAAGGATTTATTTAACGGTTATAATTTGGCGTATTCAGAGGTTATTGATTTGGTAAATCGGATGAAAAGCTTTGAAGAAGCTGATAGTTTTTTACAAAAGAATTATGCCGTTAAAAATAATTGGTCAAGCAAGCAAGCTACCGTCGATCAGTTTTATGAGTTGTTAAATCGTCGTTTTTCTTAAGTTTTATTCGATTTCTTTGCAAGGAATAAAGCAATCTCGATAGCGTAAATCCCACATTGCTGCACCTGAGGAAGAAAATGCTGTGGAAAGGGCTTAAATGTATCCCATTCGGTTAGAATCTAACTTTAAGAAGATAAAAATCAGAATGGTAAAACTCCATAGCGATGAGCCTCCGTAGCTAATTAGCGGCAAAGGGATTCCAATTACAGGAATAATACCAATGGTCATTCCGATATTGATAAAAAAGTGAAAGAATAAAATACAAGCTACGGAATAACCAAAAACACGTGAGAAGGTTGATCGTTGCCGCTCGGCCAAATTAATCAATCGGATTAACAGAAAAATATACAAGCCAATTACGACTGAACAGCCTAAAAAGCCCCATTCTTCACCAATGGTAGAGAAAATAAAATCGGTACTTTGCTCTGGTACATAACCGTATTTGGTTTGTGTTCCTTCCAGATAACCACGACCTAAACCGCGGCCAGAACCGATAGCTATTTGCGATTGATTTACATTGTAGCTAGCACCTTTCGGATCCGTTTTTAGTCCCAATAAGATTTCAATACGTGTTCGTTGGTGTGGTTTTAAAACCTTATCGTACGCAAGTTTAACGGCAAAAAGATACCCAATTGCAATTAAGGTAACCAATATAGAAGTAAGTACAATGCGTTGTTTTTTGCGATTAAAATAGGCAAATGATCCACCTACAATCACTAAAATACTGATAAGCAAAGTTGTTGGTACTAAGAAATCGGCCACAAAAAGGATAATCATCCCGAGAAAAATCAAAAGGAAATAACCCGATAATCCTTCTCGATACAAGGGAAACATAAAGGCTAGAAAAACCAACGCTGAGCCCGTATCAGGTTGGAGCATAATCAACAAAAGCGGTAATCCAACAATTAGACCTGCAATTAAAATAGATCGAATGTCTTGAAATTTAGGGTTAAAATTACTGATGTATCGGGCAAGTAGGAGTGCGGTTCCAAATTTAGCAAATTCGGAAGGTTGCAAACGAAAGGAGCCAATTGGGATCCAGGCCTGATTTCCACCAACATTGCGGCCAACCACCAATACAACCACTAACAGAAAGAGCGTAGCGCCGTAAATAAAGGGCGAAAACACATTGAATAAGCGTCCATCAAAGAGCAAGATGGATAAACCTAAAAATAAACCGCTAACGATATAAATCAGCTGTTTTCCGTAGTTGCTGGCAAAATCAAATGTTCCTGCTTTGTCGGGGTTGTAAACCGAAGCATAAATGTTAATAAAGCCAATGGCACAAAGCGCAATATAGATCAGAACAGTGATCCAGTCTACATTAAAAAAGAAGCGATTTCTTTGTTGCTGCATATTACTGAGTACTTATTGGTTTAGGTGTTTGTGCAGTTTTAGGCTTTATAAATAGGTTACGTTTGGCTGCAGAAACAGTTTTATTTGGAACAGGTAATGTATTTTGAGCATTAAATTTTACTTTTTTAAGCGAATCTGCTTTTTTTACTGCGTTGCTATCCACTTTAGCCGGTTTTATTTTCTTACTTCGATCAATAATGGCAGGCAATAGGTTTTGGTTTTTCATCCATTCGGCCTGTGCTTTTCGCCCGCCGGCAATTTCATTTGTAAGGTATTTTTCAACCATGTAGCTGGCAATTGGAGCCGCGTAGGCACTTCCAAATCCGCCATTTTCTACAATTACTGCAATGGCAATTTTGGGGTTTTCGCGAGGAGCAAAGCCAATGAAAACCGAGTGATTTTTTCCATGCGGATTTTGTACAGTTCCCGTTTTACCACACATTGTAATATTGGGGATTTGCGATTCTTTTGCCGTTCCATACCAAGCACTAACGGCTTCATACATTCCTTGAATTACGGGCTCAAAATAGCGTTCGTCAACGCCTACATAATTTCGTTTTACATATTCCTTTTTAACCAATCGTTTATCGCCAACAGCTTTTATTATATGCGGTTTTAGATAATATCCACGATTGGCAATGGCTGCCATCACATTCGCCATTTGTAGGGGAGTCGCCAAAATCTCTCCTTGACCAATTGCTTGTGAAATAACGGTGGTATATCCCCAGCGGTTTTTATAGAGTTTGTCGTAATAATCGTTCGTATAAAATTTACCAGCCCTTTCAAAAGGAAGATCGATGTCTAACTTTTGACCAAAGCCCCATTTAGCGATTTGCTCGTGCCAGTTGGCATAGCTAGCACGTTGATTTTTCATCCCTTTTTGGGTAATAATCTGTTGAAAAACATTACAAAAATAGGTGTTACAACTTCTTGCAATGCCTCGTTGTAAATTAATGGTACCATCTACGTGCTCACATTTAACGGTATGTCCCCCCGCTTTGAAATAGCCCGGACAAGTAAAAAGAGTATTCGGATTAATGGCTCCTGCTTGCAAGGCAACTAGCGCATCAACAGGTTTAAATGAGGAACCCGGAGGATAATATCCTTGAATAGGACGAACCAAAGATGGACGGTAGGGGTTTCCAACAATAAACTCCATGTAGTTGTTACCAAAACCTTTACCTACTAAAATATTGGGGTCGTAACCAGGGCTACTCACAAGCGATAAAATTTCGCCGCTAGCAGGTTCAATGGCAACAATTGCACCCACTTTATTTTTCATTAATTCTTCGCCCAACTTTTGGATGCGAATATCAATTCCAGAAATTAAGCGGTCGCCTGTTACCGCATTTACATCGTATTTACCATCGGCATAGCTTCCTTGAGGGGTGTTGTGTACGTCGTATAGCATGTTTACAACACCTTTTTCACCTCTTAGCGCCTTCTCATACGAACGTTCGAGACCACTTTTTCCAGTGTAATCACCGGGGCGGTAATAACCCTCGGAATTCGCAATATCGGCCGAATCTACTTCTTTAACATAGCCAAAAAGCTGACCACCCACACTATCCGGATAATGACGAACTGTTCTATCCTGCGTAGAAAAACCCGGAAAACGGTACATAATTTCTTGTAAGCGAGCGTAGCTTTCTACCGAAATTTGTTTTACAAATGCAGTAGATTGGTAATTGGAACGAGCTTTTGCTTTTTTTAAGTTTTTCCGAATATCTTGCATGCTTAGTTCAAGTGCATTGGCGAGCGAAAGGGTATCAAAAGCCTTCACCTCATTCGGGATTACCATTAGGTCATATACAGGTTCATTCTGCACAATCACCTTCATGTTGCGATCTAAGATGGCTCCGCGTGCAGGATATTTATATTTTCGTTTTAAAACATTACTCTCGGCAGCAAGAAAAGCTTTATCGCTAATAAGCTGAATGTAAAATAATTTCCCTAACAAAATCAGGGCAACTACAATAAATAATCCTTGAATGATGTATTTTCGATTAAATAATTGATCCATTAGCGGCTGGTCCTTCTAAAGAATATAAACTCTACTAATAAAATTAAAAGCAGTGTAAATATACAACTTAAGCCACATCTTATCAGGGTGTAGCCTATTTCAGAAAATTTAAACGCCTCTAATAAGAACAAAACGAGATGATGTGCTAACGTGCATAGAAATGCGTATAAAATAAACCATCTAAAACTCATATAGGTTAAAGAAGGCTCGGGGTCGTCAATAGAATCGCGGTTTAAACTAATGGAAATAAAACTGATACGTACAAACGCTAATGCGGTACAAGCGGTTGCATGAACGCCCATGGTATCATAAAAAGCATCCAAGGTTAAGCCCGTTCCGAAAGCCAACATGTAAAGTAAAATGTTGGGGGTTTCAAATGGGAGTAACAGAATGAATAAGATGTAGATAAATGGAGTAGAAAGATCGTAAAACCCCATGTTTTTAAGCAGGAAAATCTGCACAAACAAGAGTAAAAACCACCTGATACTATTTATGATTAATAATCTGCTATTCATTTGGTTTAACTAAACTTTCTAAAACTTTCTGTTCTTCTGCATTTTTATCCTTAATTACATATACGTATTGCAAGGTAGAAAAATCGGTAAATAAACTTAGTTCGGCCGATAAAAAGTTATCGTTGGTAGTTACATTTGGTTTGCTAATTCTTCCTACCACAATATCCGAAGGAAAAGAACCGTATCCCGAGGTGACCACGGTATCTCCAATAGCCATTTTAATATGGTTAGGCACTTCTTTTATAAAACCCTTCCGGATATCGAAATTTCCATCACCCCATACTAAGGAGCCTAATGCGTTGTTTTTCTTGAGTTTAACACTAATGCGCGTATCTTTGTGGAGCAACGATTGAATGGTGGCCAAATGATCTGAAACATCACGTATAAAACCAACCACACCGCGCTGAGGCGCAATCACGGCCATACCAGTTTTAATGCCATCTAACGCACCTTTATTAATCGTTAAGACGTTGTTTCGTAAGGTTATAGAGTTCTTTACTACTTTCGCAGCCAAATACGTAAACTGTTGCTTTGTTAAGGTATCGTTCACACGAACATCCTTCGCTGAATCGATATGGGTTAAGCTAAAAAGTTGCGTTTTAAGTTTAGCATTTTCAGCTGCAAGGCTGTCATTTACTATTCCTAAATTTAAATATCTTTTAAAAACATTTAAGCGCTCATAAGCAGTTCCAACAATTTCGTTGGTAGAGTTTAAGGTAACACTACGTTGGTAAGCATTGTTTTTTACCGTTAAAGCAATGCCAATGGTAAAAAAAATAACAAACAAAAATAATGCGTTGTATCTACTTATGAAAATCCAAAGGTTACGCATATTTACGGTATGGAATAAGAAGTTAATTGATGCAAAGCGGCTTTTTAGCTACTTTGCATTAATTATTTTAGTAGTTTATTTGCATTAAGAATTTGTAATTGCCAATATTTTTAAGGGCAATGCCTGTACCACGAACTACCGCACGTAAAGGATCTTCTGCAACGTGCACTGGTAATTTAGTCTTTGCTGCCACACGTTTATCCAAGCCTCTTAAAAGCGCACCACCACCTGTTAAATAAATACCTGTTTGGTAAATATCAGCCGAAAGTTCAGGAGGAGTAATCTCTAATGCTTTCAAAATAGCCTCTTCAATTTTCGAAATCGATTTGTCTAAACAATGTGCAATTTCGGTATAAGAAACAGTAATTTGTTTTGGAACACCTGTCATCAAATCTCTACCTTGAACAGCGAAATCGGCAGGAGCATCCTGTAATTCAGGTAAAGCAGCACCCACTTCAATTTTAATTTTTTCGGCAGTTCTATCGCCAATCATAATGTTGTGCTGGCGGCGAATGTAGTTTACAATATCCGAGTCAAAGTTATCACCCGCAACACGAATAGATTGGTCGCAAACGATACCTGATAATGCAATAACGGCAATTTCAGTTGTACCACCACCAATATCAATAATCATGTTACCCATCGGTTCTTCAACATCAATCCCAATACCTACAGCAGCAGCCATTGGTTCATGAATTAAATAAACCTCTTTCGCTCCGGCAATTTCTGCCGAGGTTTGTACGGCACGTTTCTCCACTTCAGTAATACCCGAAGGGATACAAATTACCATACGCAAAGATGGGAACATCCATCCTTTACCACCATTCAACATGCGAATCATGCCTTTAATCATGGCTTCAGCGGCTGTAAAATCGGCTATTACTCCATCTTTTAATGGGCGAACAGTCTTGATGTTGTCGTGGGTTTTACCCTCCATTTGCATGGCCTGTTTACCAATCGCAATAACTTTGTTCGTTGTGCGGTCAAAAGCAACAATCGATGGTTCATCCACCACCACTTTGTCGTTATGTATAATTAGGGTATTCGCAGTTCCCAAATCGATGGCAACTTCTTGCGTAAACCAATTAAATAATCCCATGTATCAGGTATTTTATCTTTATTTTATTAAATCTATACTATTCTTAATGTAAAAATAGCTTTTTTATTGTCTTAACATTTAAAATCCTGCTTATTAATTGTGTTTCAGTACATTAAAATAAGCAGAAAATCAGTTGCAGTAGTTCTTCGCTTTCCTCAGCCCCGCTATCCATTTCAATCCCCTACAAAAAAGGGTATTTTCATTACTATCGGGTTTAGTTAACTCGGGTTATTGCTACTCGTAAAGTATCTTTCTCAATTACCCTTGTAAGGAAAACATTTGTTGCTAAAAAATAGCACTAAATATACTAAAGCAAATGCAAACTTTTTCCTTTTTAGTGTTTAAAGTGACGAACACCAGTTGTAACCATTGCAATGCCTTTTTCATTTGCTTTTGCAACAGAATCAGCATCCTTAATAGAACCACCAGGTTGCAACACGGCTGTAATACCAGCTTCGGCTGCAATTTCTACGCAATCAGGGAAAGGGAAGAAAGCATCCGATGCCATTGCCGACCCCACCACGCTAAATCCAAACGAAGCTGCTTTTTCAATTGCTTGTCTTAAGGCATCAACACGTGAGGTTTGACCAACACCACTTGCAATTAACACATCGTCTTTTACCAAAACAATGGTATTTGATTTCGTATGTTTTACAATTTTGTTTGCAAAATATAAATCTTTTAACTCTTGAGTGGTTGGCGCTTTTTCTGTAACGGTAGTCATTTGCTCCGGTCCCTCAATAATTAAATCTTTATCTTGTTCAATTACACCATTTAACAAAGTTTTGAACTGTTTTTTACTTAGTTCAACATCGTTGCGTTGTAAAATAACACGGTTTTTCTTTTTGCTAAACAATTCTATCGCCTCTGCTTGATACGAAGGGGCAATTAAAACTTCGAAAAATAAGTTGTTAATTTCTTCGGCAGTTGCCAAATCAACTTCTCTATTAGTAATTAATACACCACCAAAGGCCGAAACCGGGTCGCAAGCCAATGCATCCAACCATGCCTGTTTTACGGTTGAACGAGAAGCTACGCCGCAGGCGTTGGTGTGTTTTAAAATGGCGAAAGTAGGGTCTGTAAATTCATCAATTAAACTAACAGCCGCATCCACATCTACCAAATTATTGTACGATAATTCTTTACCGTTGTGTTTCGTAAACATGGCGTCTAAGTCGCCATAAAATACACCGCTTTGGTGTGGGTTTTCACCATAACGTAATGTTTTGGCTTCCACAATACTTTGTTTGAAAACCTCTAAAGGCTCTTCTTCGTTAAAGTAATTAAAAATTGCTGTGTCGTAGTGAGAAGAAGTATGGAATGCTTTTTTTGCAAAAGCTTTACGTTGAGCCAAGGTTGTTTCGCCATTTTGTTCTTCTAATTGCGCTTGTAGAGTAGGATAGTCGTTTTTTGAAGCAATAATAACGACATCGTTGAAGTTTTTAGCTGCTGCACGAATCAATGAAATACCACCAATGTCGATTTTCTCGATGATTTCTTCCGGTGTTCCACCACCTTTAACGGTTTCTTCAAATGGATATAAATCAACAATTACTAAATCAATTTCTGGGATTTCGTATTCAGCAATTTGTTCTTGATCACCTTTTAATGCTCTGCGGTTTAAAATTCCACCAAAAACTTTTGGGTGTAACGTTTTAACACGACCACCTAAAATAGAAGGGTAGCCAGTTAAATCTTCTACTGCCGTAACAGGCAGATTTAAATCTTTAATAAATTGTTCAGTTCCTCCGGTCGAAATTAATTGCACACCCTGAGCGGCAAGTAATTTTACCAATGGAGCTAAACCATCTTTATAATATACTGAAATTAAAGCGTTTTTGATTTTTATTGACTGACTCATTTTACTGAAAATTTTGAGCCGCAAAGGTAGGTAAATAGGATGACTAATTATGTATTTCTACGCTAAAATTATGATGTTTATCTTAGTTGATAAATAACTTAGTAATTTTACTAAAATATCAATCAGAAAAATGGAATTTAGCTTTAAATAGCAGATTCATAGGGTTTGGAATCTTTATAAGATATAAATTAGATGTGTTAAATTATGCGTGTTTGTTTAACTTCGACAAATATATTAACCAAATAGTATGAATATTTCGATAATCGAAGATCATAAGTTATTATCAAGTTTACTTCGCATGTCATTAAAGAATGTCGATTCTATCAATGGAATAGAGATTTATAGCGAGGCAGAGCAATTTTTTAATGAAATAGAAACGAAGCAAACTGATCTATTGATTACCGATATTCTTTTACCTGATTTGAATGGATTGGAGGTTATTCGCCGAGTAAGATCAATCAAAACTTCGGAAGCTCTCAAAATTTTGGTACTCTCATCTGTTGATGATGTTATTGTTATAAATGCTGCACTGAGAGCCGGAGCAAACGGCTATTTGTTTAAAGGTGTTAGACGTGCAGAATTGCTGAAGGCAATTCAATTTGTTGCCGAAGAAAATAAACGGAAATATATTAGTGCTTCTTTGAAAGATGTACTTCGGGAATCGAAAAAGGTAGAAACAACCAAATTTGAATTGTCCAATCGCCAAATGCTTGTTCTAAAAGAACTCTGTAATGGGAAAAATGTAAAGGAGATTGCTCAAAATTTCGACCTGAGTGTTCATACAATTCAAGGCTACGTTAAACAAATTATGCGGAAAATGGGCGTGTCTCGTCTTCCGGATTTAATTTTAAAAGCGCTACAATATAAACTTGTTGAAGTGGGAATAGAGGAGCTTTAGAAAACGCATTATCTAATCAATTAACTTTCAGTAAATGCCTTCCTAAACCACAATTAATTATTATCGTTTTGTGGCAACAATTGATCAATTTTTTTTAAAATCATTCCACTCTAGATTTTTATGTTTTTTTTAAAAATAAATTGGAGTTAATCAAATTGACAGGTAATAGACATGCTGTTTTTGCGTGAAAAAGTACTTTTAAGCCGTTTAAGTAAATATTTGATTAGGTTAAGTGAAGTGAAAAAGTATACTGTGTTTATGTGTTAGTAGTTTTATTACTACACTGTTATCATGGTAATTGTTGGTTGATTTAGGGGTTAAAGAAGTGGTTTTTCAATAGGCAATTTTGCAGGATAATATTGCATTATGAAAAAAAACATCTTTTTACTTTACTTCTTTTGCCTTTTGTTAATGACGGTAAATTCCGCGTACGCGCAAAGCGTGTCTGGAACAGCTTCAACTACAAGTTGTTTAGGCGGTGGTACGATTACAGCAAGCTCAACAGGTTTGGGTGCTGCTCCTGAATATCAATTAATACTTGGAGCAAATGTGATTGCTCCAGCACCAGGAGATGAAAATGTTTTTACAACCAGTCCGGTTTTTTCAGGACTTTACAAGGGTGATTATATTCTAAGAGCGCGGCAAGCAGGTTTTGGAACTATCTATTTGAGTAGTGTTATTCGAGTAGATAATAATTACACCACCATGGATGTGGTCGCCCCAACAGTAACTACGCTTTGTGCAAATGGTACAATGGCAGCACTTACTGCTACAGTTACAGGAGGAAAAGGGCCTTATACGTATGTACTTAAAGATCAAAATAATACAACTGTAATAGATGCAGGTATTACTTCAGTTGCTACTAGTCATACTTTTTCTGCTCAACCAGTGGGTAGCTATTTAGTAAATGTAACAGATGCTTGTGGTTCAACAGTTGTTGCTGCAGGCTCTGTAGCTCAAGTTAGTTCGGTTTTATCTAACTATAGGCCGGTGGCTACTGCAACAGTGGCATCACCTAGCAATTGTGCTTTAGGTTATGCGGTCGTGCTTGATGCACCAAAAAATGAAAGTAGCGATGTTGACATGGAAGATGCAGACCGAGCAAATTTTACCTATCAACTTGAATTTAATGGTGTTTTATACGGTGATGGAGGTAGCGGTATACTAGTAGCAGGAGGGCCAGGTATTGCACTTCCATCAGGAACCAATACACTTACCTTTCCAGTGCCGGCTGGAATAAGTTCTATAGCACTTTTACAGGCTTCCAATCCCAGGATTATTTTAGAGGACGGATGTGGAGGGACAAAAGCAGTGAACATAGATGTTCAGGCCTTCGTTAATGTATATAGGGTAAGTTGTACCAATTCAGATATGAGTTTAGTTGCTTGGGGCTCACTTTTGTGTTACCCGGCTACGGCTACTTTTGTAAATGATGCTGATCCTTCAGATACGCATACGTTTACATTGACATCTGGCACGCAAGCAATTTCGGGCTTAGACTTGGATGCTACTTATACCTATACTTTTGTGGATGGTTCGGGCTTTACATGGGTAGGCTCAACCACCAATCTACTGATGAATTCGGCTTTTAATGTAACACAAACCGCTTTAGGAAACTCGTTTTCACGCGAAGCCTTTAATTATGGCAAACTATCTTTAACGTTTAGTAGTCATGATGATAGCACTCCTTTTACTTTTCAAGTGCTGGCTTCTGACAATCCATTGGTTGCGGTAGGTTATACAGGGAGTGAAAATCCAGCACCAGAAGCAGAATTACATAATCCCGGTACAAGTTCAAACCCATTGTTGGCTTATTATTGGCCAAAAGGAAATTATACGCTTCGGGTTACCAGTCCGTGCGGCACTACGGATGTAAATGTAACAGTAGGAGGATATTATTCTACCCTTTCACAGGGCACAACGGCTGCGGTTTGCGGTGGATTTAATTATACCATGAACGGTGTTTTTGATGTTCCTAGCGAATATGAAGCAATTGTTGTATCAGGACCTTCTAGTGTGGGGCTTACGCAAAATTTAGCCAGTTCAAGTGCTTCTTTACCTTTCCAAAATTTACCCTATGGAACGTATACCTTTGGTCTTCGCCTTAAAGGAGGAACAACCATTCTTTTGCAAGAAACCGTAACCTTTACTGTTGATAATGTAATCGTAATTAATCAGCCACAAACGGGGGGATATGTGTGTACGGCCGGAAGTAATTCAGGAGTGCTTTACATTAATGCTGCTTCTAATGCTCCAGCACCGAATAATGTGTTGAGCTATGCCTTGAGTTTAGACGGAGGGCTTACGTATGGTCCCTATCAAAGTAGCAATACCTTTACTGGATTAACCAATCAATCGTACTACTATAAAATAACAGATCTTTGCGGGGATGAAATTATTCGTCAGGCACAAGTTGGTGTAGCAACGAGTCCAATCGCCGTTGCTGATGGAATTTATACACCCGCTTCGTTTTGTTCTAAGACTTCAGGGACGATTCAATTGGATGTGGATGTAGTTGGGGCTGCATCTTATCTATGGACAGGTCCTGGTATTACCGCGGCTAATCAGAATTTAAAGAATCCTGTTGTAAATTACAGCGATATGTCTAGTGCAGCTCCGAATGCATATACCTGTACGGTAACCTTTGGGGCTCCTTGTAATTCAACAGGAGTAGCAAGTATCGATATTAACTTAATTAAGACAAATTTAGTTATAACCAACCCGGCTCCACAATGTACAGGAGGGGCGGTTGATTTAACTGCAGCTGCCATTACAGCAGGAAGTGATGCAGGTTTAACATATACGTACTTTACTGATGCAGCAGGAACAATTCCATTGGCTAATCCTAACGCTGTTACCGCAGCAGGAACCTATTATATAAAAGCAGTTGGACTTGTTTGTAGTACTATAGAGCCTGTAGATGTTACTTTTAAAACTCAATTAACGGCTCAAATTAGTTACCCTAATGCTTCTTACTGTAAGAATGGTACCGCGAATGTAACCTTGGTTGGCGATGGCGGCGGGGTTTATTCAAGCGATGCCGGTTTAATAATAGATCCACAAACGGGGACTGTAGATTTATCGGCCAGTACAGTTGGACCGCATGTTGTAACGTATTCGTATGGAGCAAGTGCATGCGGCGTTCCTGCCACTACCAACATTACAATAGAGACTGTACAAGCTCCTAATGCTTCGATTACAGCGCTTGCAAATTGCACCAACGTAAACGGAACATTGGAAATTACTCCAGTAGCGGGGATGGAATATAGTATTGATGGAGGAGCAACGTATAGCTCAACTACGAGTTATCAAGTACCGGTAGGCGCTTATTCGATAAAGGCACGTAATGCATCGGGTTGTGAAAGTGCAGCCGCAACTTTGACCATGACCTCAACAAACAATACCCCTCCAACGAGCATAAGCTATGGTGCAGCTTCATTTAATGCCGTTGGTACGGCATCGGTTACTGTAACAGGAGCTCAGACAGGAACGTATTCAGCGCTTCCAGCCGGATTGAGTATCAATCCAACAACGGGTGAAATCAATTTAGCGGCTAGTACTCCAAACCAAACCTATATTGTTACGTATAATTATGCGTACGGTACTTGTACGGGTGCTGTCATTACAACGGTTACAGTAAATGCTACGGCAACTGGTATCAGTTACCCTCAAGCAGCATATTGTGCCCGCGGAACAGCTGCTGTTCAAGTTAGCGGTGTAACAGGTGGGACATTTAGCGCAAGTCCTGCGGGCTTGGTAATAAACGCTCAGACTGGCGAATTGTCATTAGCGGCCAGCACACCAGGAACGTATACAGTTACCTATTCTTATGTGGATGGAGCTTTACCTGCTAGTGTCAATACAACCGTGGTAGTAAACCCATTAACGGTAATGCCTGTTTTAGCGAATGTGTTAGCTGAATGTAGTGTGGCGAGTATTCCTGCACCAACGGTTAACGATGCTTGTTCAGGTTCAGTTACTGCAAGCACAAACACAGTTTTTCCGATTACTACAGCAGGTACAACGGTAGTCACCTGGACGTTTGATTACGGTAGTGGATATACGCAAACAGTAACCCAAAATGTAATTATTCAAGATGTTACTCCACCAGTAGCCCCTGTTTTAGCGAATGTTACTGGCGTGTGTTCGGCTACTGTAACGGCACCTACTACTACGGATAATTGTAATGGCGTTATTACCGGAACCACCACCAACCCACTAACCTACAATACACCAGGTACATATGTGGTAACTTGGACTTTTAGAGATGTAGCGGGGAATGTTACAACAGCAACCCAAAATGTGATTGTTCAAGCACTTGCGATACCAGTGGTTACTGTTAGCGCTCAGCCAAGTTGTGCGGTAGCTACGGGAACAATCAATATTACTCCGGTGAGTGGTTTAAGTTACAGCGTAGATGGAGGAGGCTATAGTGCAACAACTGTTTATAACTTGCCTTCAGGAAACCATACGGTAACCGCACGAAATGCGCAAGGATGTGTTAGTAACGCAGCTACGGTAACGATTAATGCACAACCAGCTTTACCGGTTGCGACTATCAATTATGTAGGAAGTCCTTTCCAGGCAACGGGAACTGTATCGGTAAGCCTTACGGGCCAAACCGGAGGAACCTATAGTGCTTCACCAGCAGGCTTATCAATTAATCCGAGTACGGGGGAAATTAATTTAGCAGCCAGTACGCCAAATCAGAGCTATGTTGTAACGTATTCGTTTAGTAATGGAAACTGTAGTTCGACTACAAGTACAACTGTTCAGTTAAATTCAACACCTGCGTCAATCGTTTATCCAAAAAATAAATTTTGTGCAGTAGGTCGCGAAACTGTGGTGATAACAGGTCCGAAAGGCGGCGAATTCTCTGCTAATAATCCGGGTCTGATTATCGATAAGAACACAGGGACAATCGATTTATCGGATAGTAAACCGGGTAATTATCTTATTACCTATACGTATCAAGATGGTAGTATTACCTCAACTGCAGAATTTCCAATTCAAGTAGAAGCTTTACCAGTAGTAAATATTGATTTAGGTAATACGGCAGAGATAAGTAAAGGAGATGTTTTAGTTATAAGAGCATCAGGAGGAGTAAGTTACGAATGGGTTGGTCCGGATATTCAGAGTGGAAAAAATAGTAGCGATGTAACGGTTCGTCCAAGAGAAACAACCACGTATAGTGTAACGGTTACCAATGCCGCAGGTTGTTTGGATGTTGCGTCGATCAAAGTAATTGTAAATGAAGATGTAAAATTAATTCCGAATAATGTAATTACTCCGAATGGGGATGGAAAGAATGACGTTTGGGTAATTCAAAATATCGATTATTACCCAAAAAATAAAGTAAGTATCTACGATAGGGCCGGTAGAAAAGTATTCGGAGCAGTAGGCTACCAAAACAACTGGGATGGTACCTACAACGGGATGCTGTTGGCAGAAGATGCATATTTCTATGTGATAGATTTAGGAAATAACCTCGGTTTAAAGAGAGGATCAATTTCAATTATCAGAGATTCAAAATAATAAAAACATCAAGGATTAGCAGACATCTTAAAAAATGTATTAGCTAATCCTTGATTTTAAAAAAAAAATTGTCCGCAAGCAACAACAGCTTGTTAAAATAAAAGTAAGATGAGAAAAGTTTTTACAATGGTACTTTTTCTTTTGATAGGAAAGGTAGGTTTTAGTCAAATAAATCCCTTAGGAAGTATGTATTATCAAAATCCATACGTTTTAAACCCGGCCATGGGGGGGATTGAAGAAGGATGGGAGCTGAACGGTGCATTAAAAGCACAATGGACGGCAATTGATGGAGCGCCATTAATGCAATCTATAACAGCTGCATACGGTAGCGAACGAAAAACGGGCTTTGGTATGTCCTTTTTTAAGGATGCAGCTGGGGTAATCAGCCGTACGAGTTTTAAAGCAAGTTATGCGTATCATTTGCCATTAAATCGAAATGGTTCATTTTTGGACTTTGGTTTAGCTGGCGGTGTGTTAGATGAATATTTAGATTTACAACGCGTGCGTGGCGATTTGGGAGATTTGTCGTTAAGTAACTATAATACGCGTGGTTTGTATTTCGATGCGGATTTTGGGGTGGCATTTAGGACGGATAGGATTACGCTTCAAGGGGTATTACCAAATTTGAAACGGTTTTTAGGTCGAGATCAAATACGAAATATAGCGGATAGAGCTTTGTATATGGTAGGGGGTAGATATAAATTTATCAATGAAGGAGCTGTAATACATGTGATAGAACCTATGGTTATGTATCGCTCGGTAGAGAATTATAAAGATATTATAGATGCAGGTGCAAATTTTCAGTTTTTTGAAGACAAGCTTATGTTGAGTGGAATTTATCACAGTACCAACAGTGTGACTTTTGGCGCCGGTACTGTTTATAAAAATCGTCTTTCAATATTAACCCAGTATACAACCAATACATCCGATCTTCAAGGATATAGTAATGGTGAGTTTGAAATCTCACTTAAGTATAATTTTAGATAGAATTTCAATTGAATAATGAATCATAAATAAAGGTTGAAATAGGATCTTACATTGATTAAAGTTTTCTCTTTAAAGTCTGGTAATGAGTAATTATTAGAATGGCAGTTTTCAATCAGGAAACTGCTTTTTTTATGAAAGGACATTTTAAGGTATTGAAACAAGATTATAAGAAGAGATGATGGGGTGTAAGGAACGCTGTGTCGATTTTCTAATTGATAGTCTTTGGAAGCTGATTGATAGCTGAGCTTGTTGATTTCCTGTTCTTTTGCTAAGGCTTTTTTATTTATGGCTATTGTAATGTTTATTGGTGTGATTAATATTTTCTATTTGTATTTTTTAAGATACCATTCGTATTGGTGTAACTAGAACGTTTTAGCAATACGTTGGATTGTTTGTTCTTTAATTTATTTCTTAGTTAAGTTGTTGATACATAGTTTTTTTTGAAGTTTGTGTATTGATATTAATGTTTTTTTTTAATTATATTTATGTAGTTTTTGTATTCTTATTGTATGTTAAATTATAATTAATATGAAGGTAAAAGTGTACTATTATTTAGTTATGTTTTGTTCTTTTCTATTGCTAATGGGGAGCGTTGCAAAAGCACAAACAGTCTCGGGGACGGCGTCAACTACAAGTTGTTTAGGCGGCGGTACGATTACGGCAAGCTCAACAGGTTTGGGTGCTGCTCCTGAATATCAATTGTTACTTGGAGCAAATGTTATTGCTCCAGCACCGGGAGATGCGACTGTCTTTACCACGAATCCGGTTTTTTCAGGGCTTTTGTCTGGTACGTATATTCTAAGAGCGCGGCAAGATGGCTTTGGAACACCCGTGTTGAGTACTCCCATTGTGGTAAACAATAATTACACGTCCATGAATGTGGTTGCTCCAACAGTAACTACATTATGTGCAAGTGGTACAGCGCAACTTACTGCTACGGTTACAGGAGGTAAAGGGCCTTATACGTATGTACTAAAAGATCAAAATAATACAACTGTAATAGATGCAGGTATTACCTCAGCTGCTACTAGTTATACTTTTTCTTCCGCTCTACCAGTGGGTAGCTATATAGTAAATGTAACAGATGCTTGTGGTTCAACCGTTGTTGCTGCAGGCTCTGTAGCTCAAGTTAGTTCGGTTTTATCTAACTATAGGCCGGTGGCTACTGCTACATTGACATCGGCAGGTAATTGTGCTTTAGGTTATTCGGTCGTGCTTGATGCACCAAAAAATGAAAGTAGCAATCTGGAGATGCCAGATGCAGACAGAACAAATTTTAAATATAAACTTGAATTTAATGGTGTTTTATACGGTGATGGAGGTAGCGGTACACTAGTAGCAGGAGGGCCAGGTATTGCACTTCCATCAGGAACCAATACACTTACCTTTCCAGTGCCGGCTGGAATAAGTTCTATAGGAGCTTTACAGGCTTCCAATCCCAGAATTATTTTAGAGGACGGATGTGGAGGGACAAAAGCAGTGAACATAGATGTTCAAGCCTTCGTTAATGTATACAGGGTAAGTTGTACCAATTCAGATATGAGTTTGGTTGCTTGGGGCTCACTTTTGTGCTACCCGGCTACGGTTACTTTTGTCGGTTCTTCAGGTACGCATGTATATACATTGACATCTGGCACGCAAACCGTTTCGGGTTTAACCATGGGCGTTACATATAGCTATACTTTTGTAGATGGTTCGGGCTATACAACGACAGGTACAACCGGAACTCTACTGATGAATCCGGTTTTTGATGTGACACAAACTGTTTTAACAAACTCGTTTTCACGCGAAGCCTTTAATTATGGAAAACTCTCTCTAAGCTTTAATAGTTACGATGGTAGCACTCCTTTTACTTTTCAAGTGCTGGCTTCTGACAATCCGTTGGTTGCTGTAGGTTATACAGGGAGTGAAAATTCAGCACCAGAAGCAGAATTACATAATCCAGGTACAAGTTCAAATCCATTGTTGGCTTATTATTGGCCAAAAGGAAATTATACGCTTCGGGTTACCACGCCTTGTGGTACTGATGATGTAAATGTAACAGTAGGAGGATATTATTCTACGCTTTCGCAGGGCACTACAACTGCGGTTTGCGGTGGATTTAATTATACCATGAACGGCGTTTTTGATGTTCCTAGCGAATATGAAGCAATTGTTGTATCAGGACCTTCCAGTGTGGGGCTTACCCAAAATTTAGCCAGTACAAGTGCTTCCTTACCTTTCCAAAATTTACCCTATGGAACGTATACCTTTGGTCTTCGCCTTAAAGGAGGAACAACCATTCTTTTGCAAGAAACCGTAACCTTTACTGTTGATAATGTAATCGTAATTAATCAGCCACAAACGGGGGGATATGTGTGTACGGCCGGAAGTAATTCAGGAGTGCTTTACATTAATGCGGCTTCTAATGCTCCAGCACCAAATAATGTGTTAAGCTATGCCTTGAGTTTAGATGGAGGGCTTACGTATGGTCCTTATCAAAGCAGCAATACCTTTACTGGATTAACCAATCAATCATACTACTATAAAATAACGGACCTTTGTGGGAATGAAATTATCCGTCAGGCACAAGTTGGTGTAGCAACGAGTCCAATCGCCATTGCTGACGGACTATATACGCCTACTTCATTTTGTTCTAAGACTTCAGGAACGATTCAATTGGATGTGGATGTAGTTGGGGCTGCATCTTATCTATGGACAGGTCCTGGTATTACCGCGGCTAATCAGAATTTAAAGAACCCTGTTGTAAATTATAGCGACTTGTCTAGTGCAGCTCCGAATGTATTTACTTGTACGGTAGTCTTTGCAGCTCCTTGTAATTCAACCGGAGTAGCAAATATGATTATTAACTTAATTAAGACAAATTTAGTTGTAACCAATCCGGCTCCACAATGTACAGGAGGGTCGGTTGATTTAACTGCAGCTGCCATTACAGCAGGAAGTGATGCAGGTTTAACCTATACGTACTTTACTGATGCAGCAGGAACAATTCCATTGGCTAATCCTAACGCCGTTACCGCAGCAGGAACCTATTATATAAAAGCAGTTGGACTTGTTTGTAGTACTATAGAGCCTGTAGATGTTACTTTTAAAACTCAATTAACGGCTGTAATTAGTTACCCTAATGCTTCTTATTGTAAGAATGGTACCGCGAATGTAACCTTGGTTGGCGATGGCGGCGGGGTTTATTCAGGCGATGCCGGTTTAATAATAGATCCACAAACGGGGGCTGTAGATTTAGCTGCCAGTACAGTTGGAACGCATGTTGTAACATATTCGTATGGAGCAAGTGCATGCGGCGTTCCTGCTACTACTAACATTACGATAGAGACAGTACAAGCTCCTAATGCTTCGATTACAGCGCTTGCAAATTGCACCAACGTAAACGGAACATTGGAAATTACTCCGGTAGCGGGGATGGAATATAGTATTGATGGAGGAGCAACGTATAGCTCAACTACGAGTTATCAAGTACCGGTAGGCGCTTATTCGATAAAAGCTAGAAATGCCTTGGGTTGTGAAAGTGCAGCCGCAACTTTGACCATGACCTCAACAAACAATACCCCTCCAACGAGTATAAGCTATGGTGCAGCTTCATTTAATGCCGTTGGTACGGCATCGGTTACTGTAACAGGAGCTCAGACAGGAACGTATTCAGCGCTTCCAGCCGGATTGAGTATCAATCCAACAACGGGTGAAATCAATTTAGCGGCTAGTACTCCAAACCAAACCTATATTGTTGCATATAATTATGCGTACGGTACTTGTACGGGTACTGTCATCACAACGGTTACAGTAAATGCTACGGCAACTGGTATCAGTTACCCTCAAGCAGCATATTGTGCCCGCGGAACAGCTGCTGTTCAAGTTAGCGGTGTAACAGGTGGGACATTTAGCGCAAGTCCTGCGGGCTTGGTAATAAACGCTCAGACTGGCGAATTGTCATTAGCGGCCAGCACACCGGGAACGTATACAGTTACCTATTCTTATGTGGATGGAGCTTTACCTGCTAGTGTCAATACAACCGTGGTAGTAAACCCATTAACGGTAATGCCTGTTTTAGCGAATGTGTTAGCTGAATGTAGTGTGGCGAGTATTCCTGCACCAACGGTTAACGATGCTTGCTCAGGTTCAGTTACTGCAACCACAAACACAGTTTTTCCGATTACTACATCAGGTACAACGGTAGTCACCTGGACGTTTGATTACGGTAGTGGATATACGCAAACAGTAACCCAAAATGTAATTATTCAAGATGTCACTCCACCAGTAGCCCCTGTTTTAGCAAATGTTACAGGCGTTTGTTCCGCTACGGTAACAGCACCAACTACGACAGATAATTGTAATGGCGTTATTACCGGAACCACCACCAACCCACTAACCTACAATACACCAGGTACATATGTGGTAACTTGGACTTTTAGAGATGTAGCGGGGAATGTTACAACAGCAACCCAAAATGTGATTGTTCAAGCACTTGCGATACCAGTGGTTACTGTTAGCGCTCAGCCAAGTTGTGCGGTAGCTACGGGAACAATCAATATTACTCCGGTGAGTGGTTTAAGTTACAGCGTAGATAGAGGAGGCTATAGTGCAACAACTGTTTATAACTTACCTTCAGGAAACCATACGGTAACCGCACGAAATGCGCAAGGATGTGTTAGTAACGCAGCTACGGTAACGATTAATGCACAACCAGCCTTACCGGTTGCGACTATCAATTATGTAGGAAGTCCTTTCCAGGCAACGGGAACTGTATCGGTAAGCCTTACGGGCCAAACCGGAGGAACCTACAGTGCTTCACCAGCAGGCTTATCAATTAATCCGAGTACGGGGGCAATCAACTTAGCAACAAGCACACCGAATCAGAACTACGTGATAACATATACGTTTAGCAACGGTAGCTGTAGCTCAAGTACAACCACAACGATCAGAATCAACTCTACTCCGGCAACCATAGCATATGCGAGCGCAAATTATTGTCAAACCGGAACAGCTTCTGTTATACGTACAGGTCCTTCGGGAGGTGTATATAGTGCAAGCAATAGTGGACTAAGAATTAATGCAAGTACAGGAACAATCGACTTGGCTGCAAGTACACCAGGAAGTTACACTGTTACATATACCTACCAAGATGGGGTCACAGCAACCGCTACTACACAGATAATTGTTTTTCCAGTGCCTGTGGCTACAATTAATTTTGATGAGAATTCAACTGTTTCAAAAGGTGATGTGGTAACATTAACAGCAACAGGTGGTGTAAGTTATCAATGGGTAGGCCCTGATATTCAAAGTGGTCAGGGTACCAGCCGTTTAATTATTCGACCCAAACAAACAAGCAATTATACGGTCACAGTCACCAATGCAAATGGCTGTTTGTCTTCTAAAACAATCCGTGTAACGGTGGTTGAGGATGTTAAATTGGTGCCGAACAATGTAATTACACCTAATGGTGATGGTGTAAACGATACTTGGGTAGTTCCGAATATCGATTATTATCCAAACAATACCGTAACCATTTACGATAGGGCTGGTCGAAAAGTGTTTGGAGCAGTAAGCTACCAGAATAATTGGAATGGAACTGTAAATGGAGACCCGTTAAATGAAGGAGCTTATTACTATGTCATCGATTTAGGTAAGGGGATTGGGTTATTAAGAGGTTCCATTTCTTTAATACGACATACCCAGTAAAAGAAGTTCCGCATCGCTTAGCGAAGTAAGACGGTTTAACAGATATGAAAGATGTAGCATATTTAACAGAATAGAAATCATACTCCATGAAAAAGATATATATCCTATTTTTAATAACTGCGTTATCAAGCAGTGTATTTGGTCAAATAAATCCCTTGGGTAGCATATACTACCAAAACCCTTATGTTTTAAATCCCGCGATGGCTGGGCTAGAAAAAGGTTGGGAGTTGAATGGCGCACTAAAGGCGCAATGGACAGCAATAGAAGGCGCTCCTATTATGCAAAGTATAACAGCAGCGTATGGAGGGAAACGCATGGCTTTTGGAGTGAATTTTTATAACGACAAAGCCGGTGTACTAAATCGAACGAGTTTAAAAGGTACATACGCTTATCATTTACCATTGAATGATACGGGTACTTTTCTGGATTTTGGTTTGTCGGGAGGGATTTTAAGTGAATACATTGATTTTGCAAAAGTAAGAGCGGATTTAGGGGATGTATCCTTATTTGGTTATGGAGACCGCAAGTTGTATTTTGATGGAGATTTCGGAGTTACTTTTCGAACCAAAACATTGACACTTCAAACTGCTATACCGAATTTAAAACGTTTTTTCAAACATGATAACATTAGAAATGTGGCCGATAGGGCATTGTTCATGACATCAGCGGCATACAAATTTATCAATGAAGGAGCATCGGTACTTCAGGAGATAGAGCCATTGGTGATGTATAGGCGGGTAGAAAATTATGACGATATTGTGGATGTGGGGACGAATCTGCAGTTTTTTCAGAGAAAGTTGCAGATCAGTGGGATTTATCACACCACCAATAGTGTAACGATAGGAGCGGGAACTGTGTATCGCAAACAGCTATCCATATTAACCCAGTATACAACGAATACCTCAGACCTTCAAGGGTACAGCAACGGGGAGTTTGAAATTGCTCTCAAATATAATTTTAGATGAAAGTAAAATACTTATGTTTTTAAATCGTTTAGTTTATAATATGCTCGTTATTTGATATCCCAAAACGGGACTAATAGCTTACTTTTGTAGGAAATAAATCATAACCCTTTTAGTTTATCATTAAAACATCTCAATTAGTATGACTTTAAAATAAATTGACCTTTGCGTTAATTTTAGATTGGTAAAAGGTTGAATATGGATATTTGTATCATCGACAGTCATCAATTGCTGTCTGAATTATTAAAAATGTTGTTGCTGGATTCAGGTTTTGTAAAATCTGTCAACGTATATGATAATGCGGAGAAATTTTTTGCGCATCTGAAGGCTACTAAGCCTACTATTTTAATTACGGATATGGTAATCTCGGATATGACTGGAATACAATTGATTACCCAGATAAGGAAGCAAAAATCAAAATCTGAACTCAAGATAATTGTACTCACAAGCATTTCGAATCCGAATACGATACGTGAAGCATTTAAAAGTGGTGCAAATGGTTATCTGTGTAAAAATGCATCAACAGAGGAGTTTTTAGAAGCGCTAAAGTTTGTAGATAAAGAGGATAAAAAGCCTTATGTGGGGGAAAGTCTAAAAGAAATATTGGTGCAATCGCAATTGCTGGAAAGTAGTTCAGATGTTGTTTTGTCGCCGAGAGAAAAGGAATTATTACATCACGTTTGTTCTGGAAAGACCGTAAAGGAAATTGCAATCGAATTGGAGTTAAGTCCGAATACCATTCAAAGCTATATGCGGCAATTGATGTTTAAAATGGAAGTAAATAGAATGCCAGACTTAATTTTAAAAGCCATTGATCGAGGATTGTTTCTCCCAAATTCGCTAGCGTAATACATCAAAAAAAACGGCGATACATGGGTGTAGTGTATCGCCGTTTTTTTATTTTTTTATTTTCTTTACTAGATTTTCAACAACTTTTGGATAGTGAAGATGTTCCAGTTGTTGTCCCTTAAATTTTATCAGCTCTAAATTATCGCCAGGTTCTATTTTATAGCGCGCTTGGTAAATGTATTCTCCTTCATCGTAGTTTGCATCCACATAATGAATGGTAATTCCCCCTTCGCTATCGCCATTTGCCAGTACGGCGTTATGTACATGGTCGCCATACATACCTTTTCCACCATAAAGGGGTAGAAGTGCAGGGTGTATATTAATGATTCTGCCGGGATAGGCGTCAATTAAATGTTGTGGAACTAACCATAAAAATCCTGCTAAAACAATAAAGTCGATGTCAAGGTTTTTGAGTAAATCGATCACATTGTCTGTTTTGTAAAACTCGTTTTTGTCAAAAATATGGGTAGGTATCTCGAAATTATCTGCTCTTTGTAATACGAAAGCATCAGCGTTGTTGGTTAAAACAAGCGAAATTTCTATATCGTTACTACGTTTAAAATACTCCATCAGTTTTTGAGCATTGGAACCAGAACCTGAAGCAAAAATGGCAATTCGTTTTTTCACAATAGATTTTTTTCTTCAAAAATAGCATTTTATGCCTGTATTTGAAGGGGAAATTAAATTTTATTAGAATATGTGGTTATTAGTAAGATACGAAAAAAAGCTGTATTTTTGTGCTTTGTTTATTGGAAGAAAAATAATCAAATAAAAAAATGAAAAGTGTTTTGTAAAATCAAAACATTAATCCTATATTTGCAACCCGAATTATAGGAAAACGATTAAGAAAATATAAAAGGCTAAATAGAAATGGCAAATCATAAATCTTCATTAAAAAGAATTAGAGCAAACGCAACAAAACGTTTACGTAACAGATATCAGGCAAAAACTACTCGTACCTTTATTAAAAGATTACGTGCATCAGAAGATAAAAAAACAGCTTCTGAATTATTGCCTAAAGTGATCTCTATGTTAGATCGTTTAGCTAAGAAAAATGTAATCCACAAAAACAAAGCGGCAAACAATAAATCAAAATTAACGAAATTCGTTAACGGTTTAAAATAAGCCAAATTTTTTTACGATATTAGTCAGAAGGCATCCCAACCAAATTGGGGTGCCTTTTTTATTGTAAAAAAATGGAAAACGATCATTTAAAACTTGGTATAAAGAGTTGGGCAGAAGAAGATAGACCGCGTGAAAAGCTCCTAACTCACGGACGTAGATACCTCACAGATGCTGAATTAATTGCGATTTTAATTGGTTCTGGGAATAGAACAGAAACAGCCGTCGATTTAAGTAAACGTATTTTGGCTACCTATGAAAATAATTTGGCAAAATTGGGGCGGGCCTCTATTCAAGAATTATCAAGATTTAGAGGAATAGGAGAAGCGAAAGCGATTTCAATTACCGCTGCGCTAGAACTCGGTCTTCGCAGAAAAGAAGAAAATGGTTTAGAACAAGTAAAGGTTAGTTCGTCGTCCGATGCTTTTCGTTATTTACGTTCCACCTTTTCAGATCTCAATCACGAAGAATTTTGGATTCTGGTGCTTAGTCGTTCAGGAAATATTGTAAGTAAACAACTAATAAGTAAGGGTGGCCAAGCCGGAACCATTGCTGATCCTAAAGTGATTTTCAAAGTAGCACTCCAAAACAATGCCGCAAGCATTATTTTAGCACATAATCATCCCTCAGGGAACTTAAAACCTAGCGCCGCTGATATAAAGTTGACCCGACAATTAGTTGCTGGTGGCGACTTGTTAAGCTTAAGTGTGGCTGATCATTTAATTTTTGCTGATCAACAATATTACAGTTTTCGAGATAATGATGCAATGTAATCACATCGGAATCAAGTATGAATCTATTTTCTATAAATTAACAGTGTCTTAATTTCAACATAACTGCATATGGGTATCTTTCGCCAGAAATTCTGCTCAATTTTCGGTTCAAATGCTGGCAAACGAGACATTGAAGGGGATTTCAAATTTGAATCGAAACTATGAAAATTTTAAAAATATTCGTCCTTTTATCACTAATCAATAGCGTGACGTTCGCACAACATGCATCTGAGCCAATCCATATACTCAGCTACAACATTCGTTTAAACGTTGTTTCTGATGGTATAAACGCCTGGCCAAACCGTAAAGAAAATGTGAAGGCTTTAATAAAGTTTCACGATGTGGATATATTGTGTGTACAAGAAGCCTTGCCAGAGCAATTTGATGACTTGTTAGCAGGAAGCAATTTCGATGTAGTAGGAGTTGGTAGAGATGATGGTAAGCGCAAAGGAGAGTTTTCGGCCATTTATTTTGATAAAGATCGCTTTCAGAAAAAAGAAGGCGGTACTTTTTGGCTATCAGAAACACCTGGAAAACCAAGCAAAGGATGGGATGCTGCTTTGAATAGGGTGTGCAGTTGGGTAAAATTGTTCGATAAAGAAAATAAGCGAACATTTATGGTGTTTAATACCCATTACGATCATGTTGGCGTGCAAGCAAGAATAGAATCAGCGAAGTTGATAAAACAAAAAATAGCAGAAATAGCGCCTAACTTGCCAGTGGTATTTACAGGCGATTTAAATGTAACTCCTGAAACGGAAGCTATTGCCACCATAAAGACTTTTCTGTATGATTCTAAGGAAGTTACAGGAGAGCCCCCTTATGGCCCTAATGGAACTTTTAATGGCTTTGATTTTAATAGCGATTTGAAAAATCGTATCGATTATATTTTCGTAAATCAGTCGTTTAGAGTTCAAAAGTATGCGGTTTTGACAGATAATAAAGATAAACGCTACTTTTCAGATCATTTACCAGTTTTTGTACAGCTTTTTTTTAAATAACGGTAATCAGTCAGATAACTGAAAAGAAAGCATGTTTTTTGTTGAATTTTCTCCTAAGATTTTGGGCTTTAACTTCCTGCTTTAGTCTTTAAATAATATCTTTGCCTTTTATAAAATTTTTGAATTGCATTTAGTGTTCGCATTAAATCGCAAGAGGCATATCTCAAATCGTAACAGATGAAAATATCATATAACTGGTTAAAACAATTCGTTCAAATAGATAAAACACCTAACGAACTTTCGTTAATATTGACGAATGTTGGTTTAGAAGTAGAAAGTGTAGAAAAAGTTCAACCGGTTATTGGTGGCTTAGAGGGCTTGGTTATTGGCGAAGTTTTAACCTGTGTGCAACACCCGAATGCCGATCGTTTAAGGATAACTACAGTCAATGTAGGGGCTACAGAAAATCTTCAGATTGTATGTGGGGCACCAAACGTGGCAGCAGGCCAAAAAGTAGTTGTGGCAACCGTTGGAACCACCGTTTATCCGTTAGAGGGTGAACCTTTTAAGATTAAAGAATCGAAAATTAGAGGCGAACTTTCGCAAGGGATGATTTGTGCAGAAGACGAAATTGGCTTAGGAAAAGGGCATGATGGCATTATGGTGCTTCCCGCTAATACGCAAGTAGGTGTATTGGCAAAAGAACATTTCAATATGGAAGACGACTATGTGTTCGAGATTGGATTAACGCCAAATCGTGCTGATGCTGCTTCTCATTTAGGTGTAGCAAGAGATTTAGCCGGTTATTTCCGTACGCAGTATACCCTGCCAGATTTGGCTTCTTTTAAGGTAGATAACGAAAATTTGGTTATCCCTGTAGCGGTTGAAGATGGAGCCGCTTGCCCGCGTTACAGCAGTTTGACTATTTCAGGCGTTACGGTTGCCGAATCGCCAGAGTGGCTAAAAGATAAATTAAAGGTAATTGGGGTACGCCCGATAAATAACGTGGTAGATGTTACCAACTTTGTGTTACATGGTTTAGGGCAGCCGATGCATGCATTTGATGCCGATAAAATTGCAGGAGCCAAAGTAGTGGTAAAGAAAGTGGTTGAAAATACTCCTTTTGTAACCTTAGACGATGTAGAACGTAAATTAAGTGCCGATGATTTGATGATTTGCAATGCCGAAGCGCCGATGTGTATTGCCGGTGTTTTTGGAGGAGCCTCATCAGGTGTGAGTGCCGAAACGAAAAACATTTTCTTAGAAAGCGCCTATTTCAATGCGGTTTCGGTTCGTAAAACAGCGAAACGCCACGGTTTAAAAACAGATTCATCTTTTCGTTTCGAACGCGGAACTGATCCAGAAATGACGGTTGTAGCGTTAAAGTACGCTGCTTTATTAATCAAAGAATTGGCAGGAGGTGAAATCTCATCATCCATTTCAGATATTTATCCAAACCCGATTCCGGCATTCGAGTTTGATGTGCAGTATGCCAATATTACAAAGTTAATCGGGGCCAATATCCCTTCAGAAGAAATTAAAGCAATTATTCTGGCACTAGGAATCGATGCTACGGCAGAAACGACGGAAGGTTTGTCGCTAAAAGTTCCAGCTTATAAAGTGGATGTAACGCGCGAATGCGATATTACGGAAGAAGTTTTACGTATTTACGGATATAACAACATCGAAATTCCTTCAAAAGTTAATGCATCCCTTTCGTATACGGTGAAACCGGATAAAGAAAATACACAAAATGTAATTGCTGATATGCTAACCGCAAATGGTTATGCAGAAATTTGGTGTAATTCCTTAACAAAATCGGCCTATTCAAAGAATCTTGATGAAGCCGTACATATTTTAAATCCATTAAGTAGCGATTTAAATGTGATGCGTCAAAACTTGTTGATGCCTGCTTTGGAAAGCGTTACGTACAACCAAAACAGAAAAAATCCAGATGTAAAGTTTTATGAGTTTGGAAAAACCTATCATTTAATTAACGGTGAATATGTGGAGCGTCCACGCTTATTGGTTTTACTTTCGGGAGCAAAACAAGCAGAGCAATGGAATCAGAACTCAAAACCAGCATCGTTTTATAACCTAAAGGCAGCGGTAGATGCTATTTTATCGCGTTTAGGAATTACCACGTATCAAACAGATAGTTTGAATACGGATGAGTTTGCATATGGAATCAAATATTTTCGAGGCAACAAGACCTTGGTAAGTTTTGGAGCAGCGACCAAGGCGGATAGAAAGCAAACGGATGTAAATGCAGAAGTATTCTATGCAGATTTTGATTGGGCTGCTTTATTAGACAGTGTTAAAAAGAACAAAATTGTCAACAAAGAAGTCTCTAAATATCCGCAAGTTCGTCGCGATTTATCGTTATTGATTGATCAAGCGGTTACATTCGAAAGCTTAAGAAGTATTGCGTTTAAAACGGATAAAAAGTTGATTAAGGAAGTTGGTGTGTTTGATGTGTACATGGGTGATAAATTACCAGCTGGAAAAAAATCATATGCCCTGAATTTTATTTTGCAAGATGAGGAGCAAACACTAACCGATAAGCAAATTGAGCAAACGATGCAAAAGTTAATTGGCAATTTAACCCAGCAAGCAGGTGCTGAGATTAGGAAATAAAATATAAATTCGTATTTTTAAAAAATAAATTCATGGCTTCTGTTGCAGATCAATTAGATAAAGTAGTACAAAAAACGGCTCAGATAATTGAGTTGTGTAATGCGCTGCAAGGAGAAAATGATTTATTAAAGCTTGAAAATCAATCGCTAAAGGTTGCGCTGGATACAGCTAAAGGGAAGAATGTCGATTTAGAAGAAAAGCTAAGGGTGACCAAACTTGCCAAAAGTATTGAAGGGGCCACGGAAAAATCGCTTGATATTAAGCAAAAAATTAACGATTTTGTGCGGGAGATTGATAAGAGTATCGCTTTACTTAAGAAATAAGTAAGCGAAAAAATCAGAAACTAAGCTAGAAAAATGGGAGAAATCTCGATTAAAATAACCATTTCTGACCGTATTTACCCCTTAAAGGTAAACATGGAAGAGGAAGAAATTGTGAGACGGGCAGCAAAAATGATCAACGAACGCATAAAAGACTATCAAGAGAATTATGCGGTTAGAGATAAGCAGGATTTACTCTCAATGGCAGTATTGCATTATGCAACGGCCGTACTGAGAACAGAAAATAAAGTACAAAATCAAGATACTGCAGTAGCTGATAAAGTGGAACAACTAGATGGTTTATTAAACGATTTTTTTTCAAAATAAAGGTTCGTTCTTTAAATTTTTGTCATCCTTAAATCTACATTACCCCGATACAATTGCGTAAAAGGGTATAGAAATTTATGGGTCACATAATTTCAATATTAGCACAAAAATATAGCCGCAGCTAGTTTTTGAGTTTCAAAATTTATAAAACTTAACACTTCAATATCTATGGGGTTAAGAGGGCGTATTTCATCTGCTTTGGCACCTGAAAATGGCTTAAATCCCAATTATGCTTAGTTGAGGTTTAAAATGAATGAGACTTTAAAAAATTAGTTGCGGTTTTTTTACATAAAAATAAAAATGGAGACAGTAGAAATATTAGGATACGTATTTGCATTAATAGCAGGTTTAGGTATCGGTATTGCTGTAGGAAGATTCCTATTACGCAATTTACTTAAACAACAAGAAATAGCCGCTCAAAATAAGGTTAAGAAAATATTAAAAGACGCTGAAAATAATGCGGAAATCTTAAAAAAGAACCGTCTTTTGGAAGCAAAAGAGAAGTTTTTGCAACTAAAAGCGGAGCATGAACAAGAGGTAAGTGCACGGAATAATACCATTAATCAACGTGAAAATACCATTAAACAAAAAGAACAATCGGTAAATCAACGTTTAGAAAATTATAACAAAAAAGAGCAAGAGCTTGATAAGCAACGTACGCATTTAGAAAAGCAAACTGAAATTGCAGTTAAAAAGCAAGAAGAAGTTGAACAATTAAAGAATCAACACTTAAAGCAATTGGAAACCATTGCAGGCTTATCGGCCGAAGAGGCAAAAGAGCAATTGGTTGAAAACTTAAAGCAAGAAGCGCGTACACAAGCCATGATGCAGGTTAAGGATATTGTGGATGAAGCAAAACTTACGGCCAGTAAAGAAGCTAAAAAAGTTGTGATTCAAACCATTCAACGTACTGCTACAGAAGCGGCTATTGAAAATTCAGTTTCTATTTTTCATATCGAGAGTGATGAAATTAAAGGAAGGGTAATTGGTAGAGAGGGTAGAAATATCCGTGCTTTAGAAGCCGCTACAGGAATTGAAATTATTGTGGATGATACGCCAGAGGCGATTATTTTGTCAGGATTTGATCCTGTTAGGAGAGAAATTGCGCGTTTGGCCTTGCATCGCTTAGTAACGGATGGCCGTATTCACCCCGCGCGTATTGAAGAGATTGTTGCCAAAACGAAGAAACAAATTGAAGATGAAATTATCGAAATTGGTGAACGTACGGTAATCGATTTAGGTATTCATGGTTTACACCCCGAGTTAATTAGAATGGTTGGACGTATGCGTTACCGTTCTTCTTACGGACAAAATTTATTGCACCACTCGCGCGAGGTGGCTAATTTCTGTGCTACCATGGCAGCAGAGCTGGGCTTAAATGCAAAAATGGCCAAACGCGCGGGCTTGTTACACGATATAGGTAAAGTGCCTGATGATAATCCTGAATTACCACACGCAATTTTGGGAATGCAATTGGCTGAGAAATATAAAGAGCATCCAGAAGTTTGTAATGCCATTGGAGCCCACCACGATGAAATAGAAATGACGTCGATGATTTCTCCAATTGTTCAAGCTTGTGATGCTATTTCAGGAGCCCGCCCAGGAGCCCGTAGAGAAGTGGTTGAGAGTTACATCAAACGATTAAAAGATTTAGAAGAACTAGCGCTTTCGTATCCAGGCGTAGAAAAAACATTTGCCATTCAAGCAGGTAGAGAATTACGGGTAATTGTGGAAAGTGAACGTATTACCGATGCACAAGCAGAGTTATTGGCTGCCGATATCTCAACACGTATTCAAACTGAAATGACGTATCCGGGACAAATTAAAGTGACGGTAATTCGCGAAACACGTTCAGTAGCATTCGCAAAATAAATGAAACAAAACAGCTTGGTTTTAAATTAAGAACAAAAACGAAGTTGAAAATAACCGAAAGCGATGGCAATGTCCATCGCTTTTTTTATTTTTACCTTTTAAACTGAATATAAAATGAAAAACGAAGAGAAACGCCCTGTCGACATCCTTTTTGATAAATACGCAGAGAGCCATCAAAATCCAACCAATAAATTGGTACATTGGATTTGTGTACCCTTGATCGTTTTTAGTCTTTTAGGCATAGTGTGGCAAATTCCTTTTCCTCATTTGAATTTTTTAGGAAGCTACAATGGTTTCTTTAATTGGGCCTCTTTTCTTTTGGCCTTTAGTATGTATTATTATTTTACACTTTCGCCCAATTTGTTTTTTATCATGATTTGGGTGGTAGGATTAATGGCATACATCATTGTTAAAATAGAACAGGCCGTTGGCTTGGGAAGCGGTACAGCTTACGCAATCTATACCAGTATTTTTGTTTTAGCTTGGATTGGTCAATTTATTGGGCATAAAATTGAAGGAAAGAAGCCTTCTTTTTTAGACGATGTTAAGTTCTTGTTAATTGGCCCAATTTGGTTATTGCACTTTATTTGCAAGAAAACGGGACTTCGGTATTAAAACACCCGATATAAGCAGTAGTTAATATTTAGTTAACACAGGGGTAAACAAACCTTAATTAACATCTAACTTTTAATTAACATTGCCGTAATACTTTTGCCTAAAATAAAAAATAGGCACATTGAACTTAACAACACAATTTAAGAGACCACTATTAACTATACTGGTTCTTTTCTTTAGTATTATCGCTCAGGCCCAAAGTGGCAAAATTTCTGGTACAGTATCCGATAAAAAAACCGGCGAAACATTAATAGGTGTTTCTGTAAAAATTAAAGGCACAACGAAAGGTTCTTCAACCGGTGCTGACGGTAAGTATATTATTCAGGCTGTAAACGGTAATGTTGTAATTGAGGCATCGTATTTAGGATATACCAGCAGAGAATTACCTGTTGAGGTGAAGTCTGGCGCAACTGTTACATTAAACATTGTGCTAGAAGAATCAAATTCTCAAAAGCTAGACGAAGTTAAAATTACGGGTACTGCTAGTAAAGAGACAGAAACCGCTTTATTATCACAACAAAAAAATGCCACTGAAATTAAACAGGGTATAGGTATTCAAGAGTTGTCGAGAAAGGGAGTAAGCGATGTAGAGGAAGGCTTGACAAAAATAACAGGTATTACCAAAGTTGATGGTCGTGGTTTGTTTGTTAGAGGATTAGAGGATAGATATAATAATCTATTAATTAATGGTTTAGCTGTTCCTTCTAACAACCCGTTTAAAAAGATTGTTGCTTTAGATCTTTTTCCTACCGACATTGTGAGTGTTTTAGAGACTTATAAAACATTTAATGCTAGTTTATATGGCGATTTTGCAGGTGGTACATTTAATATTGTAACAGCAAAAGGTGAAAAACCAACGACTAAGATTAGCATTGGTACAAGCTATTTATCAAATACTACTTTTAAGAAGTTCTTAAGACCTGAGGACGAAACATCTATCGGGGATTATTTTGGATTTACGGGTAATGGAAGAAATATGCCAAAGGTATTTGGTAGCAAACCATCTTCTTACACGATGACTGCAAACGAAGCCAACTCTCAGTTTGGTGAAGGTTTTGACGTACAAGAGGCAAATGCTCCTTTAAGTGCGAATATTGGCGTTCTTCATACACAAAAATTCAAATTAGAAAATGACCGTTTTATTCAGTATTTAGTTTCAATTAATACAGATAATGGTTTTCAAGTAAGAGAAGGAGTAGATCGCTTTTTTAATACAGCCCAAGGTATTTACGACAATAACTTATATACAACCAAGTACAGATTCACTACAAATTCTTCTCTATTAGGAAGCATTAATTACGGTAGCAAAAGATTAAGCTTAGGTTTAAATGCCTTTTATTTAAAAGGAACTGAAACCATGATCCAAGATCAGTTGGGCTATACCAATAGTCAGGCTACGGTAAATAACTCATTTATCCGTTTAAATCAATTGCAAAAAACAAACTTCTTTACCGGACAGGCATTAGCAAATTATAAAATAACAGCTGATGATGCGCATAGCATTAAGGTAGGTGGTTCTTATTCTCAAACAAAGTATGAATTGCCAGATAGAAAATCTTTTAAAGGAGGGATGATTGACGACAATACAATTTCAATCAGTTACACAGGTAATAGTATTACCAGACAGTACATGGATTTTAATGGAGATCTATTTGCCTCAGGTTTGTTAGAATATAACTGGAAATTTGGTGGTTCTGAAGGAGCTACTTCAAATAAGTTGGCCGTGGGTTATAACGGATCTTTCAACAGAATGGAATCAAGCTTCAGATTTTTAGTTTCGCAAAATTTAGCTTCTAATACAGCCGTTTTTGATGTAAATCAACCAGATGCAGTATTGGCAAATCAAATTTCGAACGGAGGATTTACCTATAATGAGGGTTCAAATTCTACCTATGCAGCTAAAATGCAAGAAGGCGTTAACGCAGGTTATTTTGATTTATCACTTAAGTTAAATGATAAATTTAATTTAAATGTTGGAACTAGATTTGAACAATCGCAAAGAATTACCCGCTATAGAGAGCCAGGAAGTTTTAATGATCCATTCAAAAAAATCACCAGAGACAACTTTGATATTTTGCCTGCTGCAAATTTGAAATATGAATTAACAGAGAAATCGAATTTAAGATTTTCAGCATCAAAAACCTTAACAAAGCCAGTTGTTATGGAGGCATATCCTTTAGAGTTTGTTAATCCAGATGCTACGATTGAAAACGGTAATCCAAACGTAATTAATAGCCAAAACTATAATGTAGACGTTAAGTACGAGTTGTTTCCGTCAAATAAAGAAATGTTAGCAGTAACTGGTTTCGCTAAATATATTCAGGATCCAATTGAGCGTTTATTCATACAATCAGCTGGAAGCGGTGGTTTAGCTATTACCTATAACAACTCAAAACAGGCTGTTTTATACGGAGCAGAATTAGAGTTTTTATTACAGTTATCTAGATTTAGCGAGTCGCTTTCTAATTTTTCGGTTGGTTTCAATACCTCATTAATGTATACAAAAACTACCATTGATAATGTTAAGAATCCAACTGAAACGGCTGCAATTAGAGGTACAAACACGCGCAAATTACAAGGAGCATCTCCATGGTTAATCAATGCAGATATTAAGCATGAAAGCGATTTCAGTAAGAAATGGAAAAGTACGATGACTTTAGCCTATAATATTTATGGAGAGCGTATTTATGCAGTAGGTACAAACGGTTTGGATAACTATTACGAAAAACCATTTGGTAAGTTAGATTTTATTTGGAATAATAAAATTTCAAGTAAATGGGATTTAAAATTATCAGTAGAGAATATTTTAAATCCTACCTATAGAGTTGATTTAGGTGATAACAATATTGTACCAATTTACGAAAACGATTTAACCGTAAAAGATTATAAAAGAGGTGTAGGAATCTCATTGGGCTTAGGTTATACTTTTTAAGAGAGGTGTTTACAATTTATTAACGTGAAGTTGTTGTAAGGTTAAAATAAAATTAACCTATTGAAAACATAGAGAGTCTACTTTTACACTAATAAAAGTTAAATACAATTAAAAAAAATAAAATGAAAAAATTACTTTATTCTGCTGCTGTTTTAGCTGCTATTTTTACAGGCTGTTCAAAAGATGATGATGAAACAGTACCTACAAAAACTCCAGTTCAAGGAGAAATTACTGGTGACATCACAGCAAATAGAACGTTAGCATATGGTAACTATACTTTAAAAGGAGTAGTTAAAATTCAGTCAGGCGTTACCTTAACTATTGAAGCAGGTTCTACTTTTACTGCAGATAAAACAGATGGCGATGATGGATTAGTAGTTTTAAATGGCGGGAAACTAGTAGCGATTGGTACTGCTGATGAGCCAATTGTTTTAACAGAAAAGTCTAAAGTTGGGGGTTCTTGGAATGGAATCATCATGTATGGTGATGCTCCAATCGTAAATTCAGCTACAGCTGCAGCTCCTCAAACAGCAACATCAGAAGATGGTTTAAATTTAAGTTACGGAGGTTCAAACACTACACATAATGGTGGTACTTTAAAATATGTACGTGTTGAATATGCTGGCCGTGTAATTACAACCAACTCAAAAGAACAAAATGGTTTCTCATTCTACTCTGTAGGTAGCGGTACTGTATTAGAAAACTTAGTGTCTTACAAAGGAAACGATGATGGTTTCGAGTTTTATGGAGGTACAGTAAGTGGTAAAAATTTAATTTCTTACGGTAACTCTGACGATTCTTTCGATTGGCAAGATGGATGGAGAGGTCAAGACAATACAAACTGGTACGCTTACCAAACAGGTGTTGCAAACTACGGTATGGAAGTTGAGTCTAAAAGTGTTGACAATGCATTTTGGCCTAAAGTTACCAATATTACTTTGAAAAGAGCAGCTGGTACTACTACTGAGGCGCAAAGTGAAATTCAATTAGATGCTTTCCAATTTAAAGCAAACGGAAATGGTGACTTTAGCAATATTGTAATTGATGGATATGGCAGTCAAACAACTCCTACAGCCTTCACAGGTGGTGCTGTTCAAATTCGTGATAAAGCAACATATGATGCCCAAGTTTTAACAGGCAAAATTAAATTAACCAATGTTAAAGTTACTAATACTCCTACATTGTTTATTACTGGTGCAACAGGATTTACTGCATCAGCAGCAAGTTTCGGAACTAACTGGACTACTTCTACAACGGCAACTGGTGCTTCATTAACAAAAGGTAAATGGGCTACTGTAGACGGTGTTGATTTATTAGCAAACCTATAAAAAACAGATGCTCTTTTTTAAAGAGTGACGTATAACGAAAGAAGGGGTCTATTTAGATCCCTTCTTTCGTTTTTAATTAGAATTCAGTTAAAAAAGCAGGTTTGCAGGCTAAGCATATGGTATGTGTTTCTCACAAGAAATTAAGCGATAACTCGCGTCATGTAAAGGAATAAAAAGCAGAAGTCTCATGTAGTTTTTCACATGAGACTTTTACTATAGGTATTATGCTCGATATTATTAGTCAGAAACCAATACAATAAATTGGATGTATTGCTATTTCCGGTGTTCTCGATAGTAATTAGAAACGATTACCTTCTGTAACTTCACCACCCAAATCGAGGGTGTTTTGAAACTCTTCTAGGTATTGAAATAAATGCCTTTCTGCATTAGCAAAAGAAGTAAAGGTAGAAACCGGTTCATGTGGCTCAGCATGATTCCGATTTTTGTAAAATGCACTCGTTTGAAAGACAAAAACATTGTCGCGATTTACTTGCGACAGAATGCGCGCTTTTATCGGTCTATCATGAATCTCAACATAGTATTCTTTTAAGACAGTATAAATTTTAGCAGACATAACTTGCAGTTTAGGAATTTATCTTAAATATATAAAATAAAAATCGGATAACTGATTTGTTTTCAATAGAATACAGATGTTTTGTAGCTATTGCGTTATAAATTGAAGGTTATGTGGGATTATTTTGGTTCGTAGGCATACACAACCTCATATTTGCTATTTTTCAAATTGGCAGAGATTTGGCCAATTTTTAAATCTTGAACTTGGGGAGTAGGCTCGCAAAAGGAATACTTTTTCCCGTTGTATAAAATGAATTCTCCAGGCGTGTTCGCTAATTGCACAGCAACAGTTAAGTGGGTTGGGTACAACACCGCTAACATCGGAAGGTTATAAATCTCCTTTACCAAGTAAAAAAATAATGCGGCTCGATCATCACAATCACTATATTCATTTATTAAAGTTTGTTCGGGTGATAATCGTTTCTCTTTGCCAAAATTCTGTCCATCATCTTCATACAGAAAAGCATAACGCGTAAAACGCATTAAATAGTCAATCCCTTTGGTTTGGCTCATGCCTTTTATGTTTTGTTTTAAAACCGGAATTAACGACCCGTACGTTTCGCTACTTAAAGGAATATTGAAATAGGTTTGATAATCAACTACTGGGTAATTTTTGAAAATACCTTCTACCTCATTACTTATTTTAAGTTTAAAGTGATATACTTTTTGAGCGTACTTAAATGCAAGGTTTTTTTCATTGTAACTGTTGGGCTTAAACTCAGGCATTTCTTTTACCTGGTAAGAAAAGGCATTTGTAGCGCCTTCAATTTTAATGTTTACGGGGATATATTTAGTATGTTCTTTGTACAATTTACCATAATCATGATAGTTTAGGCAGCTGTATCGGATATTGTTAATCATAAAAAAAGGAATATCCCAGGTATCTTCATCACTCTTAATGTATAAGATGATTTGTTCATCACCGATGGCTATTTTGGCATCATAACCACATTTACTAAGCAGGAACCATTTGTATAAGGTATAACGGAAATAGTTGTCGGCTTTTGGCGATATTTGTTCCGCTGTTTTACGGATTAACTGGTAAAAAATCCAATCATCTAAATGCTTTTTCTCTTTATAATTTTTTAGAGATGAAA
Source organism: Pedobacter paludisoli (assembly GCF_052344095.1). GTDB lineage: Bacteria > Bacteroidota > Bacteroidia > Sphingobacteriales > Sphingobacteriaceae > Pedobacter. The sequence goes on along the minus strand of NZ_CP179926.1, from coordinate 2,081,929 downwards.
TAAGGGGTTGGTAATTTCCAGCATTAATAGCCATATAAAAGTTGATGGCTTCTTTTTTTTCAGCTACAGTTGCTGTTTTTATCCGCGCTGTTGAGTCTAATTGAAATTCAAAAACGTCTTTGTAAAGATCAAACGAATAAGTTTGTCCCATAACATCACACATGCCGAGGATATTGCTAAATGCAATCAATAATAGGCAATATAGATATTTCCGGATGTTCAATTTCTATGAATTTGGTTAGTGTATTTTCGAACTAACCTAAATTTAAACAAAAATATCCGGTAGAGCCGCATTTTGTTTTCGTGAACAGTTGATGATAATTTAACGCCAACTTAACACGGGTTTAATATTGAAGATTCAGTGCTGGCTAAAAACCTTACGTTTTTAGATTAGCGGCAGCCACGATTGGTTTAGAATAGAAAAAATAGTGGACCCGATTTTGCCATGTTACGTAGTAAACAAATAACCTCAGCTTAACATTAGGTTAATGAGGGCACATTACCTTTGTGGTATAAATATTTGGTTAGTATTTATAAAGTTTAGGTTAGTTGATATTAAAATGCCCGGGTGGATGTCCGGGCATTTTTTTTATAAATTTTTACCTAATTTTTCGATGATTTCCTCAGGGATGTTGTGCGTATCAACCAATAAGAAACCATCCAAACAATCGGCAAATTTCGGGTCAATGTTAAACGAAATGATTTTTGCATTTAAATTCATATACTGCCTGATAAGTACGGGTACTTTCATGTGCGAATTTTCAATATCGCCAATTAAGCTGTCCAAATCTTTAAACGATTCGCTGCTATCCACCAAAGCATCTGTACTGATGGGTAATAAATCTGCTTTAAACTTGTTTTTCGGTTTAATGTAGGTGGCCATTTCATAATCGAAATGGTTTTTCGTAATGTAATCAACAATGAGCGCTTTACTAAATTTAGAGAAACTATTGCTGATACTCACGGGGCCAAACATATAGCGGTATTGCGGATTATCGATTAAATATTTCAAAATACCTTTCCATAATAAAAATAAAGGAAGTGGTTTCCCTTGATATTCTTTGCGAATCCATGAACGTCCTAGTTCGATACCTTGACGTAAAATAGGCAAAAATTGGTCTTTCATTTTAAAAAGTTCCGAAAGGTAAAATCCCTTGCGGCCCATGCTTTCTAAAATTTCATCACCCTTACCAATGCGATAGGCACCAACAATGGTATCATTATCCTTATCCCATATAAATAAGTGATTGTAATAGATGTCGTAATTGTCTAAGTCAATTTTTTGATTCGTGCCTTCTCCAACTTCGCGGAAAGTTATCTCGCGTAAGCGACCAATTTCGTGTAAAATATGCGGGATTTTCTGCGTAGGGACAATATAGACTTCATAATTTTTCTCTGTCCATACCAAATGTTCCGTTAAGTTTTGAACCTCCTTGCTCAGAATTTCCTTTGGTGTTTCATCAATAATTTGCGCAGGTTTTTTTCTTATTTTGAAAAGCTTTAGCGGATTAAAAAGTTTTTTCTCTGGTTCCATACCAACGCCCAAGGCATAGGTTCTGGCGCGCAAGAAATCCATTAATTTATTTCCTTTGTTAATATTGGCAATATCAACGGGCGAAATGGCCTTTCCAATACGTACTTTAATGGTTAATCCTTGTTTGTTTAAAAATTCAGAAGGTAGTTTAGCCGTGCGTAAGGTAGGATGAATAAAACTTAAAATATTAAACAAAACCCCGTTGTTTCCATGGAAATAGATGGGTACAACCGGTACTTTGGCTTTTGAAATGAGTTTTCCAACCACAGGGTGCCATAATCTGTCGGTAACTTGTTGGGTATCTAATTTAAATGTAGAAACTTCACCTGCCGGGAAAATACCAATTGGGGTACCGCTTCTTAATAAATCTAAGGTAGTTTTGATACCGCTGATGCTAGATGAATGTTGCACGTTTTCGAAAGGATTAACGGCTACAAAAAACTCATCCAAATTAGGAATCTTCTTTAAAATGAAATTAACCATCACTTTTGCATCAGGTCTAACCGTGCATAAAAGTTTAACCAAGGCTAAACCTTCAACACCTCCATACGGATGGTTGGCAATGGCAATAAAAGGACCTGTTTTAGGGATGCTGTTTAAATCATCTTCATCAAAATCAATCGAAACGCCGATGGTTTCTAATATTTTATCTACAAATTCTAGTCCTTTAAAATGCTGATTTTGGGAAAAAACATCGTTGATGTCATTTAATTTCATGATCTCCATCAACAAGCCAGCTAATCCCGGTACTCCAAGTTTATCTATCTTCGTTGCCTTGGCAAACTCTGAAGTAGTAATAATCTTCATATAAATAATGGTTTGATTTTTAAAAGAGCCTAATCAAAAAATGTTTTTACTTTTTTAATTCGTTTGGGTTTACTCTTTTTGCAATCCCAAAAATAAGATTTATATTTATAATACACATGTCATATCACTGAAATGAAAATTTGGTTAAATAAGCATTTTGGTTTTAGTAAGGGCGAGTTTAACGGTTTATTGCTACTTATTATAATCATTATCGTATTGAAAACCATCCCTTTAGTTTATAAATATACAAAACCAATTGAAAAGGATAACGCAAATTTATTAGCCCAATTGCAACAGATTGAGCTTGTAAATAAGCCTGATTTTCGATACAAAAATGATAAATCACTAGATCAAAAAGCAAGCGGCGTTGCCGAACGCTTTCCTTTTGATCCAAATACACTTGATTTGGAAGGATGGCAGCGCCTGGGACTTTCGGCAAAACAAGCAGGAAGCATTCTTAACTATGTTGCCAAAGGTGGAAAATTTTATAAAGCAACCGATTTGAAGCGGATGTATACCATTTCTCCAGCCATGTATGAAAGATTGCTGCCCTATGTAGCAATAGAGGATATGGCGCCTATCAATGTAAAAAAAGATATTCCATTTGAGAAGAAGGAATATGTTAAAAAAGAAGCACTTGTTGTGGATATAAATACGGCAGATTCGGCAAAGCTGGATGAGATAAAAGGAATTGGTCCGGCCTTTGCCAAGCGAATTGTCAAGTACCGCGATAGATTGGGAGGTTTTTATAAGAAGGAACAACTGATGGAGGTTTATGGATTAGACTCCGTTAAATACAATGAAATTAAAAGTCAAATTTCTTTATCGCCTAATAGCTTAAAGACTATAAATGTTAATACCGCAGAGTTTAACGATTTAAAAACCAATCCTTATTTAAGCTACAAACAAATAAATGCATTGATTCAATATCGTAAACAACACGGAAAGTTTACTAGCATCGCTGATTTGAAAAAAGTAATAATTTTGCCTGAAGAAACCATTCAGAAGATAAAACCCTATCTTGCTTTTTAAGAAATTTAAAATAAATCGCCATGCGACAATTGAAGAATCACAAGCTTTAAAATGTATCGCTCTGCTTATTGAACCCAATACTGTTTCATTCTGTTTCTGAGCAAATATTAAAGGGTAACGACTTCTAAAATAATTCGTTATACTTGTTTAAACTACCTTTTTATTTATGAACATAGATTTTAATTTTTCAGAAACTGAAACCCAAAAAAGCGTTCAGGCAATGGTTCACGATTTTGCAGAACGCCACATTCGTCCAAATGTGATGGAATGGGACGAAAAGCAATATTTTCCTGTAGAATTGTTTAAAGAGTTGGGCAGTTTAGGGTTAATGGGCGTTTTGGTGCCGGAAGAATACGGAGGCTCTGGTTTAGGTTATCAAGAGTATGTAGATGTAATTGTAGGGATATCAAAAGTGTGCGGATCAATTGGTTTATCTTTGGCAGCGCATAATTCATTATGTACCGGACATATTTTAGCCTTTGGTTCGGAAGAACAAAAGAAAAAGTGGCTCCCAAAATTGGCTAGTGCTGAGTGGTTAGGCGCCTGGGGATTAACAGAAGCAAATACCGGATCAGATGCTTTAAGAATGACAACCACTGCCATCGAAGATGGCGATGCATATGTTTTAAACGGTGCTAAAAACTGGATAACACACGGAAAAAGCGGCGATGTGGCAGTGGTAATGGTGCGAACAGGTGAAGCAGGAAGCAGTGCCGGTATTACCGCTATTGTGGTTGAAAGAGGAACACCTGGTTTTTCTGCGGGTAAAAAAGAAAATAAGCTAGGCATGCGTGCTTCCGAAACTACGGAAATGATTTTCGATAATTGCCGTGTACCAAAAAGTAATGTGCTGGGGAACGTTGGCGAAGGCTTTAAGCAAGCCATGAAAGTTTTAGATGGCGGACGTATTTCAATTGCGGCATTAGGTTTAGGTATTGCAAAAGGCGCTTTTGAAGCTAGTTTGCTCTATTCAAAAGAACGTTACCAATTTGGAAAACCCATTTCGAGTTTTCAGGCAATTAGTTTTAAGTTGGCAGATATGGCTACTGAAATTGAAGCGGCAGAATTGTTAATTCGGCAAGCAGCCGATTTAAAAAACAGGCATCAACCGGTTACGAAGCAATCGGCTATGGCAAAGTATTTTTCATCAGAAGTTGCAGTAAAGGTTGCTACGGAAGCGGTGCAAATTTTCGGGGGATATGGATATACGAAAGATTTTCCGGTTGAGAAATTTTATCGCGATAGCAAATTATGTACAATAGGAGAGGGAACTTCTGAAATTCAAAAAATTGTTATTTCCAGAGAGCTTTTAGCTTAGGTTTTATATTTCTTGTAAACAAAAAAAACCGGGAGATTGGTCTTCCGGTTTTTTGCGTGTATATGGAGTATTTATAAAAGAGCGATTAGTTGTCTCGCATAGAATAAATACTGTCTACAACATATTTACTGTAACCACGCCAAGGAAGGCTATTGTTATATTCTTTATAGTGCAATTCGTAATACTTGCCACCATTCTCCATCATTTTTTGAGCAATTTTTTCGTCGCTAACCGAGAATTCGAATTCATTGTTTTGAACTGATCCGGCGTTACCACCCGATTTTATCCCTAGTTGAACCAGTTTTCCTTCGTATGTTTTAAATACATATCCTTTATGAACAATGTAATTTAATTGCCCTGCTTTTACACCTGTTCCAAGAACAAAGAAATAGTGGTAGTACAAATAGCCACTTACGAGTAGCAAAATAATAATTAATAAGGTGTTGGTGATTTTTCTTCCAGTTGTCATATCGTAGATTTAGAGTAACTAATATAGCTGTTTATGTAAGAAATTAAAAATTACCGGTATAATTTTATTTTTAAAAATATATCCTAATGGTTTTGTAATCAGAATATTTTACTTACATTTGCATCCCCTAACAAAAGGGAAAATATAAAAAACACGAGAGGAGGTATTTCTACGTTATGATTATTATCAACATTAAAGACGGCGAATCATTAGATAAAGCGCTTAAACGTTTCAAAAAGAAATTTGAGAAAACTGGAGTTTTAAGAGAACTACGTAGCCGTCAAGCATACGAGAAAAAATCTGTATCTCGTCGTACTGAAATTAAGCACGCCGTTTATATTCAAGGTTTAAATCAAGATACAAATGCATAATTTGTACTTCACAATATAAAAAAAGCTTCTGGTTGTAAAATCAGAAGCTTTTTTTATGCTTGAAGGAATTTATTTGGTGTTGTATGGAGAAGTATGCCCATCAACGTTAAAATTAATGGGCTTTAAGTTTTCTATTGGTATTTCAAATACTGAACCGGTACATCGTTCTTTTGTTTTTTGCCCGGGGTAGAACGACCATTGTTAATCGTGCTTTCCAGTATTCGTGTTAACTTTTCAACTTCTTGAGGGTTTTTATTCGCCAGATTATCCTTTTCAGCGATGTCATTTTTAAGGTTGTACAGCTGAAGGTTTGGAAGTTTATTTTGTTTACCTTCTTTTTCTGTTGGGGTGCTCCAGCCTCCAGAACCATATGCGTATTCCAGTTTCCAGTTGGCTTCTCGAACCGCAAAATTTCCATCAATAGAGTGTAAAACAATGTTTTTTCTGGTGTAGTTTCCTTTTTGCAAAAGTAACGGCAATAGGCTAAAACTATCTTCTCCTTCATTATCTTTCAGCGGTTGACGATTTAATTCAGCTAAAGTTGCCATAAAATCAGTTAGGCAAATAGTGGCATCAGATTTTGAATTAGGTTTCACTTGTGCAGGCCATTTTACCACGAACGGAACACGATGGCCCCCTTCATAGATATCAGCTTTTGCACCTCGATAGATATAACTCGAATAATGCCCTTTGGCCGTTAATGTCGGAATATCCGACACCGGAGTCACGCCATTATCGCTGGTTAATATTACCAAGGTATTGTTTTCAATTCCAGCATCTTTTATGGCCTTTAATACTTTACCAACAATGTCATCCGTCATTAAAACAAAGTCGGTATAATCATTTAAACCAGACTTCCCTTTAAAATCTTTTGAAGGTAGCATAGGGGTATGTGGAGAGGGAAGAGGTAAATACAAAAAGAATGGCTTATCTGCTTTGGCTTGCGTTTGAATGTATTCACAGGCTTTTTCTCCAAATCGAGGGAGTACTTCCTCGTGTTTAAAATCGTTACCAATAGGGCCTTCGCGCCAAAAACCCTGTCCACTGGTACCTTTTATAGTATCAATTTTAGTAGCGGTAATTTTATCGTTGTGGATATAGAAGTACGGAGGAATATCCAATGAAGCGGTAATGCCGTAGAAATAGTCGAATCCAATCGAAGTAGGACCGTTGGTTAACTGCTTGTTAAAATCAATCTTTCCGGCAGCATCTTTTTGCCAGCCTAAGCCAAGATGCCATTTACCTATGCAGGCGGTGTTATAGCCCTCTTTTTTCAATAAAGAGGCTACTGTGGTTCGGTTTTTAGTAATCATTAAGCTATCGTAACTCCACAACACACCGCTTTGAACATTGGTTCGCCACGCATATCTACCGGTCAAGATACCATAGCGCGAGGGAGTACAAACGGCAGAATTCGTATGCGCATCGCTAAAACTCATTCCGCTGTGCACAAGTGCATCAAAATGGGGTGTTTGAATTTTTGAATTTTTATTAAGTGCGCTGATATCGCCATAACCCATGTCGTCAGTTAAAATATAGACGATATTTGGCTTTTGAGCATATGCCGTGCAGGATACCAGCAGACAAAATGTAAAGGTCTTTACTACTTTTTTAAGATTCATGATTGAAAATAATAAGGATAACATGGATACAAATGATAGGCTCTAAAGTACATATTTTGTTTTTGTGGACAAAAGGAACCATCTATTAATAAGCTGTAGTAATGTAAATAGCTGATTAGACAGGCTGTATCTTCAAAGTATAGAAAGTACTAAATGAGCACATGTTTTTTATTTCTAATTATTTGACTTTATAGAAAAACTATTCGTAACTTCATTTTAATACCTGTGTAAACGATTTTGAATGCTTCTAGCCAGTTTTATAACATACTTAACCCACGAAAAGAGGTTCTCGGCACATACGATTGAATCTTATCGTACTGATTTAACCCAGTTTGAATCCTTTATAGTTTCTGAATTTGAGTTAAGTTTTTTGGATGTAAAGCATACACATATTCGAAGTTACTTGGTGGATTTAATGGAGAAAGGGAATTCCGAAAGCACCATTAATCGGAAAGTCTCCTCGCTAAGATCTTTTTATAAATTTTTAGTACGGGAAGAGAAAATAGCCCAAAATAGTGCAGCATTAATTAAGGCACCAAAGATTCCGAAGCGTTTACCCGTTTTTGTGGAAACGGATAAAATGAATCAACTATTGGATAATGAAGGCAATTTTGATGACTCATTTGCTTCGCAGCGCGACCATTTGGTTGTAGAACTACTTTTTGGTACGGGTATACGATTGGCCGAGTTGCTTCAGTTAAAGGAAAGTGATATCGCCATGTTTGATGGAACCATTAAAGTGTTAGGGAAAAGAAATAAAGAAAGAATTATACCCATAAATAAACAGCTTATTAATCAGCTGGATAACTACATTGCACTAAAAAAGTTGCAAGTTTTTGATAACAATTTGCCTACATTAATCGTTACAAATTCAGGAGCAGCGGCATATCCGAAATTGATATATCGAATTGTGACCTCGCATTTAAGTAAGATTACAACAAATGATAAGAAAAGCCCCCATGTATTGCGCCATAGTTATGCCACGAGTTTATTAAATGCCGGAGCTGATTTAAACGCAATAAAGGAACTTTTAGGCCATGCAGGCTTGGCCGCTACCCAGGTTTATACGCACAATTCTATAGAAAGGTTAAAAACAATTTATAAACAAGCCCATCCAAAGGCGTAAAAAAAAGGAGGAAAAATGAAAATCGGAGTTCAATCAATCCATTTCAATGCAGACAGTAAGTTGTTGGAGTTTATTCAGAAAAAGGCAAATAAATTGGATCAGTTTTTTGATCACATTATAAGCGGCGAAGTGTATTTAAAGTTAGAGAATGTAGAGGATGAGGCAAACAAGATTAGTGAGATAAAGCTAATTGTGCCCGGAGGAACGCTTTTCGCTAAAGAACAATGTAAATCATTTGAAGAGGCCACCGATTTGGCAATTGAATCGTTAAGAAAACAAATTACAAAACACAAGGATAAAACAAGAGCAAAATTAAGCGAACATAAAGCTATTTTAAGCGAAAGTATGGAATCGGAATTTTAATTCTAGTACTTTTTTATAGTAAAAGACATCCTCAAAAGGGATGTCTTTTTTATTGGATCTTAATTGAAAAAATAACAATCAAATAGATATTTTATTTTATCTTCGCGCCACTCTATATGTTATATCAACCTTAACATTAAAATAATATCATCTTTAACGTTTGTAGAGCAACTGAATTAACGCTGTCGCCCTTCGCAAATTGTTTTTGATATATACTTTGAAAATTAACAATCAATTAAATAAACAAGTAATCAAAAAAATGCTAAACAATTCAAAAACAATTCAAAAACAATTCAAAAACAATTCAAAAATTTCTTTTAAAGCCTTAATACAAGGTTTTTTTGTAATGATTTTTTTCTTTTTGACAGGATGTAAAAAGGAAGAATTAAAAAAAGCGCAAAATGTTGATGTAGCCAGCGAATTATCTGCACTTGGTTTTAAAGAGATAAGTAGAGTCAATATTCCAAAGGGAATTACACCACTTCGTTTAAATGCAGAAAGTGCTAAAAAGCTAATCGAGTCTATAAAAGAATCTAGAGCTATTGGATTTTTAAAAGCTGAAGGCATCGAAAAGGCCAGAATAGATAGGGATAATTTAAAAATGTTAAAGCCAAATAGATTAATTTCTTCTTCGGCATCAACTTCTAATTATTTTTCTGAAATACGTTTTCGAGGGGTAGGTTCTAAAGGGCTTTTTAAAGCTGATGTTGATATTCTTGCGTGGTATCAAGGCAAAGGTACTGGAGGAACATGGAATCATTCAAGCACGTTTAAAATTGATTTTGTACATACACAAGATCCATCATTTATACCTTTTTATGAGGTAACAAGCTTACAGACATGGGGTACATACGATCAAATAATGAACTATGAAGCACAGTTATTGCTATATTATAGCATGTTGATCGACTCGGATGGAGACGGAATAGATGATAAGGAAGTTTTATACGCAAGCGATACGCCTGTATATGTATATGGATTTGGGTATACTTATCTTAATAGTCAAATAGAAGTAAACATTCGATGGGATTAAATATATAAATTAAATAGTATGTTAAGTAAAACGACGATTTTCTTGAGTGCAGTGTTATGCGTATTGATTAGCAGTTTACATGTAATTGCTCAAGAAAAAATAAAAGTAAAAATGATTTCCACAAAGATAGCGTTAGAAAACGGGAAAAGCACAATGATTTTGAGTGTCGTTACCGATGGAAATATGTCTAGAGATACCTTGGCTTTTTCGGATAAAATGGGGCAGGATTTTTCTGATGGAGGAAGTGGTAACGCATCGGTTGGGATTGATTTTCTTCCATGTTATAAATTAAAGAATAAAAAAACAGGCGAGAGTTGGAGTTTATACGTGGATGGTAAATATAAAATTGCCCAAAAAACAAAATTACCGCCCGTTATTGTCGAATTGCACCGTAAGGATTCGATCCGTATAGATTCAATAACTAAATACGCGGAAATAGACTATCAATACCTTAAGGAATTTAAGAAAATATCAGGGTTTAATTGTCAGAAGGTACTAAAGGTAGACAAGCGAACAGGAGTTGTAGATAGTATGTATGTTTCGAAAGAATTAAATTTTTTACGGGAACCAAATCCTGTAAAGCCATACAAAACGGATTATGTTGTTCAGTTTTTTTGGGTTCGAGATGGATTGACCCATGTAAATACCATTGTTTCAGCAAAAGAAGATTGGGTGCCAGCCGATTATTTTGATATTCCAAAAGATTACATAAAGTTTAATACAAGGAAGGAATATATAGAATGGCACAAGGAACAAAATAAAGGGAAGAACGCCGTTACTACTTATAATTATAATGAGTACGAATAATTTTGTATAAAAAGCAATTTTTAAGGCTTGAAAAATTGTTTTTTGAACGTTTAAAAAAGAATTAAGGGCTGTTCGAATTTTTCGGGTAGCTTTTTTTGTATAACTCTAAATATGAAAAATATTTTCAGCCATTTTTCTGATAAATTTGAATCTGTAAGGCTGTCAAAATGCAGGTGTTCTGAATTGAATATTATTTTTTTAACTGAATTATTTTAAAATTACGGATAAATATGGAGGGTGGATTTTTGTGCAAGATTAAAAATTAGGCAGGAGAGAAGGTTTTTGAACGAAATAGAAGAACGATAATTGAAATTTTTTTCAATTTTTTTATTTGCATTAAAGGTTCTGATTATGAATGAAATATTCTATTCAAATTGCATTGTTGAGCTTGTAACGAGAAAAAAGATTTTTATTTTTTTTTAAAATAATTTTGAACTGAAATATAAGTGTGTATATTTGCATTCCCTTTCGGAAAGGGCGTTACGCCAAGAAGAAAGGATTGTTCTCTGAAAAGATAAAAAAAACAAAAAAAATGCATTGAGAGTATGAAAAATGAAGATTTTTTATACCTTTGCAAACGAAAAATAAAAGCCTCCTTAGCTCAGCTGGTAGAGCAACTGACTTGTAATCAGTAGGTCATTGGTTCGATTCCGATAGGAGGCTCTTTTTATTTACGAATGTAGATTTTAGGTTTGCGATTAGCTTCCAATTAGTTGTAAAGCGTGATCGAAAATCGTAAATAGAAAACGGGGAGATACCAGAGCGGCCAAATGGGACAGACTGTAACTCTGTTGTCGTAAGACTTCGAAGGTTCGAATCCTTCTCTCCCCACTCTTAAATGAAAGAACGGTGAATGTTTTTTATGAGTGAATGCAACCATTCGATCATCCTAAATAAAATCATTCAATCATTTGGAAAAAAGCGGAAGTAGCTCAGTTGGTAGAGCGATAGCCTTCCAAGCTATAGGTCGCGAGTTCGAACCTCGTCTTCCGCTCTTTAAAGTTCATTGGTGAATGGGTTCAGAGGTTTGTTTAAGCAAATGAACAGTGAGCAATAATTAATGGGCTAGTAAAAGAAAAAGCCGACTTAGCTCAGCGGTAGAGCACTTCCTTGGTAAGGAAGAGGTCGTGGGTTCAATTCCCATAGTTGGCTCAAGAAATAGCTTTGTTAAATCTGTTTTGTAATACAGAAGAAACAAGGTTTTTTGTGTTGAAATATACAAAACAAATAAGTAAAATTAATAATAAAGTTTACCCACTAATTAGTTATAAATAAAATGGCAAAAGAAAAATTTGACCGCAGTAAACCGCACTTAAACATCGGTACAATCGGTCACGTGGATCACGGTAAAACAACTTTAACAGCGGCTATTACAAAAGTTTTAGCTGATGCTGGTTTAACTGAGGCACGTTCATTCGATTCAATTGACTCTGCTCCAGAGGAAAAAGAAAGAGGTATTACAATCAATACAGCTCACGTTGAGTATTCAACAGCTAACCGTCACTATGCGCACGTTGACTGTCCAGGTCACGCGGATTACGTGAAAAACATGGTTACTGGTGCGGCTCAAATGGACGGTGCAATTATCGTTGTTGCTGCTACTGATGGTCCGATGCCACAAACTCGTGAGCACATCTTATTGGCTCGCCAAGTAGGTGTACCTTCATTAGTTGTATTCATGAACAAAGTGGATATGGTTGATGATCCAGAATTATTAGAATTAGTAGAAATGGAAGTTCGTGAATTATTATCGTTCTACGAATTCCCAGGTGATGATATTCCAGTAATCCAAGGTTCTGCATTAGGTGGATTAAACGGTGACCCTAAATGGGTTGGTAAAATTATGGAATTAATGGATGCTGTTGATAGCTACATTCCAATTCCTCCACGTTTAACTGATCTTCCTTTCTTAATGCCTGTTGAAGACGTATTCTCAATCACTGGTCGTGGTACTGTTGCTACAGGTCGTATTGAGCGTGGTGTAATCAACTCAGGAGATCCAGTTGAGATCTTAGGTATGGGTGCTGAGAACTTAAAATCTACAGTAACTGGTGTTGAGATGTTCCGTAAAATCTTAGATTACGGTGAGGCTGGTGATAACGTAGGTTTATTGTTACGTGGTATTGAGAAAACTGATATCCGTCGTGGTATGGTAATCTGTAAACCAGGTTCAGTAACTCCTCACACAGATTTCAAAGCTGAGATCTATGTATTATCAAAAGCAGAAGGTGGTCGTCACACGCCATTCTTCAACAAATATCGTCCTCAATTCTATTTCCGTACTACAGACGTAACTGGTGAAATTTCATTAGCTGAAGGTACTGAGATGGTAATGCCAGGTGATAACGTTACAATCACTGTTAAATTAATTAACGCGATTGCAATGGAAAAAGGTCTACGTTTCGCTATCCGTGAAGGTGGTAGAACAGTAGGTGCTGGTCAGGTAACTGAAATCTTAGCTTAATTTTAAGCATTAACAATACAAAAGGAGCTAGTTTAGGCTAGCTCTTTTTAACACACACGGGAATAGTTCAACGGTAGAATAGAGGTCTCCAAAACCTTTGATCAGGGTTCGAATCCTTGTTCCCGTGCTTAGAAAACATACAGTTCGAATAACGAATTTTGAGATTTTGAATGCCATTTAGTTAGCATTCAAAATTTTATTGTTATCAGAGCGCTCATTCAAACAATTTAATATGGCTAAAGTAGTAGAGTTTATAAAAGAATCGTACGATGAAATGACCAACAAGGTTACATGGCCTACGTGGGGAGAACTTCAAAGTTCAGCGATTCTTGTGTTAGTGGCCTCTTTAATTATTGCACTTTTAATTTTTGCAATGGATAAAGGTTCTCTATTTGTATTAGATACTTACTATAACACGTTAAAATAATATATCTAAGATGAGCGATTTAAAGTGGTACGTAGTAAGAGCTGTTAGCGGAAAAGAAAAAAAGGTAAAGCAATACATTGATGCTGAAATTAGCCGGTTAGGTTTTTCTCATTTAGTTCCTCAGGTATTAATTCCAATGGAGAAATATTACCAAATGAGAGATGGAAAAAAGATTGCTAAAGAACGTAACTACTATCCTGGATATGTTTTAATAGAAGCTACATTAGATGGCGAGTTAGAACATATTATCAAAGGGATTAATAGTGTAATCGGTTTCTTAGGTGATAAAGCGGGTAACCCAATTCCAATGCGTCAGGCTGAAGTAAACCGTATATTAGGTGTGGTTGATGAAATGAGCGAGCAAGGCGAAACCATGAATGTACCGTATTATGTAGGGGAAAATATCAAAGTGATGGATGGTCCTTTCAACGGTTTCTCAGGGGTAATTGAAGAAGTGAACGAAGAGAAAAAGAAATTGAAAGTAATGGTTAAAATCTTCGGTCGTAAAACACCACTAGAACTTAACTACATGCAAGTAGAAAAAGAATAATAGTTAATTTAAATACTAGAAAAGCTTTCCCCAAAATGGAAAGCTTTTTTCGTTTAAAGCGTTTTTACTTAAGCCGTATTTTTTTTACAATATCTAAAATATTTTTATTTTAGCGCGTTCTTATTTATTTCTGTTCAAGAACTAAAAATTATAAAATCTACTATTAACTCACTCATCATGTTTACAAACGAACAAACAAACAAACAAACAAATTTCAGCGTTACTTCCCTGTTTTAATCTTTTTTCTACTTTTAGTTTCTGGCTGTAAAAAGGAATTGTACGAGACCGCGGCAATTGATGCACGTTTAGTAGCCTATAAAGGCAACAACGAAGAAGTGACAAAGATTATCTCAGCACTTAAAATGGCAAAGGATGGAGATTTTATTGCTAAACTTAATGCCGCAGATACTATAAAATGGGAAGATGTAACATTTCTTTTTAAGTCGAAGCAGAATGAGGTAAATAGGCTCTTTGCTTTGGATCAAATTAATCAAACTTTTTTAAGAGTAATAAAATTAGACGAAAGATACATTTTTGATATTTATAAGCGAAAGGAAAAAAGTGGTGCTCCTAATTTAGGCTCAAAGATGGCCATTTCTCCGAAGTACCTTCGAACTAAAAGTAAACAGATTTCGCACATTTCTAGTGTCAAAGGTATAAACAAAAAGTTGGCCTCTAATTATTATGTTGATGCACTCCAGAATATGTCTGATGCGCAAGGTTGCACCGTTGATGTACAGTGATGGGCTACTGCAACTGATTTAAGTTATAATTATCAAGAGGAAGTAGTCGATTTGTGTAATTATACTATTATGTATTACTTGTCCAATAAGCAATTTCAGGTGACTTCAGAATTCAACCCACCAATTTGGGATAGCTTTACCAATCTTTATGAAATGGATCTAATGTGGGCTATTCGAGATATTTTTGCATCTTATAATTCTTTTAATGTTGAAATTGTAGTGCATTTTTATTATCCAGATTGTTTTGATTATGGACAAGGGGGGGCTGCAGGTGGAGGTAGTGGGAGTACAAGTGCGCTAAGAGATACTACAATGGAAGCTGATTTTTACGAGAATTTAAAAGCAATGTGTGCATTATCTAAATTAATGAATAATGATTTCTATAAAAGAACATTAAATAATTTTATCGGCAGCGATAAGCCAATTGACTTGACATTTAGATTAGGATATATTGCACAAGATCCTGGTTATGTAACTACGGGGAATACTGTGCCAAATCCAAGATCATGGAGCGCAACTAATATAGATTTAACTATCGCTTCAAATCTCATTGATAGTTTACCTAGTATTTCAGTAGCTCTAACACTTTTGCACGAAGGAATGCATGCTGAGATTTATAGAAAATTACTTTCAATCCATGGACCAAATAATTTGAATGCGCAAAATTTTCCCTCGTTATTTAATCTTTGGATTAGAAGTAGAGAATGGGAAGGTGTAAGTCATGAGTTTATGGCTAATTATTATGTTAATACTATTGCAAATGCATTAAAAGAATATGATAATAGTAAATTTGATATAGAATATTATAAATCATATGCTTGGAGTGGTCTAAAAGAAACAGATTATTTTACGAATAAAATAGACTCGACTTTTAAAGCTAATATTAATAGTAAAACGGCAAAATTATTAAGAAATAGAAATAAACAAAATTGTGATGATCAATAAAATTATTTTTTGCAAGCTAATGATTATTTTATCATTCACTTCTGCCTTCGCACAAAAGAAGATTAAACCAGATTTATATTTAATGTTTCAAATTGATTCTTCAAAAAGGATATATAAAATTAACGTAAAATCAGTAGCTTCTGCAAAATTAGATAACAAGCCCATTCCAGAAAAGGATTATGATATTTATACTTATAGTTATATTTCGTATGATGGTAAAACGGAACGAATTTATAAGTTATTTTCATCGATTGATAAACATAATTATCGAATAACCGACAGTAGTTTTTTTAAAAAACAGAAAGTATTTCCTTATCGAAATTTGGAGAAAATAAAAGGCCTAATTAGTGAAGAGTGGGATGCAAAGAATTTTGCCTTTGATAAAGTATTTCTTTTAGAAAAAATAGCAGAAAACAAGTTTAAGATTGTTCAAGTTGAATTGTATTTCCCATTTGATTCGCATGGGTTTTTATCAAGACCTGTTAATTCAAAAGAAATAATTGAAATTCCCTAAAGGTAAATTTAGTTACTTGTCATTGCGGATTTGTACTATCCTGGATATGTTTTAATAGAAGCTACATTAGATGGCGAGTTAGAGCATATTATCAAAGGGATTAATAGTGTAATCGGTTTCTTAGGTGATAAAGCGGGTAACCCAATTCCAATGCGTCAAGCTGAAGTTAACCGTATCTTAGGTGTGGTTGATGAAATGAGCGAGCAAGGCGAAACCATGAAAGTACCGTATTATGTAGGAGAAAACATCAAAGTGATGGATGGCCCTTTCAACGGTTTCTCTGGGGTGATTGAAGAAGTAAACGAAGAGAAAAAGAAATTGAAAGTAATGGTTAAAATCTTTGGGCGTAAAACACCATTAGAACTTAACTACATGCAGGTAGAAAAAGAGTAATATAAATTTAAATACTAGAAAAGCTTTCCTTTTTGAGGAAAGCTTTTTTTGTTTAGAGCTTTTTTACTTAGGGTCTGCTGAAAAAGCATAACATGTTGTTTTACATTTATTTACATGGCTATTTGCTAATCTTGGTGCAAGCTTTTTCAAGAGATACCCTCAAAAAGCTTGTATCTTATTTTTAGATGTAAATTTTTGACCAATAATTATGGTTGATTATCGTTAACTTTTTGATATATATAGCCTGTTTTTGTTAAAAAAGATATTGTTTGGTCGCAAAATTGAAAATTTTGAGTTTTTCAGCAGACCCTACTTAAGCTGTATTTTTATTCATCACATTATGTAATATATTTTTATCTTAGCGCGTTCTTACACATTTCTGTTTAAGAGTAAAAAATTAAATAAATCTAATATTAATTCACTCTTTATGTTTACAAACAAACAAACAAACAAACAAACAAACAAATTTCAGCGTTACTTCCCTGTTTTAATCTTTTTTCTACTTTTAGTTTCTGGTTGTAAAAAATAACTTTAGGGGACAGCGGCAATTGATGCAGGTTTAGTTGCTGTAACCAAATCATTTGGCTTTTATCCATCTCCTGCTGTACTTAGTTTGAGTCATGGTCCTGTAGGAAGTAAGATGAATGATAATGGAGAGCATGAATAGGATATCAGTATGGATATGGAATGGCTTACTAAAATTGAATTTGATATATTAAAATTATCAGCACTAAATAATGCTAATAAAGCATATGAACTGGACGAATATAACTGTGGAAGTTATGCTTTAGATGTTTTTAACTCAATTAGGCTACCCGATTACGCTATTAAGCTTGATGATTGGATTGCTCTGAATGGGCTAGGTTTTAACTATGGCGATACACCAAATGGGCTTTATAATAAGTTATTCTTAATGAAGAGTCAAGGTTATAATAATAGTATTGTGGGAGAAGATTTTGCTCCCGAAAAAACTGGATTATGTCCTTAACTTTTTAGCATTATGAATCAATACACCAATAGAATGCAACTTTTGAAATGGCTAACAGTAGTGTCGTTTCTTTTGATAATCATCGCATACGAAAAAATTTCTGCCTTCATGTTTATGTTCCTTGTCTTAGCACCCTTGTACATACTATCGGGCGATGCAGGGATAAGTTTTGGCGGGCTTCCAGATATTTTTTGGAAAATTATATTTATCGCATCTACCATTTTAGTGTATGTTTCTTTGGGCTATTTAGTAAAAACAGCAGGGAAACCTTTTCAATCAATAAAGAGTAAATATTACACGTATTTGTCGGTAGGGGTTCTATTTGCACCGGCAATAGTCATTTGTTTTAATAAAAATAACGGCATAGGTGAGTTTATTCTGCTCGGTATATTCTTTCTTTTCGCCGTAGTAACTTGTTTAGTTACGTATCTTACTAAAATAGTAGCCCTTGAAGAAGACCTTGTTTAGGTTAAATGGTTAAGAAGAACGGGATGCCTATTGTTTGATTGAAACTGAAATTAAACGTATTATTTTTATCCAATCTATTGCATACCAATATTATTATTCTTATCTTTGCAGTCCTTTATGCTTTATAGGAGCATGAGGGGAATAAAATGTTACATGCTTCCACTAATAACATTGAGTTTTAAATAAAACAAAAACACAAAATGGCAAAAGAAATCAGTGCGATGATCAAATTACAGATCAAAGGCGGAGCTGCAAATCCATCGCCACCAGTAGGACCTGCATTGGGTGCTAAGGGGGTGAATATTATGGAGTTTTGCAAACAGTACAATGCTCGTACCCAAGATAAAGCAGGTAAAGTATTGCCAGTTGTAATTACTGTTTATGCTGATAAGTCATTCGATTTCATCATCAAAACCCCTCCGGTAGCGGTTCAATTAAAGGATGCTACTAAATTACAGAGTGGTTCTGCTGAGCCTAACCGTAAAAAAGTTGGGTCGGTGACCTGGGACCAGATTAAAGTTATTGCTGAGGATAAAATGCCTGATTTAAATGCATTTACAATCGAATCTGCAATGAGTATGGTTGCTGGAACAGCACGCAGTATGGGAATCACCGTTTCTGGTGACGCACCCTGGAACAATTAATTAAAAAACAGTTTACAACAGTGGCGAAATTAACTAAAAATCAAAAAAAGGCACATGCTAAATTAGAAGCTGGCAAAGCTTATACTTTGAAAGATGCTGCTGCTTTGGTAAAAGAAATCACTACTACTAAATTTGATGCTTCAGTTGATATTGATGTATCTTTAGGAGTAGATCCACGTAAAGCCAATCAAATGGTGCGTGGTATTGCTACTTTACCACACGGAACAGGTAAAACTGTACGTGTTTTAGCTTTGGTAACTCCTGATAAGGAAGAAGAAGCAAAAGCAGCTGGCGCAGACTTCGTAGGTTTAGACGAATATGTGGCTAAAATTGAAGGTGGTTGGACCGATGTAGACATTATTATCACAACACCAGCTTGTATGGCTAAGGTAGGTAAATTGGGCCGTGTTTTAGGTCCAAGAAACTTAATGCCTAACCCTAAATCTGGAACAGTAACTAACGAAGTTGGTAAAGCTGTAACAGAGGTTAAAGCAGGTAAAATTGATTTTAAGGTAGACAAAACCGGTATCATACACGCCTCGATAGGAAAAGTATCATTCCCGGCAGATAAAATTTATGAGAATGCACTTGAACTTATTCAAGTTATTTCAAAATTAAAGCCATCTGCTGCTAAAGGAACTTATTTTAAGAGCATTCACATGTCTTCTACAATGAGTCCTGGAATTGCAATTGAAACCAAATCAGTAGCGGGGATCTAATCATGAACAGAGAAGAAAAAAACGAAGTAGTTTTAGAACTACAAGGACAAATGCAAGAGTATGGCAATTTTTATATCGCTGATACGTCGAGCCTTTCTGTTGAGCAAGTGAATAACATCCGTCGCAAATGCTTTGAAGGTGATATCGTAATGAAGGTAGCTAAAAACACTTTAATCCGCAAAGCGATTGAAGGTTTAGAAGGCGACGCTTCAGAAATATACGGCTCATTAAAAGGTTCATCATCATTATTATTCTCAAAAACAGCAAACGCTCCGGCTAAGTTGATCAAAGCTTTGAGAAAAACTTCTGATAAACCATTATTAAAAGCTGCATATATCGATTCATCAGTTTATGTTGGCGATGAGCAATTAAATACATTAGTAAGCTTAAAATCAAGAGAAGAGCTTATTGGCGATATTATTGGCTTATTACAATCACCAGCGAAAAACGTTGTTTCTGCGCTTAAATCAAGCGGAGGCAAAATTGCAGGAATTGTTAAAACTCTACAAGAAAGAGAAGGTTAACGAACACCTTAAGTTCGCAAATAAAACAAAATTATTACACGTAAATTTTTAAAATCTTAATAAAATGGCAGATTTAAAAGCGTTTGCTGAGCAATTAGTAAACTTAACAGTTAAAGAAGTTAATGAATTAGCTCAAATCTTAAAAGATGAGTATGGTATTGAGCCTGCAGCTGCTGCTGTAGTTGCTGGTCCTGCTGCTGGTGGTGATGCACCTGCTGCTGCTGCAGAAAAAACATCATTTGATGTAATCTTAAAAGATGCTGGTGGTCAAAAATTAGCAGTTGTTAAACTTGTTAAAGACTTAACTGGTTTAGGTTTGAAAGAAGCTAAAGACTTAGTTGATGGTGCACCTAAAGAATTAAAAGCTGGTGTAGCTAAAGACGAAGCTGAAGCTCTTAAAAAACAATTAGAAGAAGCTGGAGCAGTAGTTGAAATTAAGTAATCACTTAATTTAGCTAAGCTAAAAATGTATCAGACACCGACTGAAAATGTCGGTGTCTTTACCTGTTTATAAACATCTCATTTTGCTTGGTTGATGAGAATGCTTTAACTAAAACCAAACAAATAGTTTATTCTTAAACTAAAATCTTTCAGTCCATTGGCAAAGACAGTCGAACAAAGAGTAAATTTTGCAACAAGTAAGCACATTATAGACTATCCTGATTTTCTGGATGTGCAATTGCAATCATTCAGAGAATTTTTCCAGATAGATACTACATCAGACGATCGCTCAAGCGAGGGTTTGTTTAAAGTGTTTGCGGAGAACTTTCCAATAACGGATTCAAGAAATATCTTCGTATTAGAGTTTCTTGATTATTTCGTTGATCCACCACGTTACGATATACACGAGTGTATTGAGCGCGGTTTAACGTACAATGTTCCATTAAAAGCAAAGCTGAAGCTTTCTTGTAATGATGTTGAGCATGAAGATTTTGAAACCATTATTCAGGATGTGTACTTAGGTACTATCCCGTATATGACACCAAAAGGTACATTTGTTATTAACGGAGCAGAACGTGTTATCGTTTCGCAATTACACCGTTCACCAGGCGTATTCTTCGGCCAAAGCCGTCATACCAATGGAACAAAATTGTACTCAGCACGTGTAATCCCTTTCAAAGGTTCGTGGATTGAGTTTGCAACAGACGTTAACAACGTAATGTATGCATACATCGATCGTAAGAAGAAATTCCCGGTTACTACCTTATTGCGTGCAATTGGTTACGATTCTGATAAAGATATATTGGAATTATTTGACCTTGCTGATGAAGTAAAAGTTAGTAAATCAGGTTTAAAGAAATACATCGGCCGTAAACTTGCTGCAAGAGTTTTACGTACTTGGATCGAAGATTTCGTAGATGAAGATACCGGTGAGGTAGTTTCGATTCCACGTAACGAGGTAGTTCTAGAAAGAGAAACCGTTTTAGAAGATGACCATATTGATATGGTAATTGATGCAGGCGTAAAAACCATTATCTTATCTAAAGAAGATGGTGCAAGTCAAGCAGATTATACCATTATTTATAATACTTTACAAAAAGATACTTCAAACTCAGAAAAAGAGGCTGTTGAAAACATCTATCGTGCTTTGCGTAACGCAGAACCACCTGATGAGGAAACTGCTCGTGGTATCATCGATCGTTTATTCTTCTCAGATAAACGTTATGATTTAGGAGATGTAGGTCGTTACCGCATCAACCGTAAATTAAAGATGGATACGCCTGAGGGTGTGAAAGTATTAACAAAAGCAGATATTATTGCCATTGTTAAATACTTAATTAAGTTAATTAACTCTAAAGAAGAGGTGGATGATATTGACCACTTATCAAACCGTCGTGTACGTACGGTAGGTGAGCAATTGTACGCACAATTTGGTGTTGGTTTGGCACGTATGGCTAGAACAATCCGTGAGCGTATGAATATCCGCGATAACGAGGTGTTTACACCAACGGATTTGATCAATGCACGTACATTGTCATCTGTTATCAACTCATTCTTTGGTACCAACCAGTTATCTCAGTTCATGGATCAAACAAATCCATTAGCAGAGATTACGCATAAACGTCGTTTATCAGCATTAGGTCCAGGTGGTTTATCACGTGAGCGTGCTGGTTTCGAGGTGCGTGACGTTCACTACACGCACTACGGTCGTTTATGTACAATTGAAACACCAGAGGGACCAAACATTGGTTTGATTTCATCACTTTGTGTGCATGCAAAAATCAACAATTTAGGTTTCATTGAAACACCATACAAACGCGTTGAAGACGGTAAAGTAGTGGTAGATTCAGACGTTATTTATTTATCTGCTGAAGATGAGGATGGAAAAACCATCGCTCAAGCGAATGCAGAGTACGATGATAACGGTGTATTTGCAACGCCTCGTGTAAAAGCACGTTATGAGGGTGACTTCCCAATTATTGAGCCTGAGAAATTAGACTTAATGGATGTTGCTCCGAACCAGATTACATCAATCGCTGCTTCGTTAATTCCGTTCTTAGAACATGATGATGCGAACAGGGCCTTGATGGGATCGAACATGCAACGTCAGGCCGTACCATTGTTACGTCCGGAAGCACCAATTGTAGGAACAGGTTTAGAAGGTCGTGTTGCACGCGATTCAAGAACTTTGATCAATGCAGAGGGTGAAGGTATTGTTGAGTATGTTGATGCGAACGAGATTATCATCAAATACGATCGTTCAGAAGACGAACGTTTAGTTTCATTCGAAGGCGATAGCAAAACATACCGTTTAATTAAGTTCAAAAAAACCAACCAAAACACCTGTATCAACTTAAAGCCAATTGTTAAAAAAGGCCAACGAGTTACAAAAGGTCAGGTACTTTGCGAAGGATATGCAACTGAAAATGGTGAATTAGCACTTGGTAGAAACTTGAAAGTGGCATTCATGCCTTGGCAAGGTTTCAACTTTGAGGATGCGATTGTAATTAACGAGCGTATTGTTCGTGATGACGTATTCACTTCGTTGCATATTGAGGAATTTGAATTAGAAGTACGTGATACTAAACGCGGAGAAGAGGAATTAACACCAGATATTCCTAACGTATCAGAAGAGGCTACAAAAGACCTTGATGAAAACGGTATTATCCGCATTGGTGCTGAAGTAAAAGAAGGTGATATTTTAATTGGTAAGATTACTCCTAAAGGGGAATCAGATCCTTCACCTGAAGAGAAATTACTACGTGCAATCTTTGGTGATAAAGCAGGTGATGTTAAAGATGCTTCTTTAAAAACTCCTCCTTCAATCCAAGGTGTAGTAATTGATACTAAATTATTCAGCCGTGCAAAGAAAACGACAAAAGCGGAAGAAAAATCTGCGATTGAAAAGTTAGATAGAAACTACAACAACGTTACTGAGAAATTAAAAGCAGAATTAGTTGATAAATTATTCGACATTGTAAACGGAAAAACATCGCAAGGTGTATACAACATTTACAAAGAATTATTGGTTGCTAAAGGCGCTAAATTTACACAGAAAATTTTAGCAGAGCTTGATTATAATCACATTAGCCCGAACAAATGGACTACTGATGATGATAAGAACGAGATGATTAAAATGTTGCTTCATAACTACGGTATCCGTGTTAATGAGGAGCTAGGAGCTTACAAACGCGATAAATTTGCGATTAGTGTAGGTGATGAGCTTCCATCGGGAATCGTACAAATGGCAAAAGTTTATGTTGCTAAAAAACGTAAGTTAAAAGTAGGTGATAAGATGGCGGGACGTCACGGTAACAAAGGTATTGTAGCGCGTATTGTACGCGACGAAGATATGCCTTTCTTAGCAGATGGTAGCCCAGTTGATATCGTGTTGAACCCACTAGGGGTACCTTCACGTATGAACTTAGGTCAGATTTACGAAACTGTATTGGCTTGGGCCGGTAAAGAATTAGGCGTTAAATTTGCCACACCAATTTTTGACGGTGCTAAACACCATGAAGTAGAAGAGTGGATTGCTAAAGCAGGTGTTCCTGCTTCGGGAAAAACCTACTTATACAACGGTTTAACAGGTGAGCGTTTCGATCAGACCACTACAGTAGGTATTATCTACATGTTAAAATTAGGTCACATGGTTGATGATAAGATGCACGCACGTTCTATCGGACCATACTCATTAATTACACAACAACCATTGGGTGGTAAAGCTCAATTCGGGGGTCAACGTTTTGGTGAGATGGAGGTTTGGGCATTAGAGGCATTCGGTGCTGCTAATATTCTTCAAGAGATATTAACCGTTAAATCGGATGATGTTATCGGAAGAGCCAAAACATACGAAGCCATTGTTAAAGGAGAAAACTTACCAACTCCAGGTGTACCAGAATCATTTAATGTATTGGTACACGAGTTACGCGGTTTAGGTTTAGATATTACGTTAGATTAACTAAGGTAGAAGGTAAAAAGGTAGAAGGTTGCGGGCTTAAACGCCCCAATCTTCCACCTTTCCGCCCTACGCCTTTAACCTTATACAAGAGATATGTCTTACAAAAAGGATAATAAATTAAAAAGCAATTTCACATCAATCACCATTAGCTTATCGTCGCCAGAAGTAATTTTGGAGCGGTCAAGTGGTGAGGTGTTGAAACCAGAAACCATTAACTACCGTACTTACAAACCAGAACGCGATGGTTTGTTTTGCGAGCGTATTTTTGGTCCGGTAAAAGATTACGAATGTCATTGCGGTAAATACAAACGTATTCGTTACAAAGGAATCGTTTGCGACCGTTGTGGTGTTGAAGTAACAGAGAAAAAAGTACGTAGAGAGCGTATGGGACACATCAGTTTGGTGGTTCCTGTTGCGCATATCTGGTATTTCCGTTCTTTACCAAACAAAATCGGTTATTTATTAGGATTACCTACAAAGAAATTAGATTTAATTATCTATTATGAGCGTTATGTAGTAATCCAATCAGGCTTAATGGCCGAAGAAGGTATCAACTTTATGGACTTCTTAACAGAAGAAGAATATTTAGATATCTTGGATAAATTACCGAAAGAAAATCAATACTTAGACGATAAAGACCCTAATAAATTCATCGCCAAAATGGGTGCTGAGGCATTAGAAGATTTATTAAAACGTATCGACTTAGATTCTTTATCTTACGATTTACGTCACCAAGCAGCAAACGAAACTTCTCAACAACGTAAAAACGAGGCTTTAAAACGTCTTCAAGTTGTAGAAGCTTTCCGTGGTGCAAATACACGCATTGAGAATCGTCCGGAGTGGATGATTGTTAAAATCGTTCCGGTTATTCCACCAGAATTGCGTCCATTAGTGCCATTAGAAGGTGGTCGTTTCGCTACTTCAGATTTAAATGATTTATACCGTCGTGTAATTATCCGTAACAACCGTTTAAAACGTTTGATCGAGATTAAAGCACCAGAGGTAATTTTACGTAACGAGAAACGTATGTTGCAGGAAGCTGTGGATTCGTTATTCGATAACTCACGTAAAGTAAACGCGGTAAAAACCGAAGGTAACCGTGCTTTGAAATCACTTTCAGATATTTTGAAAGGTAAGCAAGGTCGTTTCCGTCAAAACTTATTAGGTAAACGTGTGGATTATTCTGCTCGTTCGGTAATTGTTGTAGGGCCTAGCCTTAAATTACACGAATGCGGTTTACCAAAAGATATGGCTGCTGAGTTGTACAAACCATTCATCATTCGCAAGATGATTGAAAGAGGTGTTGTAAAAACTGTAAAATCAGCTAAAAAGATTGTAGATAGAAAAGATCCTTTAGTTTGGGATATCTTGGAGAACGTGTTAAAAGGTCACCCGGTATTATTAAACCGTGCACCTACATTACACCGTTTGGGTATTCAAGCGTTCCAACCTAAATTGGTTGAAGGAAAAGCAATCCAATTACACCCATTAGTGTGTACTGCATTCAACGCCGATTTTGACGGTGACCAGATGGCTGTCCACTTACCATTAGGTAAT
Source organism: Pedobacter paludisoli (assembly GCF_052344095.1). Lineage (GTDB taxonomy): Bacteria > Bacteroidota > Bacteroidia > Sphingobacteriales > Sphingobacteriaceae > Pedobacter. The sequence goes on along the minus strand of NZ_CP179926.1, from coordinate 2,056,109 downwards.
GCAGCAATTTTGGAAGCCCAAGTATTAATGTTGGCTGCACATAACATTTTAAACCCTGCAAACGGTACACCTATTACAGTACCTTCTCAGGATATGGTTTTGGGTCTTTATTACATTACTAAAGGCCGTAGAACCGATGAAACACGTGTAGTTAAAGGACAAGATTCTTCATTCTATTCTCCAGAAGAAGTAATTATTGCGTATAACGAGAAAGAATTAGACTTACATGCATTCATTAAAGTAAGAGTAAATGTTAAGCAAAGCGATGGTTCTATCGTTAATAAATTAACTGAAACTACAGTAGGTAGAGTATTGTTCAACCAAATGGTACCTGAAGAGGTTGGTTATATCAATGAATTATTAACTAAAAAATCGTTAAGAGATATTATCGGTGAAGTAGTTAAAATGACGGGTATGGCTCGCGCTTCTAGATTCTTAGATGATATCAAAGAATTAGGTTTCAAAATGGCTTTCCAAGGAGGTTTATCGTTCAACTTACAAGACGTAAATATTCCGGTAGAGAAACATACTTTATTAGAGCAGGCTGCTAACGAAGTTGAAGAAGTAAGAAACAACTATAACATGGGTTTCATTACCAACAACGAACGTTACAACCAAATTATCGATATCTGGACACGTATCAACAACAGATTAACCACTTTCGTTATGAACCAGCTTTCTAGCGATAACCAAGGTTTCAACTCTGTTTACATGATGCTTGATTCTGGAGCCCGTGGTTCGAAAGAGCAGATTCGTCAGTTATGCGGTATGCGTGGTTTGATGGCGAAACCTCAAAAATCAGGTTCAGGTGGCGACATTATTGAAAACCCGATTTTATCAAACTTTAAAGAAGGATTGTCGGTATTAGAATACTTCATCTCTACCCACGGTGCGCGTAAAGGTTTGGCCGATACGGCGTTAAAAACGGCCGATGCGGGTTACTTAACACGTCGTTTACATGACGTAGCACAAGATATGATTGTGAACGATGTAGATTGTGGTACTTTAAGAGGTATGTACACAACTGCATTGAAAGACAATGAAGATATCGTTGAACCATTATATGAGCGTATTTTAGGTCGTACTTCGTTACACGATGTATACGATCCAATGAACGGAAACTTATTGGTATCAGCAGGACAAGATATTGACGAAGATATTGCGAAAGCAGTTGAAGAATCATCTTTAGATGGTATCGAAATTCGTTCGGTATTAACATGCGAATCTAAACGAGGAGTATGTGCATTGTGTTACGGACGTAACTTAGCGTCAGGTAAACGTGTTCAAATTGGTGAGGCAGTTGGTGTAATTGCAGCACAGTCAATTGGTGAGCCGGGTACACAGTTAACACTTCGTACTTTCCACGTGGGTGGTACTGCATCAAACATTGCTGCTGAATCTAATATCGTAGCGAAATTTGATGGTGTTATCGAGTTTGAAAATATCCGTACAGTAGATACAGAAACCGAAGACGGTAAAGTACAAGTTGTATTGGGCCGTTCAGGTGAGTTCAAAATTGTTGAGCCTGGTTCAGGTCGTGTTATTGTAACCAATAATATTCCTTACGGTGCATTCTTATTTGTTAAAGAAGGTGATAAAGTAGCCAAAGGCGATAAGATTTGTTCGTGGGATCCGTACAATGCGGTAATTATCTCTGAGTTTGCGGGTAAAGCACAATTTGATGCGATCATCGAAGGTGTTACCTTCCGTGAAGAATCTGATGAACAAACCGGTCACCGCGAGAAAGTAATTATCGATACACGTGATAAAACGAAAAACCCTTCTGTACAAATCGTTGATAAAAAAGGCGAAGTTGTTAAAGGATATAACATTCCGGTAGGAGCACACGTTTCAGTGGATGAAGGTGATACAATTCAAACGGGTCAAATTATTGCTAAGATTCCTCGTGCAACGGGTAAAACCCGAGATATTACGGGTGGTTTACCACGTGTAACGGAGTTATTCGAAGCACGTAATCCTTCAAATCCTGCGGTTGTAACTGAAATTGACGGTGTGGTAACTTTAGGTGGTGTTAAACGTGGTAATCGCGAGATCACTATTGAGTCGAAAGACGGTGAAGTTAAAAAATACTTGGTGCCATTATCGAAACACATCCTTGTACAGGATAATGACTTTGTGAAAGCAGGTATGCCATTATCAGACGGTTCAATTTCTCCAGCAGATATCTTATCAATTAAAGGCCCTGCAGCGGTTCAAGAGTACTTAGTAAATGGTATTCAAGAGGTTTACCGTTTACAAGGTGTGAAAATTAACGATAAGCACTTCGAAGTAATTGTTCACCAAATGATGCAAAAAGTTCACATCGAAGATCCAGGAGATACTATTTTCTTAGAAAATAACGCTGTAGATCGTTGGGATTTTGCTGAAGAGAACGACAACATGTACGACAAGAAAGTTGTGGAAGATGCTGGTGATTCGAACGATTTCAAACCGGGTCAGATTGTTTCATTACGTAAATTAAGAGATGAAAATTCTCAATTAAAACGTAAAGATTTAAAACAAATCACGGTGAGAGATGCAAGACCAGCAACAGCAAGTTCTATCTTACAAGGTATTACACGTGCATCGTTAGGTACTAAATCGTTCATTTCTGCGGCTTCGTTCCAGGAAACAACGAAAGTATTAAACGAGGCAGCTATTGCAGGTAAACGCGATAACATGTTAGGATTGAAAGAAAACGTGATCGTTGGTCACTTAATTCCTTCAGGTACTGGTATGCGTGGTTACGAGCGTATCATTGTAGGTTCTCAAGAAGAATACGATAAATTATTGGCTTCGAAAAAAGAAGAAGTAGAAGCATAATTTTTTAAAAACCATATAAAAAGGGTTGTTCATTTTTGGACAGCCCTTTTTTGTTTATATGCATGTTTAAAATAGCAAAATTGGGATTCGTGTAAGGAAATCTCTCTGTAGCTCTTTTTTTAGCGGGATTTAATGATTTCGTGTAAATTTTTTTTTTTTTTTTGAAGGCGGAGTTATCTTAGGTATAATTAAAATTTACACGATTATTTATTCCTAATTATCCTTATTATGTCGCTTTCACTCATAACCCTTTCAAGGGCTTTTCCCACTTGTTTCAAATTTTATAGCAATCAGTTTAAGTGAAATGGTAGCCCTATTCTAAGTTCATTATAGTGCCTACTCTTACTTTCTTATTAAATTAATCAGTTATAAATTTTGAAAATATATTTATGCGAAAATATATTCAGGCTTTTTTATGCCTTGTTATTTGTTTTTCCTTTGCATGTACTAAGAAGAAGGAACTAAAAAAGTTGAGCACAAAAGATTCACTTTCTAAACTTTTAAATAGTGAGCAAAATAAACACAATATATTGCTATTGCTAAAAAATGACGAATGTGATGCGTGTAAAAAGTTTTACAGCTATGTTGATTCTAACTTTGTTGCTATTCAAAATAAGTTACCCAAAGATACCGAAGTGTATGAAATAAGCATTAACAATTTCAATAGTGAAAATATGTGGATATTTCACGTACTAGAAGGTTATGGTTTTCCAACAATATTATACATAGATAAAGATTTGAATGTTAAAGGAAAAACTGCTGGTTGCGATTTATACAAATTTGACGATTTTTTGAGAGATATAAATAACGCAAAGGAAAATAGTAGTAACATTAATCCAAAAATCGAGGCCGATTTGCGAAAATACTCCATTCTGCTGAAAGGATACGTGAATTTGAAAGAGCGTAACGCCGTATCAGCAGATACCTATAACCAGGTTACTAAAGAAATGAATTACGTACGCAAAACAACTTTTATAAGTGGTTTATTAGAAGCTTACTATTATAAAATAAATACTATACACCCAGAGAGAGTTGCTTTTATTAAGAAAATACTGCTTCAAAACATAGCTGTTTCTAAAGGATATTTTAACACCGAACAAAAATTAACCAATCAATTATGAAAATTAGAAATTTAGTGAAGTTTTCATGCCTGTGTTTATGCAGTTTCAATTTTTTTTCAGCGTATAGCCAAGTTACAGTTGATGCCGATTTAAAAGAATGGGGCGATATGAAAAAAATGTCTTATGACAGTGAAAATAAATTGTATTACGCCTTTAAAAAAGATTCCAATTTTTTATACATGGCCATCTATAAAAATGAATATGCAGGCAAATATAGCAATGGGGGTGTTCAATTATTTTTTAATGCACAAGGGGCAAAAAAAGATTCTTTAATGCTCACTTTTGCACATACCTATACCGATTCTACCACTCACAAATTGGTGCATAGAACCCATGATTATTTTTTGTTAGAAAATTTTAACGGTATTAAGAAGCAATTAGTACCAAAATTTAATGAAATGGGTATTTTACTGGAGTGGAATTATACGAATATAGATCATATACCAAGAGAAGATAAGGTTATGGAGCACATTCCAGCGAATCCAAATATTTTTACGGCAGAGGTTCAAATCCCCTTGACTTATTTAATCGAAAAATTTAATAAAGAACTAGTTTATAAAATTTGCTTAAGAGGTAGCGATATAACAAAAAAGGGAAAAGAGGCTTTTTTTAAAAGAAGGTTATTTACTCCTGAACTTTCAAATACTGCGTTCGTAAAAGATATCATTGATAGGTCTTATTTTACAGAATTCAACGGAAACTTAAATCTAAACACTATAAATTAATTTAATCTCAATTTTAAAAGGAGACATACAATATTTTAACAATCAAATATGAAAATTAAAAATTTATTAAAGTTTTTGTGCCTGTGTTTATGCAGTTTCAATTTTTTCTCAGCGTATAGCCAAATTACAGTTGATGCCGATTTAAAAGAATGGGGCGATATGAAAAAAATGTCCTATGACAGTGAAAATAAATTGTATTACGCCTTTAAAAAAGATTCCAATTTTTTATACATGGCCATTTATAAAAACGAAAATGCCTTAAAATACAGTAATGGAGGTGTTCAGTTATTTTTTAATGCACGAGAGGCAAAGAAAGATTCTTTAATGCTCACTTTTGCCCATACTTATACTGATTCTGTTACCCGAAAATTAGTACACAATACCCATGATTATTTTTTGCTGGAAAATTTTAATGGTATCAAGAAACAATTAGTACCCAAATTTAACGAAACGGGTATTTTACTGGAGTGGAATTATACTAATATAGACTATTTACCTAGAACGGGTAATATTGATGTTAAAAATATTAAGCCAAACCCGAATGTATTCAGCGCTGAAATTCAAATTCCTATAGGCTTTTTACAAACTAATTACGGTAATGCACTTGACTTTGCTATCTGCTTAAGAGGTGGGGATACTAAAAAAGAAGGAAAAGAAGCGCTTGAAAGGAAAAGGTTATTTCCAATGACATCAGCGATGCCATTTCAAAATGAATTAATTGAAAGGTTATATTTTACTGAATTTGAAGGAATCCTAAACCTCAATACAATACACTAATTAACTTTTAAACAAAATAAAATTATGAAAAAAACAAATGCTTTATTTGCAACCTGCTTACTTTTCTTTTTCTCAGTATCGCAATCCTTTGCTTGGATATTTGCAGCCCCTAATGGAATTGTTGCTATACCAGGTGTAACTTATTCTGTTAACTTATGCAATGGTGTAACATCAGGTTCTGTAAGATTAGCAGTTCCTGGAGATCCTTTTTGTTTCGTATTGTGCGATTACGACTCGCAGTTTGCTGCTTTTTATGATTGCGCACCAGGTACTGCGTTTAATCCAAATACCCAAGTTTGTGATTGGACAGAAAAGGTCGTGCCTATATACCCCGATTTTCCTTGGAGCACTTACCCAAATGGTAAATATCAATAGCTTTTTTGTTTAAATTATTAGAAAAAACACTCAATTATAACTAAAAATTTAGTTATAATTGAGTGTTCATTTTTTATAGAAAAGATGAAAGGAAATCCTTATTTAATTTATTAGTACTATTTTCATTCTCCATGTTCTCAAAAAAACACCTCTTTTCTAAATTTGTTGTTAGTGCTGTATTTGTGTTTAGTTTAATTTCTAGTCGGCATGGATTTGCACAAACTGTTCCACTGGCAACACGTAATGTTTCAAGCATTTTACAAGACTCTTTGAGTAAGCCAATAGTAGGAGCCACTGTTAGGTTAGTATCTACAAAAGACACGCTGTCAACCGTAACCAATGCCTATGGGTATTGGGGTTTTAAAAATGTAAAATCGGCTGATTTTTTAATCAGCATAAAAGCATTAGGTCATCAGACGTATAATCGGAAATACTTTAACAACGATACTAAAAGTCAAATTAATGTGCCACCAATTCGCTTGGGTGCAAAAGAGGAGCAATTATCAGAAGTAACCATTTCTGGCATGCGCGGGCCAAAAATAAAAGGCGATACGACCGAATTTTGGGCAAAAGATTATGTGGTACGCGATTATGCTCGTTTGGAAGATTTACTTAAACGGATGGAAGGCATTACCATTGATGAACACGGAAGTGTATTTTACAATGGAGAGCGCGTGGTGAAGGCTTTGTTTAATAATTCACAATATTTTAACGGTTCTACTAGAGAGGCGATAAAAGAATTACCAGCCGATATTGTAGAACGGATTCAAATTATCGATCAGAATGAAACAGCCAATGGAGCAAAAAGGACTAAAACGGAACAATCCGTAAAAGTTTTGAACATCGTAACAAAAGCGGATAAATCGGCAGGGAAGATGTATGATTTCAAGTTGGAAGAAGGAACCGAAAACAGGATGAACGTAGCAGCATCAATAAAAAAAATTGATGCAATGGATCAATTTGCAGCAAACGCATATTACACTAACGAGGTGTTGGGCTTACCCGATAGTCCTGTACCAGGCACCATTGCGAACCAGAGTTTAAAATTTAGGAGCGGAGGGCAACTAACTGATGGTAGACAGAAGACTGTTACCGCAGGTTTAAGTAAAAATCATAAAATTGCGAAAATTAATTTTAATACTTCTTATGCTTTTAATTGGATGAATGTAGGCTCGTCTGTTCAAAAGGTAGAAGAAAATTTTTATGAGGAAGGTTCTCTTTATTCGTCTAATAATCGTATCAATAAAACCGAAACAATTAATCAGACGTTAAACAGTTATTTTAATGGGAAATTTAATCAAACAAGTTCTATTAATGGGAATTTTTCTGCTAGTTATCAGCGAAATAATGCCGATATGGATGCCGAAATGAAGCAATCTGGAATAATCAATAACATACAGAATGATCTTTCGAGGAGTAAAGGCCATGATTTTAAGTATACTTTAAATGGTAACTACACTAAAAAGTTGAGTCCAAAACTGGAATTGCGTTCAACTATTAATAGTTCGTTAAACAACAACGCTGCAAATGAGCGCCTCAATACCGATATTTTTTCTGTGCAGAATATGCAATTGGTTCCCGATAGTAGTATTCATCAGCTAAAAGATGTCGAAAATATGAATACGTCAAATTCTTTACGGAATTCCCTTTATTGGACAAAAAGTGATCGATTAAAAATGAATGGAGGAATTGAACTTTCAAATCGATCGAGTGTACGCTCTATTGAAGCCTATTTACAACCAAACGATGAGCCTGTTTTTCAACCCAATTTAAGCAATTACCAGTCTGAAAATCTGTTTGCAATCCCGCTTTATGTCTCAGCAGAATATTCCATAACCAGTCAACTAAGCTTTAGTACTGGGTTGACCTTAAAGAATCAGTGGTTACATGCATTGATAGATTTTAAGCAGCAGACAATTAATCGGTCGGATGTATTTCTGGAGCCAAATTTACACCTTAATTATTTGATTGAAAAGGTTGGTCAATTCGATTTCTCGGTAGCACAAGGCTTTCAGCAGCCCAGCGCGACACAATTGAATACAAATCCATATTACGTTACACCCTATACTATACAGATCGGAAATTCGGACTTAAAGAATGCTAAACAGAAAATTTATACCTTTCGATACTCTAATTTTTTCACGAAAATACGTTTCAACATGAGTATGAGTGCATCTTTTACCTTTAGGGACAATAGCGTTACTTCCAATCGCTTCGTTCAAATTGATCCTATAAAGAACACCTTGACAACCATAAATAAATATGAAAATATAGATGGGACAAAAGCGCAGAATTATTCGATGAATTTGTCAAAAAATCTGAATAAGTTAAAAACCAGTCTTTCCTTTAGTGGATTAATGAGAATATCTGCGACTCCCTATTATGCTAATAATAAAGTTGAAATACTTCATTCTAAAAATGCAAATTATTCTTTATCGATGCTTTTATCATCATTGAAATGGCTGGACCTTACACCCGAAATACAATACACAAATTCGCAAGATGAGAATTCTTTGTCAAGTCAAAATCAGAAAAATTTTAACAGTCTGCTATCGATGAAGTTGAAAGCTGGAATTTTTCTTCCGAAAGGGTTTGTGCTTCATTCCAACGTGAGTCAGGTAATAAATCAATCGAGTAGTTTAGCAAAATTGAGTCCTTTTGTGGTGAATGCAGCCATTGAAAAGCGTATTTTTAAGGCGAAAAACGGCATCATCAGCTTTGTTATGATGGATTTAGCAAATCAGAACAAATTGTATGCTTATAGTAGTTCGAATTTAGGATATTCAAATACAGCCACGAATACCGATAGCCGGTATTTTTTACTTCAGTTTTCATGGAGCCCACAATTATGGGGAAAAAGCAAGTACGATACTGGACGCGGAAGAAGAGGCGATGGTAGTTTTATTGAAAAGGTTAATTGATTATCAACTGATTAACGTTTACTAAGATTCAAAACATCATGTTCATTTATGACGGATATGGTTCAACCTACAGCGAGATTTGTGTTAAACCCTCCTCTCGCTACGGTAAAATAACATACCCGAAGAAGCGCTATCTCAAGCCTTATAATGAAGTTATCCTATCAGAAAGACTTGCAAATTTGTTTTCTTTACCAGACAGAGATTTAATTCAACTTAGAGGAGTGAAATTTCTATAACACTTGCGTAAATAATGCCTTAAACACTCTTTATTTCAGAATTTACTTGCTAATTTTGACTTTATATGGAAGATCAACAAAATGAAAATCAATTAAATATTGAATTGTCGGAAGAGATTGCTGAAGGAGTTTTCTCAAACTTGGCGATTATTACGCATTCAAATACTGAATTTGTGTTGGATTTTATTCGTGTAATGCCTGGCATTCCCAAAGCAAAAGTAAAATCACGAATTATTTTAACTCCCGAACACGCGAAACGTTTATTAGCTGCTTTAGAGGATAATATAAGTAAATTTGAGTCGGTAAATGGCCGAATTAAAACGCAAGAAGAACCTCCTTTCCACATGGGATTTGGTGGGCCAACAGCGCAAGCTTAGTTTGCAACAAATGTTTAGAATTTATGCGTATATTATGCATGCATAATGTATGTTCTACTTAACCAAATATAAATGAAAAAAATACTCTTTAGTATGTTACTCGCTGCACCCATTATGGTATGGGGACAAGGCTTTCAAGTGAATCTTCAAGGTCAGAAACAAGCGGGTATGGCAGGGGCTGGTTCAGCCTTGGCATTAGACGAGGCATCTGTTTTTTACAATCCAGGTGCTGTTACTTTCTTAGAAAAAAACTCTATTTCTGCGGGCGTTCATCCTTTATTTTTTAAATCAGCCTTTCAGTTGGCGGGTACCAACAATACGGAATATGTAGAAAATAAAATTGCACCACCTTTTGAAGCTTATGCGGTGTGGGGGCCAAAGTCGAACAAGTGGAAACTTGGTTTAGGTGTATATACGCCTTTTGGTGGCATGGTTGATTGGGGAAATAATTGGTCAGGTAAATACACATTAACCTCCCTAAATTTAAAAGCAATTTATTTTCAACCTACATTAAGTGTTAAAATTACAGAGAACATAGGTTTAGGGGCTGGTTTTGTTTATAATCATGGCGAAGTGAATCTTCAACGCGCTTTACCCGTTAATTATCCGAATGGAGAAGTAGGTAAAGCAACTTTAGAAGGTACAGGAGAAGGTTTTGGTTGGACAGCCGGTTTATATGTTAAGACATTAAGTAACATTACTTTTGCGTTAACCTATAAATCGAAAGTTGTAACGAAGCTAGATAACGGTACGGCTAAATTTGATGTGCCACAATCATTGGTTTCTTCGTTTCCAGCCGGAAACACGTTTAATGCAGAGTTGCCATTGCCTTCTACCACAACCTTAGGTATTGGTATTCCGGTATGTGAAAAAACGCATCTTGCTTTTGATGTTGCCTGGGTGCAATGGAATGTATATAAAGAATTAGCTTTTGATTACGCAGTAAATACTCCCGCTTTAGCGGATACAAAATCGGCACGTAATTACCGTGATGGTGCTTCATTTAAGTTAGGTATTAACCATCAAGCATCTGATAGATTTGCTTTAAGAGCAGGTTTGGGATATGCCATTTCTCCGGTTCAAGACGGTTATGTAACCCCAGAGGCTCCGGATGCCAATCGTTTCATTGCAAGTGTTGGCGCTGGCTATTCTTTCACAAAACACTTCGAAGTAAATGCATCGTTCTTTTTTGAGGATGTTGAATCGCGCAAGCAAAAGAATTTGGAAACAGGCTTAGATGGTACCTTTAAAACGTTGGTGTATGCACCGGGTCTATCATTAACTTATAAATGGTAAGGAGAATTGAACACATGAAAAAATATATCATTCATTCACTAGCAATCGTTGCTACGTTATTTGTTGCATCCTGTAAGCCTGAAATAGAGTCTGAAGTTTCGAATACAGCTGGACAAGCTAATTTCACTAAATACATTGCTATTGGTAATTCACTAACCTCAGGCTTTGCCGATGGTGGGTTATATTTGGAAGGCCAAAAAGTTGCTTATCCAAATTTGATAGCAGAGAAAATGAGTAGCTTAGGTGGCGGTGCGTTTACCTCTCCATTTTTTACGGATGCACAATCAAATGGCTCAGGATACCTTGCTTTAACTGCTTTGGTTAATGGTACACCAACGCTAACACCTGTTGTTGGCAATGCTTGGAGAAATAGTCCAACCAATACCCTGCTTACCAAATACACAGGAGAAGTCCAAAACTTAGGTATACCTGGTATGCGCTTAGATTTGAGTTTCGATCCTTCCTTAACTTATAGCGCTGCTAACCCATATTTCGAGCGTTTATTGACAGATGTGCAAGTAGGTAAAACCAATTATTTTCAGTTTATTCAAGGAAGAAACCATACCTTTTTCTCTTTATGGTTAGGAAACAATGATGTACTGGGTTGGGCTACAAATGGAGGAGTAACCAGCGATGTTACTAATGTATTGACTGATAAGTCAACCTTTTCGTTGCTGTATTCGAACATGTTAAATGTTTTAACGGCTGCAGGTCAAAAAGGAGTTGTTGCAACTATTCCTGATGTAACTGCTGTACCATATTTTAATACGGTTACTGTTTCAGCCTTGTTGGCTGCTGCAAAAGCTATAAATCCGGCGGCTACTGCTATTTATATTCAAACAGGAACCGGTTCCGTGCGCGTAGCTACGGCAGAAGATTTAATTCGTTTGCCTTTTCAATCAGCAGGTTTGTTTGGAACAGGAACCATTCCATATGGTTTACATCCTTTAAACCCGATTGAAAATAAATGGGTATTGGACAAAGATGAAGTAGCAAAAGCTAAAGACTATGTGTTGAGTTATAACAACAGCATTAAATCTTTAGCAGCAAGCAAAGGTTTAGCCGTTGCAGATGCATTTTCATTTTTAAACCAAGTTAAAACCGGTATTGTGGTAAATGGCGCTGGCATGAATGCATCATTCATTTCGGGAGGAGCTTTTTCATTAGATGGAATTCATTTAACACCTAAAGGATATGCTGTCATGGCAAATGTATTCATAGACGCTATCAATGCAAAATATGGCTCTAACTTATCAATTGTTGATGCTTCACAATATAGAGGCGTAAAGTTTCCAAATTAAGCGGATAGCTATTCACAAAAGAGGCTTGCAATTCGTTTTGCAGGCCTCTTTTGTGTTTTATGTATGCGTGTAGTTCCTTTTGATTAAGGAAAGGATGTTTTCAAAATCATCAGGTTCAACCCAGTTAATCTCCTCATCTCTTCTAAACCAAGTTAATTGTCTTTTAGCAAATCGGCGTGTATTTTGTTTAATCGCCGCTATGGCTTCTTCTAGCTTAATTTTACCATCCAAAAAATCAAAAATTTCGCTGTATCCAACTGTATTTAATGCGTTGAGATGGCGATAGGGTAATAATGCTTGTACTTCTTCTATCAAACCATTTTCAATCATCAAATCTACCCGATGGTTAATTCGTTCGTATAGAACTGCTCGGTCTGTATTTAAACCAATTTTGATACAATTAAACGGGCGTTCCTTTTTCGTATCTGAAAGCATTGATGAAAGCTTTTGTCCTGTGGAGAGAACCACTTCCAATCCACGAATCATGCGTTGCGGATTATTTTGGTCTACTTTTGCAAAGTATTCCGGATCAAGTTTGGCCAGTTGTGTTTGAATACTCAGCAGTCCCTCGTTTGCAAATTGTTGATTTAATGCCTCACGAATGCTCAAATCAATTTCGGGCATTTCGTCTAGTCCATTTAACAAGGCATTTACGTATAAACCCGATCCGCCAACTAAGATAACGACGTCATGTGTCGTAAATAGTTCATTTAATACCTCAAGCGCTTCAACCTCAAAATCGCCGGTACTGAACAATTGATTAACCGAGTGAGAATCGATGAAATGGTGTTTTGCTGCGGCCAATTCGGTTTCATTGGGTTTCGCAGTGCCAATGGCCATTTCTTTAAAAAACTGCCTTGAATCAGCGGAAACGATCTCCGTTTGGAAATGTTTCGCAAGTTCAATAGCCAATGCAGTTTTTCCAATAGCGGTAGGTCCTACAACAGCAATCAATGTTTTCTTTTTCATCGGCGTTTTTTGTTCTTTAAAAATAAAGCTGCCAAACGGTTAGTCTGACAGCTTATTTTATATCATTTTTGAATATGACTAATAATCCTCATGTCGACTATCGTCATCGTAATTATCATTGTCTGAAAACTCGTCGTCAAATTCATTGCTTTCATCTTCCTCGTCGTGTTCTTCTTTTTCCTCTTCGTTGATACCCATTTCACCCATCGCTTCTAGTTCATCGGTATCTTCGGGTACAAAGTTCATTTCGTTTAAGAAATCAAATTCACTGGCAGAAGCGGCTGCGGGACGCGGATCCACTGCTTGTGGACTGTTTTGCTCCATGATTTTTGGAGCCTCGCCAATACTTTTAGCCAAGAATGGATATTCGATATTGGTATCGGCATCTAAAATGATTTTTACCAATTCTACGTGAAAATCGTAGGGCCGATCGAAATTATAGATGTAGTAAAATTTTTGATGAGGATCATCAATAAAACCACTCAATTTCGACTTTTCCATTAAAACTACGCGGTCTTTTTTGCGCTCGCTCGGTAAATATGCAATTTCATCGCCTTTTAACCAATTATCAGTACTTACATAAAATGAAGATGGTTTTTCAGCATTGTATCCGGTAGATTTGTGAATCGCTCTGTGTAAATCTTCAAAAGTTTGATTGGATTTAATGTCGATCTCTCTCACAACATCATCAAAATCCTCGAAAGTAATTCTAAATTTATAAATAGCCATTAGTGTAGTTTGGAGCCGTAAAAATAAAGTTAATTTGTTTTAACGCAAAACCAATTTCAGTATAAAAAGCAAACTTAGGGATTGATTTTTACTGTTTAACGGGTTTTAAGCCTAATTGTTTTGCTTGTTCTAACATAAAATTAAAGGCACTCTGGTAATCATTGGTGATATCGCCTTCTAAAATCGCTTCTCGAATGGCGTTTTTAATTACGCCAACTTCTCTTCCTGCGGTTAAGCCAAAAGTTTCCATAATGTCGTTTCCGGTGATGGGGGGTTGCCAATTGCGAATTTTATCGCGCTCTTCAACATCCTTTAATTTCTGTACAACCAATTCGAAATTGTTACGGTATTTGGCTTTTTTATATTCGTTTTTGGTGGTTACATCGGCATTGCATAGAATCATAAGGCTTTCAATCTCTTCGCCGGCATCAAAAAGTAAACGTCGTACAGCAGAATCGGTAATGGTATCTTGCGCCAAAACAATCGGGCGTAAGTGTAATTGAACCAATTTTTGCACGTATTTCATCTTTTCATTTAAAGGAAGTTTAAGCTGCGCAAAAATTTTAGGAACCATTCTGGCTCCTCTGTCTTCGTGACCGTGAAAAGTCCAACCATGCCCTTCTTCAAAACGTTTAGTAGCTGGTTTTGCAATGTCGTGTAAAATGGCAGCCCAACGTAACCACAAATCGTCGGTGTTTTCGCAAATGTTATCGAGTACCTCAAGGGTATGATAAAAATTATCTTTATGTCCTTTCCCTTTTATAATGTCAACACCATACAAATGTGCCATTTGGGGAAAAATGATTTTGAGTAATCCTGTATTAAACAAGTGCTTAAAACCGATAGAAGGTTTTGGTGCTAAAATGATTTTGTTTAACTCATCTGTAATGCGTTCTTTTGATACGATGCTGATGCGTTCCTTTTGCGCCTGGATTGCTTGGAGTGCTTTTTCATCGATATCAAAATTTAACTGGGTTGCAAATCGGATGGCGCGCATCATGCGCAAAGGATCGTCAGAAAAAGTAATTTCCGGATCGAGTGGTGTACGAATTAGACGGTTTGCTAAATCATTTACGCCATTAAAAGGGTCAAGAAGTTCGCCAAATCGATCGGAATTTAGATTGATTGCCAATGCATTAATGGTGAAATCTCTTCGCAGTTGGTCATCGCTCAATGTGCCGTCCTCAACAATAGGCTTGCGCGAATTGGAACGATATGATTCTTTTCTAGCACCCACAAATTCCACCTCTAAATCTTGATACTTAATATTTGCGGTACCAAAGCTTTTAAATACGGCAACTTTTGTTTGCAATTTTTTGGCTACCGCTTCGGCGTATTCAATACCTTTACCAACCACCACCACATCAATATCTTTTGAGGGGCGTTTTAAAAAAATATCTCGCACAAAGCCACCAATCACGTATGCTTCTATTTGCTTTTGGTCGGCAATGGCCGATAAAGTTTTGAAAATAGGCTTATGTAGAAACGTGTTAACATCCCCGAGAGGGAAGTTTTCATGATCAGAGCTGGAATTGGATCGCATAAATTGGTGTTAGGTTGCAAAAATACGAAAAAGCCTTTACGCCAAAGTGCGAAAAGGCAAATAACGCTTAATTGTGTAGTGAAATTACTTTCGGATAAACTCGAATTGGCCACCCGGCGATAATTTCATGATTGTTGAAGGTTTTTTAGCCGTTCGATTTTCTTGCTCAAAATTTACTACGTAATCAACTGCCGCCACAATTTCCGGGTCAATATCGTCGAAAAATTTTGGGGATGGTTTTCCACTTAAATTGGCCGATGTAGACACAATTGGCTTACGGAAACGTTGCAATAAAGGTGTGCAGAAGTCGTGTTTAACAATTCGAATTCCAACGCTGCCATCGGCATTAATAACGTTTGGAGCTAAATTTTTAGCATCGGAAAATACAATAGTCAACGGATTTTCGGCATATTCAATTAAGTCGTATGCCACTTCCGGAACTTCCTTAACATAACTTTGAAGTTTGGTATCGATATCTAAAAGGACAATCAGACTTTTTTCAGCTGGACGATTTTTAATCTTCAATAATTTATCAACCGCTTCCGCATTATTGGCATCGCAGCCTAAACCCCAAATAGTATCGGTTGGATAAAGAATAACCCCGCCAGCCTTTAAAACTTCAAGTGTTTTATTAATTTCTTCTTTAAGCATGGTTGCAAAGTTAAGCGATTTCTTAAATGGTTGGTAACGTTAATTTTCGTAGTTGAAATGTTAAAAAATGTTTAAAATGCGGTATTATTTTTTTGCTGTGCTTATTATTGTAATATTCTAAACAATTTCGTTTCTAATTGTATTATTATCAGTATATTTATATCTAGGTTATTAACAACAAAACACATAAAAAAATGAAAAATTTGACTAAAATTTTAATGCTTATAGCCGTTGTTATAGCATTAGCTAGCTGCTCTACTTTACGTACAGCTTCTGATTTTGATAATAAAGTAGATTTTGGTAAGTACAAGAGCTTTGCCTTTTATGATAAAGGTATTGCACGTTTGCATATGAATGATTTGGATAAACGCCGTATGCTTGCAGCGGTTGAAAGTCAAATGATTGAAAAAGGATTTACAAAAACCGACACAGCCTCTGCCGATTTACTCATCAATATGGTAATGGTGGCAAGAGAAAGAACAGAAGTTTACAATAATTTCTATGGCCCAGGTTGGGGTTGGGGATGGGGATGGGGTTGGCGAAATCCTTATTGGGGTTGGGGCGGATATGGTTGGGGTGGCCCAAGCTACGTTGATCAATACATGGAAGGTACCTTTATCATCGACTTCTTAGATCCAAAACAGAAAAAATTAGTGTGGCATGGTCGTGGGGTAGGATTTAATTTAGATAATTTGAACAAACGTGAAGAACGTATTAATGAAGGTGCGAAAGAAATTTTAGCGCAATATCCTCCATTAGCAGCCAAGTAGTTCTTCGAAATAGCATATAGTAAAGACCAAAGTAAGCGTTAACTTTTAACCTTTATTTTGGTCTTTTAGTTTTTTATAGCAATTCATCATCTGCTCCGTTACAACATGGCTGTTGAATTTTTGAACAAAATCCAATCCTTTTTCGTGCATTTCCTTTTGTAATTGAGGTGATTGAATGATTTTGTTAAGCGCATTGGCCAAGGCAAGTGCATCATTCGGGTCAATGTAAATACTATCGGGCCCACCCGCTTCTTCCAAGCAAGAGCCGGTTGCAGCAACTGTAGGAACTCCAGAATAGAGCGCTTCAATAATGGGAATACCAAAACCTTCGTAAAAAGAAGGATACGCAAATAGTTTTGCCAGTTGATAAATCCCAGGTAAATCGCTGAACGGAATGTCTTTTAAAAATAAAATTCGATCCATTAAACCCAGTTTTTCTATTTCTTGCTCAACGATTTTAAAATAAGGCGTTTTCTTGCCAATAACCACAAGCTTATACTGCGGATCAACGTGTTTAAGCGCTTGAACCAAGAGTTTCAAATTTTTCCGCTCTTCTATCGTCCCAACATTGAGGATATAGTTTTCAGGTAGCTGATATTTTTCACGAATACCGCTTAATCGCTCGGTAGAAAAAGCTGTTTTAAAGCTATCATCGCAACTTTGGTAAATCACCTGAATCTTATCTGGGTGAATGTTGTAGAATTCAATAATATCGGCTTTCGTTTTTTCGCTAATCGCGATGATTTGGTCTGCGTGTTTACACGCGTATTTGCTTTTGAATGTGTAAAGTGACCGGTCGATAAATTTATAATAGTGCGGAAAGCGGAGAAAGATTAAGTCGTGCATGGTTAACACCGACTTAATGGCTGTTTTTTGAATGCGAAAAGGGATTTCGTGGCTAAGTCCGTGAAAGATATCCAGTTTATCTTTCTTTAAATCCTTCAAAATTCCGAAGCTTCGCCACAAGAATTTGCTCGATTTAGGCAAGTTTAAGAAAATGTTTTTTGTTTCGAAAAAGGTATCAATTTGCCTTGCCGATTTTACTTTTGGCGTATACACCAGGTACTGGTTTTCCGGAAATTTTAAAGCCAATTGTTGAATGAGCGATCGGCTGTAGTTACCTAGTCCGGTTAAATTGTTGGCAGCTCGTTTTCCGTCGTACCCAATTTTAAGAGGGTGTTTCAAAGCAGAAAGCTCAAAGTCTGCATGCGCAGATTTTGAGCTTTCATTTATTGTGTATGAATTATCACTTACAGTTTTCAAATCTGTTAAGGATTAAACCGCAACATTATTTTCTCTTAACGCATCGTTTAAAGAAGTTTTCTTATCAGTACTTTCTTTACGTTTACCAATAATTAAGGCACAAGGAACTTGGTATTCTCCTGCTGGAAATTTCTTGGTGTAACTACCTGGTATCACTACTGAACGCGCAGGTACAATTCCTTTATATTCAACTGGAGTTGGTCCTGTAACATCAATAATTTTAGTTGATGCTGTTAATACAACGTTTGCACCTAAAACGGCTTCTCTTTCAACTTTTACACCTTCTACTACAATGGCACGTGAGCCTAAGAAAGCATCGTCTTCAATGATAACTGGAGCAGCTTGAACAGGTTCTAATACACCGCCAATACCAACACCACCACTTAAGTGAACACGTTTGCCAATTTGCGCACATGAACCTACAGTAGCCCAAGTATCAACCATGGTGCCTTCGTCTACATAAGCACCAATGTTTACATATGATGGCATCATGATTACACCTTTTGCTAAAAATGCACCATAACGCGCACTTGCCATTGGTACTACACGTACACCGTTTGCTTTATAATCGGTTTTTAAATCCATTTTATCGTGGTAAACAAAAGGACCTACTTTAGTTTCCTTCATCTCACGAATAGGGAAATATAAAATAACAGCTTTTTTAACCCACTCATTAATGCCCCAAGAATTTAATACAGGTTCTGCAACACGGATTTCTCCTTTATCTAAACCCAATACTACGGCTTCGATTGCCTCGCAATAATTGCTATATTTTAAAAGACTTCTGTCTTCCCAAGCGGCTTCAATTAATTTCTTTAAATCTGAATACATGATGTTCTAAAATTTTACGCAAAATAAGTCAATTTTATCGATTTTTATGGCCTATTCGCCAATAAGTTTTATCGATAGGGTTATATGTGCTGATTTGCAGCATTCCTACAAAATGAAAAAAGTTTACTGTTTATAATGGGGAGCAGTGCCCTTGCTCTTCATAATGCCGCCGAAAACACGCAAACAGTTCAGACAAATTTCTTAATTTTGACCTTGCTATGGAAACTGAAAAATTAAGAATAGATAAATATTTATGGGCAATAAGGCTGTTTAAAACCCGTAGTTTAGCCACTGACGCCTGCAAGGCAGGTAGAGTGAAGCTTAAGGGGCAGAACATTAAGCCTTCTGCTATTGTGAAAGTGGGGGACGTATACCAAGTTTCCAAAGGCATCGAAAAGAAAGTAATTGAGGTAGTTGAACTATCCTACAACAGAACCGATTCGCCAACGGCATTGACCAAATACAAAGATTTAACACCTCCGGAAGAAACACATGCGTTTAAATCTGTTTTTCATGCGCCTACTTTGAAACGTGATAGAGGTGCCGGACGACCAACCAAAAAAGATCGCCGTGAAACCGATCAGTTGATTAGTGGTTTGTTTGAGGAGGATGAGGATTAATTTTTTTGCGATTAAAGTACCGCATTCGATAACTCATCATGGCTGTACGGCCTAATTTTTCGAGTAATTTATAATTGGCTACCGCTCCCACAGCCGCTCCAATAAAGGGGATTAATTGTGCCAACTTGGCTAAATCAATGTAATCGCGGTATTGTTGTTGAAAGGTTAACCAGTCAAATTCATCAATATTTGCAGGTAAAAGATGCGCCAATTCATCCCAGTTTTCCATTTTAAGAAATACATTTTTGCTTTCTTCCTTGCTTGAGAAAGCCAGTTGAAAGATGTGTAAAATGTACAAGCGTTCGCGGTAATCTTTTACCTCATATCCATAAAGCGCGGCTATATCGAAGAGCATTTTTATTTTAATGCCTAGCAATAAAGGGAAATCGGCCATGCTCATTAGAAAGCCTCCAGCCCCGGTAATCCCCCCTTCGGCGGCTCCTGTTTTTTGGTAGGTATTTATTTTTTGTTTGATTAAAGCCTCACGGTGCATGAAAGAAATGTCGGTTATCGGTTCTCCAGTAGTGAAGGTTGACCCAAACAATACAGCCTTTACCATTTGCTTGATGGCGATGGTTATTCCCTCATGAATTTTATGGGGAATAAGATTGTTTATTTTTTGTTGAACACGCGTGGTTAAGATGTTAAATACCGATGGGTCTTGGAGGATTTTGAATTTCCAAAAAGCAAGTTCACTTGTAATTTTTTCCTCGTAACTCATGTGTGTTGGATGTTAAAAAAGGCAATTGGTTACAGCAGCTTAGTAATCCGTTTTTTGAGCTGAATTTTCCCATAATTTGAAAGCTTGCAGCGCTTCATTGCGCATCAATTGGATAATGGGTAAGGCTCGCTTTTCCATGGGTTGGTCTAATTCATCATAAATAAATTTATCGCTGAATCCTATTTTTTCAGCATCTGATTTCGTATTTGCGTAGTAGATTGCATCAATTCTGGCCCAATAAATTGCGCCCAAGCACATAGGGCAGGGTTCGCAACTGGTGTACACAACACATCCGCTTAGGTCAAATGTGTTCAACTTGGCGCAGGCCAATCGAATAGCCGAAACTTCAGCATGTGCCGTGGGGTCGTTGGTAGCGGTAACCTGATTGGCTGATGCGGCAATAATTTCGCCATCTTTTACGATAACGGCACCAAAGGGGCCGCCAGTATTATCGCGTACATTCTTTTCGGAAAGAGCGATAGCATGCTGCATAAATTCTTGGTGTAAGATGCTTTCATTCATACTGAAATTTTGCTAAAGGTAACGTGTATCAAGATGCGAAATTTCTCTTAGAAAACACCAATTTACAGTGGAAAGTTTGCATAGAAGGCAAAAAAAATGCCTCACGAGGAGGCATTTTTAAGTATCTCGAGTGAGAAATTATTTTTTTTTTAAGTATCTCGAGTGAGAAATTATTTTTTTTTAAGTATCTCGAGTGAGAAATTATTTTTTTGAATATTCAGCGTTTAAGCCTTTGATTACTTCAGTTGTAACGTCTAAGCTCTCATCAGCAAATAAAATTGTTGGATTGCCTTTTGAATAGCTTAAAACCATTTTATAGCCTTTTTCTTTCGCATAACCTTTTAAATAAAGGGCAATTTTATCGTATAATTTTTCGTTTTCTTGCGCTTGCTCGTTTTGTAAAGCACCACCTGCATTTTGTTGGTAGGTTTGTAATTCTTGTTGTTTACGTGCTAGGCGCTCTTCTGTAGTTTTACGTTGATCAGCAGGCATCGTTTGTGCTTGTTGTTGGTATTGCGCAACTTCTCTTTGGAAAGCTTGACCTTTAGCCTGCATATCTGCCTGTGCATTTTTAGTTTTGCCTTCGAACTTAACTTTTAAATCTTTAAAATATTCGTATTTCGTTAATAAAGAATCAGAGTTAACGTATACGATTTTTTCAGAAGGAGCTACCGGCGCAGTGGTTTCAGTTTTTTTAGTTTCAGTTGTTTTAGTCTCTTTGTTTTGGCATGCAGAGAATGCTGTGATTATAGCTGCCGAAGCAAATAAACCAAAGGTTTTTAAGGTTCTTCTTTCCATTATTGTTTAATAAATTTTAGCAAACATATATAATTTTAGGTGGATATGCAATAAGGATTTTAGCCTCTAATTTTAAAGCGAAATTTGTAGGAAAGGAGGATAAACACCCCATTAAAAGCTTTTCTTGCCGCTAAAGAATGGCTTGTTGCTGTAAAACGAATAAAGAAAAGTAGTAAATACGCTGTCGAATGGAAGAAAGACTTTCGTTAAATGAAGAGTTTTGAATAATTTCTAGTGTTGAAAAGAAACGATTTAAAAGCTTGCGTTTTTGTAGTGGTTTTTTACACAGGTTTTTATCAACATATTCGGCTATGTGGCAGATTTTTCGTATTTTTGATACTTATAGTATTTAATTAAAACATGAGCGAAGAAAAAGATTTAAAATCAAATTATTCGGCAGATAATATACAGGTTTTAGAAGGTTTAGAAGCGGTGCGTAAGCGCCCTTCAATGTATATAGGCGATACAGGTGTAAAAGGTTTGCATCATTTGGTTTACGAGGTAGTGGACAACTCAATTGATGAGGCTTTGGCTGGTCACGCAGATACGATCGATGTACGGATTTTAGAGGGAAACTCTATCCGAGTTGAAGACAATGGTCGCGGTATCCCTACAGGCATTAATACAAAAGAAAATAAATCGGCCTTAGAAATCGTAATGACGGTTTTACACGCAGGTGGTAAATTTGATAAAGATACCTATAAAGTTTCTGGAGGACTGCACGGGGTAGGGGTAAGTTGCGTGAATGCTTTATCTACTCATTTAAAAGCAGAAGTTCACCGCGAAGGTAAAATTTGGGTACAAGAATACAATATTGGTAAGCCTTTGTACGATGTAAAATCGATAGGCGATACAGATAAGCGCGGTACCATTGTTACGTTTAGTCCGGATGCGACAATTTTTACGCAAACAACTGAATATAAATACGATACGCTTGCTGGTCGTTTGCGCGAATTAGCATTCTTAAACAAAGGAATTAAGTTAACCTTAACCGATGAGCGCGAACAATTGGCAGATGGAAGCTTTTTGTCTGAAACATTTCACTCTGAAGGTGGCTTAAAAGAATTCGTAGCCTTTTTAGATGGAACCAGAACCTCATTATTAGTAGAACCAATTTATATTGAAGGTATTAAGAATGGCATTCCTGTTGAGCTAGCTTTTCAATACAACGATAGTTATTCAGAAAACGTTCACTCGTATGTAAACAACATCAATACGCACGAAGGAGGTACACATATTGCCGGATTTCGTAGAGGTTTAACCCGTACGTTAAAAAACTATGCCGATAAAGAAGGCTTGTTGAAAAACGTAAAAATGGAAATCACTGGTGACGACTTTAGAGAAGGTTTAACAGCCGTAGTTTCTGTAAAGGTTGCTGAGCCTCAATTTGAAGGACAAACTAAAACCAAATTGGGTAACAGTGAGGTTATGGGCTCGGTTGATGTAGCCGTTGGCGAAGCTTTAGGAAATTATTTGGAAGAAAATCCGAAAGAAGCAAAGCTGATTATCAACAAGGTTATTTTAGCTGCGACAGCACGTGCTGCGGCGCGTAAAGCCCGCGAAATGGTTCAACGAAAGAGCGTGATGGGCGGTTCGGGTTTACCTGGTAAATTAGCGGATTGTTCAGATAGTGATCCTGAAAGATGTGAAATCTATTTAGTAGAGGGAGACTCTGCAGGTGGTACGGCTAAACAAGGTCGTGATAGAAACTACCAAGCAATCTTACCTTTAAAGGGTAAAATTTTGAACGTAGAAAAAGCCATGGAGCATAAAATCTACGAAAATGACGAGATTAAAAACATGTTTACAGCAATTGGTGTAAGCATTGGTACCCCTGAAGACGATAAAGCATTGAATTTAACAAAATTACGTTACCATAAGATTGTGATTATGACGGATGCCGACATCGACGGATCGCACATTACAACCTTAATTTTAACGTTCTTTTACCGTTACATGCGTGCATTAATTGAGGCTGGTTACGTGTATATTGCATCACCACCACTTTATCAAGTTAAAAAAGGTAAGGAATTTGAATATTGTTGGAATGATGTGGAACGCGATGCTGCTGTTCAGCGTTTAAAAGGAGCAGGAAAAGAAGATAGTGTACACATTCAACGTTACAAAGGTTTGGGTGAGATGAATGCTGAGCAATTATGGGATACTACTTTAAACCCTGCAACACGTACCTTGTTACAAGCAACTATTGAGAGCGCTGCAGAGTGTGATCATACCTTCTCTATGCTTATGGGTGATGAGGTTGCTCCACGTAGAGAGTTCATCGAACGGAATGCCAAGTATGCGAAAATTGATGCATAATCGGCATACCATAAATTTTATATAAAAAAGTGGTCTTCAAAATTTTGAAGGCCACTTTTTGTTTTTATAGTTGGGGATAATATGTTTTATAATATGTAGTACGAACCAACTTGAGCATGCTCAGTTTGTGGTTTGTCTTCATACAGCTTGTTGTCATTGACCATCTGAGATAAATCTCTTTCAATGGTTCTACAAATTGTTGTGGTAGGTGTATCCGTTGGTTTGTTTTCAAAAGGATCTTGTAAATGAACAGCCATTTTTTCAACCAAAAGAAAGAACGCAGCGATGGCTACCACCAAAGGGATTTCCATGTATCCAAAATACTCGATTAAACCGAATGGTAATAGAACAATAAACAAATGGATGGACATGCTGATGTATTTACTATAGGTAACCGGAAAAACGGTATTTTTGATACGTTCGCAGCCTCCCATGTGGTTACATAATGCACATAAGGTTTTATCAATTTCTATTTGTTGATACTTGTTGATCCATCCTTCATTTAAAGCACGTTTTAAATCTAAACCGTGAAGTTCTAATAAGGACGTGGTTACGTTTTTGCGGCTCTTAATGAATTGCATGTCTTCTGGTGAAAGATAAGCCTCTAATCCTTTATAAGCACTAAATCCCCTCAAGCCTTGGCTTAACGCATAGCACCAAGCAATTTGTCGTTTAATAAAACGGGTTTTAAAGGTGTCAATTTCTTCGGATCCATAAGGATTATCAATAAAAGATAAAATCTGACGTGAAAGACTTCTGCTGTCGTTTACAATTGCGCCCCACAGTGTGCGAGCTTCCCACCATCTATCATATGCCTGATTTGATCGAAATGCTAAAAGTAGTGAAATAACAGTACCTAATAGGGCAGGGACCGCTACTGGGATGGATATGCGTGTGATGTGAAAATTTTGATAAAGTACGACAATTCCAATGGAGTAGCCAATAACAAATAATACTTCTTTTTTTACTTTACCAAAGACGTAGGTTAACGGAACATTATTTCTAAGTAGCATGATTTTTAAAATTAAATTTTGAAATTATACAGGTTGTAATTTGTGTTGTGGTTCTTCTATTTTTGATTCCAATAAGTTTTCACTAGCTGGAATTTGGTCTTGATTAAACACGAGTATTGGACAGCCAGAACGTTCTGTTAGGAGTTTTGGATCGATACTATATTTATTTAAAGGTTTAAATGGGTAATCTTGCAAATAGGCAATCTGATCAACCTCAAATGCTTCAATAAAGTTTTTAAATGCTGCAACAGTACTCCCGTAAAAATATTCGATGCCCATGTTGTTAATCGTTTGCGCGTGCGCAGACTTTGATTGCTTGAGCCTTTCGTAAAATTCATCCGGAACGGTTTCGTAATCGCGGCTTCTGCGACTTAGCATAAGCATATCTGTAATTGAATCAGATAGTTTGAAGGCGTGTAGAAAAATAATATTTACTTTTTCATCGCCCTGCTGTGCAACTATTGCCTCGATAATTTGAGTGCTTTCTAAACTGAAATCTGTTGGTACTAATATTGTTTTCATGCTAAATCTTGTTTAAGTGATGATTAAATGATTAATACAAGTTTAGGTCGAAAGTATTATAACCAAATAAGAACCATATTAGAATGAGATTAGAATTTCGGTTAGGGTATTCCAAGAAGTTTTAGGCGTACAAAAAAGAGGAGTATTTTTCTTCGATTAGATAAATAAAGGCAGCATGATTTTTATTTCAGTGCCTATTCCAACGGTTGATTTAATGCCAATACTACCACGGTGTAACCGGATAATGTTGAGCGAAAGAGGTAAGCCTACACCATATCCTTTAAATGAATTGGTATTAGATGCTCGGTAAAAGGGTTCGAATATATGTTGTATATCATCTTGTGGGATTCCAATACCCTGATCGATAACGGTGATGCTTACAATGTTGTTTTTACTTTCTAATATCACATCAACTGGCCGGTTATTGGAGTATTTACATGCATTGCTAACCACGTTGCTGATAGCCAACTTTAGTAAATTGCGATTTGCTTTAAGTGTTATTAAGCTTTCATCCTCGGGCAATGCGTTTAAATTAAGTTCAATTAAACTTTCGGGATGAATTTGGTTAACAGATGCTTTAATTTCCCATAAAAGCTCATCCATTCGAATTTCTTCTCGCGGTTGATTTTTTCCATTAAAACCCGATTGCGCCAATCCTAATAAGCTGGTTAAAATGTTCTCCAGACGTTCCGCTTCATCCTTAATTTTGGTCAAGGCCAAGTGTTGTTTCTCGGTATCTCCCTGTGCTTTTATCGCCAGTTCTACCTCCCCACTTATAATGGTTAAAGGTGTTCTTAGCTCATGCGAAGCATTGCTGATGAAATTGTTTTGGGTTTCAAAAGCCGTTTCCAAACGATTAAGCATGTTGTTGAACGTTTGTGCCAGCTGCGACATTTCATCGTTCCCATCTTTAAACTCTAAACGAAGGTGTAAATTTTCGGCTTTTATTTTTTTTACACTTTTAATAATGTTCCGCAAAGGTTCAAGCATATAGTTGGAGAAACGCCAGCCCACAATAAACGATAATAAAATGGATAAGAAAAAACCTGCAATTAAAATCTTTTGTAATTCTTTAAGTTCTCGAAAACCAATCGGATCGCTAGCGGCAACAATAACCAGATATTCTTTTCCATCTTGTACAAAAGATTTTCCGGCATAGAAGTGGTTTTCGTGCTGATGGCGAGCCATTTTGCCATTTTTAATTGACTGATAGAATTGGTCGGGAAGCCGAGTTGAGGAAGGTAATGTTTCTCCTTTATTTAAAACAAATGCTTTTTCTGAGGGCAAATGTTCCAAATATTGATTGCGCATTTTGGCATATGCGTTGTTGTTTTTATCCTCTTTAAGTTTTAGTTGGGCGGTGATGCGTACCCGAGCCTCTAAGCGTTTATAGAAATCTTCAAAAGCAAATTTATGGGCAAAATACCAAACAAAACCACTCAAAAGCGTGATGATAACCACGGATAGAATGGCAAATAATAAGGTTATTTTTTTGGTAATTTGCATGATTAGTCTTTTAAAACATAGCCAAGTCCTACAACGGTATGGATTAATTTTTTAGGTGTGTTTTTATCAATTTTTTTTCGAAGGTAATTCACGTAAACGTCTACAACGTTGGTGCCCAAGTTAAAGTCAATATCCCAAACATTCTCCAAGATATCAATTCTTGATAAAATTTTCGCTTTGTTTTTTGCCATGAATTCCAACAAACGGTACTCTGTAGCGGTTAAAATAATTTCTTCGTTATTTCTTTTAACCGTTTTAGCTGTAAGGTTTATCTGTAAATCGTCAATGTTAATGATTTGATCGAGTGAAATGATGCCGCCATATCGGCGCAGCAAAGTTCTAATTCGGGCAAAAAGTTCGGCAAACTTAAAGGGTTTAATTAAATAGTCGTCTGCGCCATTATCAAGACCCGTAACCACATTTTCTGTTGTGCCTAATGCCGTAAGCATGATGATGGGTACGTTAGGTTTTTCTTTCTTTAGTATTTTGCAAAGTTCTAAACCATTTAGGCCTGGCAGCATAATGTCTAGAATAATCAAGTCAAATGGATTGTCTAAGGCCATTTGCTTGCCAATTAGGCCATCGGGAGCAATGCTAACAGTAAAACCTTCATCTGTTAAACCTCGCGAGATTACAGATACTACATTAGGCTCATCTTCTACTAGTAATAAATTCATCTTTGGCAAGAAGCTTAAAAAAAAAGGGATTACAAAATTATGAAGCAACTTAATTAAAAATTTATACAATTTTTTGACTTAAAAAAAGTCCTTTGACTTTTTTAGCCAAAGGACTTTTTAAAATAACCAGTAAATGTTTAACCTCCCTTTTCCGATAGTTCCTTAAGACCTTGTAATCCCGATTCGAAATCTTTCCCAATCATTCCATCCATTCCGCCCATAAATAAGCACATCCATTTGCTAATCATGTTGTTTTTTCCGCTCATGGTCCAGGTTACTTTGCTTCCGCTGGGTTCTGGTTCGATGGTGAATTTGGTGTCGGCAATGCTTTCGAAAGGTTTAATGAATTTTAGTTCGATGTCGATTTCTTTATAAGGCTCTACTTTGATGATTTTCATTTGACCACTTCCCATTTTTTCTCCTTCCCAAGCATGTGTGTGGTTTGGTTGCATGGGGGTGCCGGTATTGGTCATTTTTGCAGATGGTTCCATTTTAGTCCAAGCATCCCATTTGGTGAATTGATTAAAATCGCCAATGTTTTGATACACCACACTATCGGGTGCGTTGATTGAAATGGAGCGACTAACCGAATAGGTATTAGGCATAAAAAAGCTGCCTATAATAATAATTACGGCTAATGCCACAATTATTCCAAGTAGAATTTTTAAGAATTTCATATATTAATTTTTTGTTGCTTCCTTAAAATTAAGAAAAGAAATTCACTATTAATTACACAATTTTAGTTTTTGAGGGGGCAGCATTGAGCTTGAAAAACATTAAATCGGCAATGGACTGGGCTTTTTGTTTAATTAGATTTGCATTGTTGCCTTCAAAGTATTCATCCACTGTGTTAAAAAAGAGCGTCTTCCATGCAGTAAACTCCGTTTCTTTTAAGTTGATTTTAGCGTTGATATCGAAATGCGTTAACATGGGGTTTCCCTTGTAAATGGCGGAGCCAAATAAAATGCTTTCCCAGAAATCGTACATTTTAGGCAGATGATGTTCCCAGTTTACCTTGGCAATTTTTGTGAAAATAAAACCGATGGTATCATTTTTTTCTACCTTTTTGTAAAAGGCGTTTACTAAAAACTCAATATCTTCTCGATTGGAAATATCAGTTTTCATCGATATAAAGTTTTAAAAGCATTTTATTGTAGTTGATTAATGCTTTGTGTTTCATTAAAATATCGCCCCCTATAATGGCAGTAATAGCAGGATGCCCATATTGCTGGTAGGTTTGGCTTACGGATTGCAAATCAAATGCTACCGTTTCGTAATTTTTAATCTTTAAGCGGCCAATTTTTAATTCAGGAACACATGCCTGTACTGTGGTAGTACTGCTGAAAAGTGTGGCGGCATTTATTTCTTCTGATTCTTCTAAGGACTTTGAAAGATTTTGCTCAATAAAGCTTTTGTCGAAAACGCTTCGGGAGGCACCCGTATCCAAAACAGCCAAGTGTTTTTGTTTGAAAACGGTAATTTCTACTAAAAGATGAAATCCATCGTCTTGCAAATTAATCAGTTGAAGTGGGACTGAAATGGATTTCATCTTTTTAGTAAATTTTGAGAATATTAAATTAAGTTCATCTCGTTTAGTACGTTGTTCATGTTGCGTACAGCATCCGCACTTTTAGCAAAGGCAGCTTGTTCTTCGTCTGATAATTTAAAATCGATGATTTTTTCCCAACCCGAACGGCCAATAATTACGGGAACACCCATACAAATATCATTTTGTCCGTATTCGCCTTCTAAAGAAACCGAGCAGGTAAATAATTTTTTCTCATCGCGAATGATAGCCTCCACTAAGGTGGCACCCGCTGCACCCGGAGCATACCAAGCTGAGGTACCGATTAATCCTGTTAAGGTTGCGCCACCCACCATGGTATCAGCAGCTACTTTATCAAGTGTAGCTTGATCCAATAAGTTACTTACCGGTAAACTTTGGTAGGTTGCTAAACGTGTTAGCGGAATCATGGTTGTATCACCATGGCCGCCAATAACAAAACCTTGTAGATCGTTTGGGTTACAGTTTAGTGCTTTTGATAAATAGAATTTAAATCGTGAACTATCCAATACACCACCCATCCCGATAATTCGGTTTTTAGGTAATCCTAACGATTTCAATGCCAAGTAGGTCATTGTATCCATCGGATTGCTAATGATGATAAATATAGCGTCTGGAGAATATTTTAAAATATTTTCTGCCACATTTTTAACAATCCCGGCATTAATGCTAATCAACTCTTCACGGGTCATTCCAGGTTTACGAGGAAGTCCTGAGGTAATAATTACCACATCAGAATTTGCGCTTGCCTGATAATCACCAGTTACCCCAATAATGTTGGTGTCAAAGTTCAAGAGCGTGGCGGTTTGCATCATGTCTATTGCTTTTCCTTCGGCCAAACCTTCTTTAATATCTAATAAAACGAGTTCATTTGCCAATTCTTTTCTGGCAATATTATCTGCACAAGTAGCACCAACTGCGCCGGCACCAATAACGGTTACTTTCATAAAGGTGATTTTAAGGTTTGCGTATAAAATCTATTGAATTTAAGGATAAATATAGGTTTAATATGTGGAAAGTTCAAAGTAGAAAGGTAACATGGTCGTACTACGCTATCTGTTAAACCATTAAACAAAAAGGAATAAATTTTTTGATGATTTCCTGTTGTTATGTTGATAAATCGCTGACAACTTCAGGCAGTAAATTGCGTATTTTTGAAAGACCGTAACGTTTTCTGCCACGGCTAAATTTACCTTAGATATGTACTTAATTTTTGATACTGAAACAACTGGTTTGCCTCGTAATTACAATGCGCCCATTACCGATACCGATAATTGGCCGCGCTGTATTCAAATTGCCTGGCAGTTGCACGATGAGATGGGTAGGATGGTTGAGCATCAAGATTATTTGGTTCAGCCAGAGGGATTTAATATTCCCTACGATGCAGAACGAATTCACGGAATCTCTACAGAATTAGCCGCCGAACAAGGTATTCCTTTAGCGGAAGTGCTGGAGAAATTTAATGAGGTATTAAATAAAGCAACCTTTGTAGTGGGGCAGAATATTGGTTTCGATATCAATATTATGGGTTGCGAATTTCATCGCTTTGGCTTGGCCAACCGCATGGTTGAAATACCAGTTTTGGATACCTGTACCGAAGTAACGGCCGATTTGTTGAAATTGCCTGGCGGTAGAGGGGGAAGATTTAAATTGCCAACATTAACAGAGTTGCATCAGTATTTATTTGGTGTTCCTTTTAATGAAGCGCACAATGCCACTGCCGACGTTGAAGCTACCACACGTTGTTTTTTGGAATTGATTAAACGCGAGGTTTTTAAAAAAGATGAACTTTTAGTTGATGCCGAGTATTTTCCTCGTTTTCGAGAAATTAATCCAGGGGAGATTGGTAGTTTTGGTATTCAGCATGTTAATTTAAAATCTGCCTCTGATGAGATTCGCAAACGCATTGCGAAAGAAGAGGGCGGGGGTGTTTCAAAACAAGAACTTGCAGAAAACAGGCAAGAGCTGGCCTTGGCAACCTATGTGCATTTGCACAATCATACGCAATTTTCGGTTTTACAAAGTACCATTGCGATTCCGGATTTGGTAAAAGCTGCTGCGGCCAATAAAATGCCTGCAGTTGCGATGACCGACCATGCCAATATGATGGGTGCCTTCCATTTTGTTAACCATGTTTTAAAACATAACAGTGCCGCAGAGGCAAAAAATGCGGCAGCCATTGAAGCCGGCGAACGACCAACAGAGATTGTGATGAAGCCCATTGTGGGATGCGAGTTTTTTGTGTGCGAGAACCATTTAGACCGAACCGCAAAAGACAATGGATACCAAATGGTATTGTTGGCTAAGAATAAAAAGGGCTATCACAATTTGGCGAAAATGTCGTCGATAGCCTATACAAAAGGCTTCTACTACGTACCCCGTATTGACCGAAAAATCATCGAACAATACAAAGAAGATATCCTGGTGCTTTCAGGAAATCTTTCGGGCGAAATTGCCAGTAAGATTTTAAATTTAGGTGAAACGCAAGCGGAAGAAGCGTTGTTGTGGTGGAAAGAGCAATTTGGCGCAGATTTCTATATCGAAGTCATGCGACACAACCAAGAAGACGAGAATCGGGTAAACGCGACGTTAATTTCACTGGCAAGAAAGCATGAAGTGAAATTAGTTGCGACGAACAATACCTACTACATTAATAAAAAGGATGCCAATGCACACGATATTTTGTTGTGCGTAAAAGATGGCGAAAAACAAGCTACTCCGATTGGTCGCGGCCGTGGATTTAGATACGGATTACCCAACCAAGAATATTATTTCAAGTCGGCAGACGAGATGAAAGCGCTTTTTGCGGATTTGCCAGAAGCGATTGTCACTATTCAGGAAATTATCGACAAAGTAGAAATATACAAGCTTGCGCGTGAAGTCCTTTTACCAAAGTTTGATATTCCTGAACAGTTTTTAGTTGCTGAGGATGAACAAGATGGCGGTAAGCGTGGTGAGAATAAGTTTTTGCGTCACTTAACGTATGAAGGAGCAAAACGTAGATATACTGAAGTAACGCCTGATATCTCGGAACGTTTAGACTTTGAGTTGGCTACTATTGAAAAAACAGGATATCCGGGCTACTTTTTGATTGTACAGGATTTTATTGCCGAAGCACGAAACTTAGATGTTTCGGTAGGACCGGGTCGTGGTTCAGCGGCAGGTTCGGCGGTAGCGTATTGTTTGGGGATTACAAACATCGACCCGATTAAGTACGACCTCCTTTTTGAGCGTTTCTTAAATCCTGACCGTGTATCCATGCCCGATATTGATATTGACTTTGATGATGAGGGGCGCGGTCGTGTAATGGATTACGTAATCAATAAGTACGGTTCTAGTCAGGTAGCGCAAATTATCACGTATGGTACCATGGCGGCGAAATCATCCATTCGTGATACAGCCCGCGTATTGGATTTACCACTTTTTGAGGCGGATAAAATTGCCAAGTTAATCCCCAATATGAAACTGGCAAAAATATTCAATTTGGATGAAAAGAGCTTAAAAGAGGCTTTACGTCCGGATGAATATGAAAAAGTAGTAGAATTAAAAAATTTAGGAGGGCTAAAAGATTTAAGTGCAGAGACCATTCAACAAGCACAGGTTTTAGAAGGTTCTTTGCGAAATACAGGAATTCACGC
This sequence comes from Pedobacter paludisoli, assembly GCF_052344095.1. GTDB lineage: Bacteria > Bacteroidota > Bacteroidia > Sphingobacteriales > Sphingobacteriaceae > Pedobacter. The sequence goes on along the minus strand of NZ_CP179926.1, from coordinate 2,023,501 downwards.
CTGTGGGGTAATCATTACACCCGATGATATAACCAACTTCGTTCCGGTTTCAACGGCAAAAGACTCCGACCTGTATGTTACGCAATTTGATAACTCGGTAGTAGAAAGCGCTGGTCTATTAAAAATGGACTTTTTGGGTCTGAAGACCCTTACCTTGATTAAAGACACCGTAAAATTGGTGCAAAAAAGGCACGGTATTTTGCTCGACCCGGATAATTTCCCGATAGATGACGTTAAAACGTACGAGCTTTTCCAACGTGGCGAAACCATTGGTATTTTCCAGTACGAGAGTCCGGGTATGCAGAAATATATGAAGGAATTGAAGCCAACTGTTTTTGCCGATTTGATTGCGATGAACGCCTTGTATCGCCCAGGACCAATGGAGTACATTCCGAGTTTCGTTCGTCGTAAAAATGGGGAGGAAGAAATTCAATACGATTTAGATGCTTGCGAGGAATATTTAAAAGAAACGTACGGCATTACCGTTTATCAAGAGCAGGTAATGTTGTTATCGCAAAAATTGGCTGGTTTTACCAAAGGTGATGCCGACGTTTTGCGTAAAGCGATGGGTAAAAAGCAGAAGGATGTACTGGATAAAATGAAACCTAAATTTGTTGCTCAGGCTGTTGCAAAAGGGCACGATGCACCAACTTTAGAGAAAATTTGGAAAGATTGGGAGGCCTTTGCATCCTATGCCTTTAACAAATCGCACTCTACGTGTTATGCGTGGATTGCGTATCAAACGGCTTATTTAAAGGCGCATTATCCGGCAGAATACATGGCTGCGGTACTGTCGAATAACATGAGCGACATTAAACAGGTGGCTTTCTTTATGGAAGAATGTCGTCAAATGGGCGTGGTTGTATTGGGGCCTGATGTAAATGAATCGGATATTAAGTTTTCAGTAAATGCTAAAGGTGAGGTTCGCTTTGGTTTATCAGCAGTGAAAGGGGTAGGAGAAAAAGCGGTAGAAAGCATTATCGAAGAACGGTTGAACGGAAGTTTTGGGAATGTTTACGATTTTGCCAAGCGTTCCAATACCCGCGTGGTGAATAAAAAGGCCTACGAAAGTTTTGTGTATAGCGGTGCTTTTGATGCTTTTGGTTATCACCGGGCGCAGTACTTTTATATTGGGCCTAACGATAAAATGAATGGTATCGAGAAGATTATCAAGTATGCCAACGATTTTCAAAATAACGAAAGCACTTCGCAAGCCTCTTTATTCGGTGGTTCAAAAGCCGATATGATTTTAGAACCTGCTTTACCGGTTTCGCCAGAATGGGCTTTAATCGACCGTCTAAAATATGAAAAAGATGCCATCGGGATTTTCCTTTCAGGACACCCATTGGATAACTATAAATTAGAACTTGAGCGTTTTTGTACACATAACGTTAAGCAATTATCTGTTATTAACAAAGTACGCTTGGGCGATACCAATGAAGAGGTTTTATTTGAGTTTGATAAATTGAAAAACCGCGAGCTTTGTGTAGGTGGTTTAGTTGTTTCAGCCTCTCAGCGGATTACCAAAACCGGTAAACCTTTTGGGATATTTGTTTTCGAAGATTATGACGATGCATGTGAAATAGCACTTTTTGGTGAAGATTTTCTAAAGTTTAAGTCTTTTTTAACGGAGGGATATTTCTTGCAGATTAGAGGTAGAGTAGGCGAGCGCTTTGGAAAAGCAGGCGATTGGGAGTTCAAAATAACTTCGATGAATTTGATGTCCGAATTGCGTGATAAATTAACGAAAAGTTTAACGATACAAGTTCCTATAGAACGTATTAGCGAAGATTTAATGCGTCAGATAGAGGATATTTTGGAAGAAAATAGAACCACCACCGAGCAGCAAAATTGTCAGTTAAATTTTGCCATTTACGACCGTGAAAAGGAATTTATGTTGGATATGCCTTCTAAAAAACTGAAGATTAATCCAAGTAATCGTTTCTTAGAACAGTTGATGGGGCTGCAAGTGGTTAATTATAAACTGAATTAGCGTAAGGAAATAATAATTACTGCTGTTAAAAAGCATAATTGAAAGTACTTTGCATCTTTCTGTTTTTGCTGAGAATCTTTTTGCATATTTGTAAAAAACGAAATCGTGTTTATACGCGTCAGAAGCTGAGAAAACACCTTTATGGAAGGAATGTCAAATTGACATTCTAGTATTGGTGGCATAACAATTGAATACATATATTTGAACATAAAAAATTAATTATGGCATTAGAAATCACAGATGCAAACTTCGAGGAAGTTGTATTAAAATCAGATAAACCGGTATTAGTAGATTTTTGGGCAGAATGGTGTGGCCCTTGTCGTATGGTTGGTCCAGTTGTAGAAGAAATTGCTAAAGAATACGATGGCAAAGCAGTAGTTGGCAAAGTAAACGTGGATAACAATCCGCAAATTTCTATGCAATTTGGTATCCGTAACATCCCAGCTTTATTATACTTCAAAAATGGTGAAGTTGTAGATAAACAAGTTGGTGCAGTTCCAAAATCAGTTTTAGCTGACAAATTAAACAAGCAATTAGCGTAATTCGTTAAAGCTTTCAAAATAGAACCCGAATTCAGGAAATGACTTCGGGTTTTTTATTGCCTCTAGGTTTTAAATCGTTAGCACTACCTAAAACAATCTTTACAATATTCTTGTTACGGGTTTTTAATGACTTCAATTTTTTGTTTCTTTAATTAAAAAAACAATCATGCTTGTAAATCCATTCAATTTCAACCGTTTAAATATTTTCGTAGCTGCTTTTGTTATGAACTGTTTTGGCATTTCTTGTGTAAATGCTCAAAATAATGCTCCTGTGGAAACCGGAAAGCCAACGGCCGATTTTAAGCCTGCATTTGAAGGGCAAACACGTGTTCCTGGTGTGAAAACGGTTACACCGATTGACGTACGTGTTTTATACGATAAATTAGAAAACCCATGGGGGATTGCCGTTTTGCCGGATGGAAGATTTTTAATCTCTCAAAAATACGGAACCATGGTTATTTTGAATGCGGACGGCACTCTGAATAAGAAAATTACAGGTTTGCCAAAAGTTGACCCTTCAGGTCAAGGAGGTTTGTTGGATGTGACAATTGACCCAAATTTTGCTTCCAATGGCATGGTTTATTGGGCTTTTGCCGAACCGCATGGGGAGGATGCCATGTTAGCCATTGCAAAAGGGAAACTGAGTAAGGAAGAATCACGAATAGAAAATCAGGCGGTTATTTACCGAACCGGACAAGCTTATAGCGGAAAGTTACAGTACGGAGCTAGAATTGTTTTTGACAAAGGAGGCAATTTGTTTGTAAGTACAGGCGAGCGTTCAGGAAAGGATATTCGCATGCAAGCACAAAATTTAAATTCTGCATTGGGTAAGGTAATACATTTAACTCCTGATGGAAAAGCTGTTCCGAATGGGCCTTTTGCACAGACGCCAAATGCCAAACCTGAAATCTATTCTTATGGACATCGAAATCCGGATGGCTTAGCATTTAATCCACTTACAGGCGATTTGTGGGAGGCCGAATTTGGACCGAAAGGTGGTGATGAAGTAAATTTAATTCAGGCAGGCAAAAATTATGGCTGGCCTATCATCACCTATGGAACAGAATATTCAGGTAAAAAGGTAGGTGATGGCATTCAACAGAAAGAAGGAATGGAGCAACCCGTTTATTACTGGAATCCTGTGGTTTCGCCAGGTTGCATGATTTTTTACGAAGGTGATGCAATTGCTGAATGGAAAGGAAACATGTTTGTAGGGGGATTAAGTGGTTCGCACATTGCCCGCCTAGTTATAAAGGATAATAAAGTAATTGGTGAAGAGCGTTTATTGGCCGGTAAAGGGGAGCGTTTTAGGGATATGGCTGAAGGTAAAGATGGCGCTTTGTATGTGGTTACTGATAATGGAAAGTTGTTTAAGTTAGCAAAGAAGTAGGAATGGTGGTTACCGGAGAGTGAATAGAGATGGCCATTTTTTGGTTGCTTTTTTCAGAGCCAAATTATACGTTTTAAAGAAAGGCAAACCCCACAGGTTTTTAAAAACTGCGGGGTTTATTTTCTAATACTTACCAAATTTATAGGTTAAGCCAACACCTAATGTTTCTTTTAACTGTAGTTTTCCAATTTGATTGTCATCGTAAAATAGATCGACTGTAACTTGCGTTGAGATAAATTTATTCACTTTCAAATCTAGAATTCCAGAATAAGACAGAACTAAGTTTTGCGGTTTTTCCAGGTAATTACTAAATATTCCAAAGCGATTATCGAGCGATATGTTGTCCATTAGTTTTACTTTATAGCGTCCACCAACATAGGCACCTAATTGATAAACCAAGCTTTTACCAGGCTCTACACCATAGGCTTCTTCTAAGATACCGTTATGATCAGGGTCAAAAACAGCATCATCCGTAACAAAGGTAAAACGCGAGGTTAAGGGACGTAAATTTAATTGAAAGTTGTCATTAGGAATGTAATCTACACCCAGACCTAACGTTACATAACCCGGAGCAAAGAAATTTGAGATGTATCCTTTGGTCGGATCGTCGTAATCGTATCCTTTAGTAAATTGTGATTTGACGTTTAAACCTACTGCAGCATACCATTTACTTTCGTTAATTTGGTAACCAAAGTTTGAGGTTAAATCGATTACGTCTTCTACTTTTTTGGTAGGTACTTCTTGTTCTGAACGTAAACCATATCCCATTAGAATACGATTTTCCCAGAGATATTTGTTTCGTTTTAGATTAAATTCGTAATCTACACGAGCTGTTAGTGCTACTGAATTTACGCCTCCTGAAATCCAATTTGAAAATGCCGCCTGGTTTAATAACAAGGTGTTTGTACCACGGATGGTCCGATCCTTCAGCTTTTTTTGCAGTATCGAGCTTGCTGGCAAGTTTTGAGCTTTCTGTATTCACTTTTCCTCCTTCAATTTTTTGAGCAAAGGAATACATACTAATAAGCGATGATAAAGTGAGTAATAATTGTTTTTTCATATGTTCTTCACGTTGATTTACTAACAAAGTTAAAAGAATAAAAATACTTTTCTAAATTTACGATATGCGCACCGTTAACCATGAACAAGAAACTAGTTTTGGCAATTTAGAGTTGTTAGCAAAGCAGGTTGTAGAAGGATTTATAACTGGATTACACAAAAGTCCGTTTCATGGTTTTTCAGTAGAATTTGCGGAGCATAGGCAATACAATAGGGGAGATAATGTTAAAAATATCGATTGGAAGTTGTACGCTAAAACGGATAAACTGTATAGCAAGCGCTTTGAAGAGGAAACCAATTTACGTTGTCAACTTGTATTGGATATCTCCTCATCTATGTATTTTCCAGAGCCTAAAAAGAGTAAATTAACTTTTTCAATAGAAGCAGCTGCAGCGTTAATGTATTTGTTAAAAAAACAGCGCGATGCTTTTGGCCTAAGCTTGTTTGCGGAAGAAATTATGTTGAATTCACCAGCGAAATCGACCACTGTTCATCAAAAGTTTTTGCTCTCGCAGTTGGAGGAATTGTTGCATAACCCAAAACTGAATGCCCAAACCAATATTAGTGAAGCTTTACACCAAGTTGCAGAGCTTATTCATAAACGTTCATTAGTAATTATTTTTAGCGATTTGTTTAATACCCAAATGAGCGATGAAAAAACGGATGCCTTTTTTGATGCCTTGCAACATTTAAAATTCAACAAGCACGAGGTTGTTGTTTTTAATGTAGTGGATAAAGCGAAAGAAGTAGATTTTAATTTTGAAAAACGCCCCTATCAGTTTATTGATATGGAAACGGGTGAGACTTTAAAAGTACATACGAGTCAAATAAGAGATAGCTATGTGGAAGCCGTAAGCAACTACCGTCAAAAAGTAGCCCTTAAATGTACCCAATATAAAATCGATTTGATTGATGCCGATATCAACGAAGGGTTTTATTCAGTTCTGCAAGCTTATTTAATTAAGCGCCAAAAATTAGGTTAGTTATTGCAAAAAACCTCATGTATTTTGCAATACATGAGGTATCAGATAAGGGTAACCGGAAAACTAAAAAACTAATTATGAGTTTTATAGATTTAACAAAACGGAAATCGCTTCTTGTGTTTCGTTATTTCAAAGATGCATTTCAATTATGAAGTTTTTGTGAAGAAAACTTCTGCTGTGAACCTGTATCTGTCTAGACTTTTTTTATTTGATGCGGGGAATTATAAGTTTCCTCTTAACTCTTGTTCACGTTCTAATGATTCGAATAAGGCTTTAAAGTTGCCAGCTCCGAAACTTTGAGCGCCTTTACGTTGTATAATTTCGAAGAAAAGGGTAGGACGGTCTTCAACCGGTTTGGTAAAGATTTGCAATAAATAACCTTCTTCATCGCAATCAACCAAAATACCTAAACTCATTAAGGTTTTAATTTCTTCGTCAATTTCACCTACACGATTAGGCATCATTTCGTAATATGCTTCCGGTGGTGCACTTAAGAATTCAACACCACGTGCTTTTAATTGCGTAACGGTTTTAACGATATCTTTCGTTGCAACAGCAATGTGCTGAACACCTTCGTCTTCGTAAAACTCTAAATATTCTTCAATTTGCGATTTCTTTTTACCTTCTGCAGGTTCGTTAATTGGGAATTTGGAATATCCGTTTCCGTTGCTCATTACTTTACTCATTAAAGCAGAGTATTCGGTATTAATTTGTTTATCGTCGAATGAAAGGATGTTCACAAAACCCATTACATCTTCGTACCATTTCACGGCTTCGTTCATACGATTCCAGCCCACGTTACCTACACAGTGGTCGATATACAATAAACCTGCATCTTCTGGATTGTAATCGCTTTTCCAAGGGCGATAACCTGGTAAAAATGTACCGGTGTAGTTTTTGCGCTCGATAAACATGTGAACAGTTTCACCATAGGTATAAATACCACTCATGCGAACCTCGCCAAACTCATCTGTTAACGTAATAGGCTCTTGATACGGTACTGCCCCACGTTTAGTAGTTTCTTCATACGCGCTGTAGGCATCGTCTACCCAAAGTGCTAAAATTTTTACACCATCTCCATGTTTTTTAACATGCTCTGAAATTGGATGGTCAGATTTTAATGCGGTAGTTAGAATTAAGCGAATTTTGCCTTGTTGTAAAACATAAGAAGCTCTGTCGCGAACGCCGGTTTCTGGACCTGCATAGGCTAAACTTTGAAAACCGAAAGCGGTTTTGTAGTAATGTGCTGCTTGTTTTGCGTTACCCACGTAAAATTCGATATAATCGGTTCCATTAATGGGAAGAAAATCTTGAGCTTTCGCTATTTTTTCTGCAAATGTTAAAGTTTCCATTTTTGTATGTGTTGTGTAATTCTTAATCGTTTATTTTAATTAGTGCGGATCTTCCATCCAGCTTTTGAAATATCCTTCATCTTCAATATCCAGCGCATCTTGTGTTAGCATTAAAGGACGGAAAGGATCAATCATAACCGCCAATTCTTCGGTGCTTTCTTTTCCGATTGATTTTTCTACGGTTCCTGGATGTGGACCATGTGGAATACCACCTGGGTGCAGCGTTATTTGCCCTTTTACTACGCTTTTTCGGCTCATGAAATCGCCATCAACGTAATACAATACCTCATCGCTATCTACATTGCTGTGATTGTACGGAGCAGGAATAGATAAAGGATGGTAATCGTATTTACGTGGTACAAATGAACAAACAACGAAGTTGTGCCCTTCGAAGGTTTGGTGTACCGGAGGTGGTTGGTGTAAACGACCCGTTATCGGTTCGAAATCGTGGATGGAGAAGGCATACGGATAATGATAGCCGTCCCAACCAATGTAATCGAAGGGATGTGTTCCGTAGGTATATGGATAAATTAATCCTTCTTTTTTAATTAAAATTTTGAAATCGCCGTGTTCGTCGTGTGTTTGTAAGTTTTCGGGTAAACGGATGTCGCGCTCGCAGTAGGGAGCGTGTTCCATAAGTTGACCATATTTATTCAGGTAATTTTTAGGTGCACGCAGTGGACTAAAACTCTCCACAATGAACAAACGATTATCTTCGGTTTCAAATTCAATCTGATAAATAGTACCTCTTGGGATGATGAGGTAATCGCCGTAGGCAAATTTGAGCTCACCAAAACCAGTTTTTAGCACTCCTGATCCTTGATGCACGAAAATCATTTCGTCGGCCTGACTATTTTTATAGAAATAATCGGTCATCGATTTGCGAGGCGCAGCTAAAACGATGTGTAAATCGTTGTTTACGAGTACTGGCTTGCGACTCTTTAAATAATCGTCTTCTGGTTTAATTTTAAAACCAATTAGGCTGGTATGTTTTAAGTGCTTTTCACGTGCGATTTTTGGTTCAACGCTGTAAGGCTCGCCCAGATTTTTAACAAATGTTGGCGGATAACAATGGTATACCAATGAGTATAAGCTTGAAAAACCTTCGGTTGAAACAAGTTCTTCCGCGTATAAAGTTCCATCGGGTTTGCGGAAAGCGGTATGTCTTTTTGCAGGTATTGACCCCAATTTATGATAAACGGGCATAATAAGTTAAGATTAAGGTTAGATAAAATCTACGTAATGAACAATTAAAACGGTAAAGCGTTTGCGTCGTTTTAATTAAAAGTATCGGGAAATATTACAGAGAATATTGAGCCATGATTAATTTAGAAAGCATTTTATAGCGACGGGCCGCGATGGCATCGTTTACTAAATTGATATGTAATGCTTTTAGTGTCATGGTTTTGATGGGATAAAAGTAAGATTTACTTTTTTGAAATGCAAATGGATATTGGCTCAATGGTTTTTATTGGTTTAATTTATCGGGCTGTTAGTTTGCACTTAGGAGGAGAAATTCCCCGTAAAATGAGCATCCATTTGTGTATTTTTGCTTAAATTTTTGAAATATGCAACTATCTGATAAAGCTGCCACAAACCTTAAGGCAGGCGAAGAATTTTTAGAACAAAACAAAAGTAACGAAGGTGTGGTGGCACTACCAAGCGGTTTGCAGTATTTAGTGTTAAAGGAAGGTGATGGGGCTAAACCAACTGCAAAGAGTAGTGTAACCTGTCATTATCACGGGACATTAATTGATGGGCGTATTTTCGACAGTTCTGTGCAACGTGGCCAGCCTGCAACTTTTCCATTAAATCAGGTTATTTCAGGCTGGACAGAAGGTGTTCCCTTAATGAATGTGGGTAGTAAATATCGTTTCTTTATACCACCAGCGCTTGGTTATGGTAATCGCCAGATAGGCAGTGATATTGGACCGAATAGTACCTTGATTTTCGATGTGGAGTTATTGGCAATTAGATAGGTAGAGGAAGAAAATAATTTTAGTTTTTTGATCTGAAAATAAATTAGTCATAAACTAGCACTTGGTTATTAGTGCTAGTTTATGGTAAGAAATGTGCTTTTTATTCAGGTTTTATGTTTGGAGAAAGAATTAGTTTGTTGTTTTTCAGGTTGTTTTGTTGTAAGATATTTTAAAAGATTCTTTTTCTACGAATTGCCCTTTTGATTTGGCAATAGTAAATTTTTCTTCTTCAGTGTAGCTCAATGTCTCCCCGTTTTTAAAAGTTATGTTACTATTGATTACATAGGTACAAATGTTACTTAAAAAACTGTGTATCTCTTCCAAATCAAGTTTCGAATTGATAAATTCTATTTCAAGTTTGCCAAATGCTGTTAGACCATAAGAGTAAGCACTATTTCCATTTTGTCCTTTTCGTAGACCTATATAAATCCATAAGTCAAGTGGAATTTGATTTGATTTTAGTACCTCTGCACTGTCAAGGTATTGCTCTCTAGGAATTAACAAAGATTGCAAACCGTCATAAACTCCAATACAATTTGTTGTTGCTACAATGGACGCTAAAACCTTTGTCAAAATTGTAAATCGTTCAAGTTCCGTACTATTATTTGATATAACAGATACGATACTATGTGAGTTGTGATTTTCTAAATCTTTTTCAGCAGTTGTCCAGTTATAGGCGTATTTTGCTGTTGCTTGAATATCTTCAAATGGAATTTGAGCAGGTACTGCTGCGAGTGCGACAGTTTCGTTTTGCATTGAGAAGCTAAATGTTCCATCTTCTCCGTTAATATCTGATATTACAGTATTCCAATTACTTTTTAAGTAATCAGCAATTTTGTCAATATCAAACGTTTCGTTGTTGTTAAACATTGGCATGGCAATTAGAATATTACCTTTTTTACTTTCTTCGGGTTGTTTTTTCTTTTAAAGATGTCAAATATTCCCATATTAAATTATTTGTTATTGTTTAAAGCTTACTCGTCAAAGTTGCACAAATTCAATTATAAATACTTCTATTTTATACGGTACTAACAAGGTTAAATGTGAATATAAACAATCGAATAAATTTACCTAAGTGTTTTCCATCAGACTTTGAGTTCTAGCCCTGATTGGAGTGGGCACGTAGCGCAGCGAAGTAAAGCGGAAAGCAGGACCAATTGTGCAACAATGCACCGAACCTTGCGCTTCTTCTTTTGATTTTTATAGGCTTGTTTACTGTTTTAAAGCCGTTTTTGTATTTATTATGCAGTTTGCCTTGTAAATGCTTTGGCTTATTTCTTAGCTTTGCCTTACACGTTTAACCAAATTAAGTATGAAATTAGTATCGTATAAAACGGAAGATCAGGAACATTTAGGTGTATTTGTGAACGGACATATTTATAATTTAAATAGCTGCGACAAGTTAATTCCTGATAACATGAAAGCGTTTTTAGAAGGAAGCGACATTTTTATGGAGCGCGCTAAAAAGATAGATGAGCAAATTAAGGCTGGAAGTTTGCAAGCCAAAGAGGAAATTTTTTATGAAATTTTGGCGCCGGTTCCGCACCCTACAAGTTGTAGAGATGGATATGCTTTTAGACAACATGTGGCTGCTGCAAGACGTAACCGTAAGGTAGATATGATTGCTGAGTTTGATCAATACCCGATTTTTTACTTTACCAATCACAATGCTATTCAAGGTCCAGGTGAAATTGAGTGCATGCCCGACCATTTTCAGAAATTGGATTTTGAATTGGAAGTTGCGGTGGTAATTGGTAAAAAAGGTAGAAATATTAAGGCCGCTGAGGCTGACCAATACATTGCTGGTTACATGGTGATGAACGATATGAGTGCACGTACCTTGCAAATGGAAGAAATGTTGTTGAATTTAGGCCCAGCTAAAGGTAAAGATTTTTCAACCGTAATTGGCCCTTGGTTGGTTACACCAGATGAATTAGCGGCTTATAAAGTACCAGCGAAAGCGGGGCATGTGGGTGATGTGTATAATCTGAAAATGACCTGTCGTGTAAACGGAATAGAGGTTTCTGCTGGTAGTACTGCAGATATGGATTGGACTTTTGCCGAAATTATTGAACGTTGCGCATACGGTGTAGATATTTTGCCGGGCGATGTAATTGGCTCTGGTACTGTTGGAACCGGATGTTTTTTGGAACTGAATGGAACGGGTTTGTTAAACGACCCAAATTATAAGGTGCAGTGGTTACAAGATGGCGATGAGGTTGAAATGGAGATTACAGGCTTAGGCGCTTTGAGCAACACGATAAAAAAAGTTGATACCGATTTTTCGTTGTTAGCATTAAAAAAATAAGATTTTTTTCTAAAGCCCTGTTAACCTGCACACGGGTTAACAGGGCTTCCTAATTTTTGACCATGTTAAGCATAAAAACTGCTGATTTAAGTCCCGTACAATTGCAAAATTATTTACAATATGCCATTGCTCCGCGACCGATTTGTTTTGCATCGACTGTTGATGGCGAGGGAAATGTTAATTTAAGTCCTTTTAGCTTTTTCAATTTATTTAGCTCCAATCCGCCAATTTGTATTTTTTCGCCAGCAAGGCGTGTACGCGATAATACCATTAAACATACTTTAGAGAATGTTTTGCAGGTAAAAGAATGTGTAATTAACATTGTGGATTACAGTATGGTACAGCAAATGAGTTTGGCTAGTACTGAATATGCACATGGAGTAAATGAGTTTGAAAAAGCTGGGTTTACCATGCTCAAATCGGATTTGGTAAACCCTCCGCGGGTAGCTGAAGCGCCGGTTCAATTGGAATGTGTGATTAACGAAGTAATTCCTTTGGGCGATGGAAACGGCGCCGGAAATTTGGTTTTAGCGGAAATTAAATTGATTCATATTAAAGAAGAAATTTTAGACAGTGAAGGCAAAATAGACCAAGCCAAAATTGATTTGGTGGCACGTTTAGGGGGTAATTGGTATTGCCGCGTAACCGAAGCTAATTTGTTTGAGGTGGCTAAACCTTTGGCTAAATTAGGCGTTGGTGTAGATGCTTTGCCGCAAGCGGTACGTTGCTCGAAAGTTTTAACGGGTAACGACTTGGGTATGTTGGGAAATGTAGAACATTTACCGACTGCAGAGGAAATTGATTTAATTGCTGCTATGCCAGATGTGAAGGAAGTTTTAGATGCGACGATAGGCGATGTTACTAACCGTGAACGCGAATTACATGAACTGGCTAAAAATTACTTGCAAAAGGGAGCGGTTGATACGGCTTTGAAAATTGTATTGCTGTAAGCTTTTTTTATTTTTTGAAAATTGTTGTGTATTTTTTAGTCGTTATTGAATTTTAAGTATCGATGATTATGAATACAAACCCAGAAACCGATTTATATATCGATAAAGCGGCTGCTTTTGCCAAGCCCATTTTAAACCATATTCGGATGTTGGTGCACAGCGCCGATCCGCGTATTCAGGAAACTAAAAAATGGGGAATGCCTTTTTTTGAGTATAAAGGAACCATTTGTCACATGGCGGCTTTTAAGAATCATTGTGCCATGGGCTTTTGGAAAGCATCGTTAATGAGCGATGATTACAACATTTTTAAAGAAAAAAGTGAGGCCATGGGTGGCTTGGGTAAAATTACTTCGCTCGCCGATTTACCCTCCGATGAAATATTGATTGCCTACATTCGTGAGGCAATAGAATTGAATGAGAAGGGAGTTAAGCTGCCTCCAAAGCCAAAAGTCGAAACAAAAGAATTGTTAGTACCACAGTACTTTCTGGATGCTTTACAGGAAGATCCGCATGCCATGGGCGTATTCCAGAATTTTAGTCCATCGAACAAAAAAGATTATGTACTTTGGTTAGAAGAAGCGAAAACAGAAGCTACACGTTTAAAGCGCTTAGAAACCGCTGTTGAATGGATAGGAGAAGGCAAACCGCGTATGTGGAAATACATGAAGAAATAACCTATTATGAGCTCGGCAGAAAAAAGCATCTGAAGCTTACTGCCTGCTTTACATTTTGTCGATGACACCCCGTTATGGATAATCTTCTGAGAATGTAGCTAAAACTTTGTTATAAGGAACAGGATTACAGAATGCTCACCACCTTCATAAATCGGGTTTTGTAATACCCTTCTAGTGGGGTAATGGTTACGCCATGTGCTTTACCCGACGAGGCGTGGATAAATTTAATACCACCAGACTCGTCAATGGAATAAATAATACCTACATGGCCAATCCTACGAACACGGGCATTTGAACCTGTGAAAATTAATACATCACCTACTTTTGCATTCGTTAAGGTTGTTTCTTTCCCTGTATGGCTAAACTCGACAGATGAACGAGGTACTTTAAACCCAAAGTTGCTGAATACATAATTGACAAAGCCAGAGCAATCGAAACCTATTTTTGGATTGCTGGTAGCGTAGCGATAGGGTATACCCAACATGCTTTTGGCAAAATCGATTAGGGTGGTTGAATTTGTAGCCTCCTTATCTTCAATGGCTGCTTCTTTTGGTAAATTCTCTGAAAGCTCTTTTGCTAATTCCAGGTATTCCTTGGGCAGAACATTCTGAGCCTTAACAGCGAGTGTAAAAAGAAAAAATAAAGAAATTGGGAGTACTATTTTTTTCATGCCAAGGCGACAAATATAGAAAAAATATTAAAAGCAGGTTAAAATGTTGATAATAAGCTTGTATAGCAAATATAAGTGGAGCGCTCTGGCTCCACTTATTTCGTGTTGGTTGACTCTTATGGTGTTGTTACTGCCACGGGAATAATTTTTCCGTTGAAAAATTTTTGTCCCGTTTTAGCGAAATCGGCAATGTATTTACCCATTTCAAAAGCCATTACTGGACTTTGATATCCGGGAAATGCAGCTTCTAGCATTTCTGTTTGAGCCGAACCCAAGGCTAAGCAATTTACTTTGATACCTTTTTCTGCCAATTCAAAAGCCAAGCATTCCGTTAGGGTGTGCAGTGCAGCCTTGCTGGCCGAATAGGCCGATAAACCCGGGAATTTTACGCTTCCCTGAAAGCCTCCCATGCTACCAATGTTTACAATGTGGCTATTAGCTTGCATGAGTGGTAAGGTATTTTGAATCATTCGGAAATGTGAAATAACGTTGCTTTGCAGCATCTCGCCCAAATCCATTTCAGTAGTATCTACGAATGATTTGTTTACTAAAGAACCCGCATTGTTAATCAGGATATCAATGTGGCCCAAGCGCTCTTTTAAAAAGGGGATTAGTGCTGCATAATCGTCGTTCACAATATCAAACTCAACAGGTAAAAGCGTACAATCCGGATTAATGCCTTTGGCAATTTCTAGCAATTTACGCAGTTTATCAGCCGAACGCGCAATGGCTACAATTTTATTGTCTTTTTGTAAACTAAACTCCAAGGCTGTTTCAAAACCTATCCCACTGCTCGCGCCAGTTATAATTATATTCATCGAAAGTATGCTAAATGTTTAACGATGTAAAGGTGTGCTATTTTTGCTTTAAAAGCAATAATTGAAGGTAAAAGGCCTGTTTTAGCTTCAAAATTTCAGTTAATTAAGGGTTATTTCTGTTACTGGATTTTTAATAACATGTAAGCCATCGTGAATTAATTTAGCATGATCGGGTTCATTGCTGGCTTTCACTTCTAAATATACCGTTATTAGTTTTTGCAACTCAGCAAAGGCAGGTTTTTCAAAAACAAGTTCTAAAACTTCCATAGCACAAAGCCAATCGTATCTGAATTTCGTTTTTAATGTTTCAAAAATGGCTGCTAGTTGCTCATAACCTTCGTTTTGTTCGCGTATTTGCCGAACAGTTTGATAAAGCTCATGCAATTCAAGCGTTTTGGCATCATAGCTTAGTTGATGTGTTTTTTCTTCACTAATTAGTGTTATTTCATCAAAAGCTTCCTTATCGGCTGCGCCATTGAATACCGAAACAATTTTCTCCCCAATAGCCATGTCGTACGTGCCCCATTCCGGTTTAAAAAGTATGTTTCCATTTCCTTCCGTAACGGTACAGTTGCTAAAAGAAATCAAAAGCAATTTGCCTTCTTTTTTAAGCATATCTGTTACATTTCCGATTACCGAAATGCCGCTTTCGAAAATCAATTGCACTGTTTCCCCCAATACAATATTTGTTGCTGCCAATTCTTCTTCAGAATAGTTTTCAAGTGCTTTTTGTGCGTTTTTTAACGTCCCCACAGGCGATGAAAAACCATCGGCATGATAGCTTTTGCCATGACCTTTTAATTGAACATTTTCAAAAGAAAGCGCCGATGGACCGGTCGTTTTTATAAAAGTAAGTTCATCGCTTGCGCTAATGCCCAAGTCGGTAAATACGCCGGTAACTGCCAAGCCCGAACTATACACCGCAGTAGCCACGTTTTTACACGCAATGGCTTTTAATACGCTTTCACTACCACCACGTCTAAAGGCCATTGTATCTGCAAATTGCTCTAAAACATCAATTAAATTTTGAAAAGTTTCGGTCACAAATAGCTGCGGTTGCGGCTTGGTAATGTCGTACGAATAGTTTACCGTATCAATCGTATACCACAGTTTTTTCACATCTGGCTGCATACACGTAGCACTTTCACCAATCGACGATAGTAAACCCGCACCGTAAATTTTAGGGTCGTCTAGTGTGCCAATTAATCCATATTCAACCGTCCACCAATGCAAGCGCCCCAATAAAGCCATTTCTGATGGCTCGCCCATGTTTTCACTGATGTACTTTAAATCTTTCTCGGCCTTGGCAATTTCAGCCGGATTGGTATCTCCCGATTCTTTTAAAATCGATAATTTTCGAATCGCTTCGTAAAGCTCAAAATCTTTGGCAGAGAACATGGCTTTGGCCCCAATAGAACCAAAATAGCTTAAATAATTGTTGTAATCGGTATCGGCAATAATAGGGGCATGACCTGCACTTTCGTGAATAATATCGGGCGCAGGGGTATATTCGATGTGGTTAATTTGACGAATATCGGCCGCAATTACCAATACGCGATGCGATTGATATTCCATAAATGCAGCAGGGGGTATAAAGCCATCAACTGTAACGGCACCCCAACCAATTTTTCCTAAATTATCGTTCATGGTTTGCAAATTCGGGATGTATTCGATGCTTAAACCAGCACGCTTTAGGCCTTTTATATACGGGTAATAGGCTACATTTTTTAAATAACTGTAATTCTGGCGCATCACATAGCGCCATACCGCCTGATCAATTGGCGTATATTTTTCGTAATGTTGCGGGATAATAAACTGTTTTAAATGCTTAGGTAATTTTGCTACCTGCGCATTGTTAAAATCGCTCATAGATGTTTATAAAAGTTAGTTCAGCTAAGTTATAGCTTGTAGGAACCAATTCAAATAAATTGGACGAATAATTTACTGAAAGGTCTTTTTTTAACTAGAAAATGAATGTTTTTTGCCTGTGTCCGTGCTTCGGTCCCGCTTATGCTTCAATCTTTTGTTGGCCCAGCATTAAAAAGCATCCCCCCGACGAACAAAAGGATTTTCGCGTTAATCGGGTTTAGTTGGGAAAAGCTTGTGCACAAAATGCATAGTTCGCAAAGCAGATTTACGAACTTTTTTTATTGATTTTCTTTACGCTAAATGTAAAATAATGTTGATAAACGTAGCTGAAAAGTGCAATTAAAATGGCCACCACCAATCTTGATACCGTTGGATATATGCCTAAAATCTCAACAAAAAAGGTCAAAAGCACATAGTTTAACAATATGTTTATCAGTTGCAGATTTAAAAACCTAAACAGTTGCGTACTCGACTTTACTTCACTATGGGTAAATATAACGTATTTATTGAGTACGAAACTGAAGGGAATTACAACGGCAAAATCTACCGCCAACGCTGCGGTTTCGCGCTTCAGGGTAAAAAATAAGCACTTAATTTCTTCCGTCTGAAATAAAAATTTGTAGGCCAAATAATAGCTTAAATAGCCAATAACAAATGTACTGCCTCCCGTTGCCAAATACCTAAAGTTGTGTAACGAAATGAATCTTTTAAATGGCGGATAAAAGAAATCGATAATGGCTAAGATGAAATTACGCATGTGTAAGCTTTTGCTTGGTCTTTTTAATTCGTTAAAATTATTGGCAAAGTTAAATTTTTAAGGATTAGATTGCTAAAAAATATGAAGAGAACATCCGGAAACACGCTTTTTGAAGTGTTTTAATCCAATTAGCGATTACTGGAATAAAAGTCAGGCATCGAAATATAATCAATTACGGCACACCACTCGTACCTGCGATGTGGTTGAATACTCACGCCAACGGTGTTTAATTTGTACTTTTGATCCAAGATAGTAAGCCGATGTCCCAAATTAGGCACGCCACAATCCAATAATAAATGGCATACGATCTCTAAACTGGTAGAATAGCCAAAATCAATATTTTCGCTCATGGTTTTGTTCGGATAATAATACGAAAGACGTTTGTTAAAACTATCGCCATTGCTGCTTTCGTGTCCTGCTAAATTGTTTCTGTATAAATCGAGAGCATGATTTTTACTCGCTTTACTTAATTTCTCATCAGGATAAAACAGCGGCAAATTCTTAACACCCCGCAGGTTTTTCCATAAAGAAGTGTAGTACCAATTGTTGGGAGTTAAACGGAGTTCAGCGTAGTTCCTATATTTTCGAACTTTATTGTTGTAATTTTCTATGTACTCTTGCAACAAGGTGTTATAAAATTTTTCGCCATCCATGCGTATTAAATTCAGGTATAGAATCACATCTTTTTCTTCGTTGCTGAGGAAATTTGCATGCTCTGCTGTGTTGGCGCGGTCATATTCGGCTTGCGTCCAAGATTGAGCCTCGACAGGAAAATGAAAAAATAAGCTTATAAATGTTAAAACAATACCAAGTGTTTTCATAGAGATATTTAACCTTAACGGCCTATCAGCGCGAATCGTATAAAACGGTCCCATAAAAAAAGTAAGCAATTCGTTACAGCAAGAACAAATCCAATAGGGCAATAATTTGTATTTTTAACAGCTATTTTCATTTGAAAAGCGTTGAATTCCTGTTATGAATAAATTTTTTCTAGGTAGTTTACTGGTTTTTGCAACAACTTTTTCGAAAGCACAAAGCGATACAACACAATTACGAAGCATTTTTAAAATGGTTCAAAAAGAATACGCGCCCGATAAACGTGTTATTTATTTTAATCTACAGTTTAAAGGCGATACCGTGTTGGCTGAAAGTACATCCTCAGAGGTGTTACGCGTTTGGGGTGAACAAAGCAAACATATAACAGGTATACACGAACATTCATTACTCCCAACGAAAAATCTAAAAGGTTTCGAATACGGTTTAGCCAACGTTTCGGTATCAAATAATCGGGCATTTCCCTATCATGCAGCTGAAATGTATACCCAAATGTTGTTGGGAATGCCAGTTCAAGTACTTAAAAAGCAGGGTGGTTTTTATCTGGTTAGAACACCCGATAATTATCTTTCCTGGACGGACGGCACAGCCGTAACCCTATTGGATAAATCCGGAATAGAGGCTTGGAAAAAAGCCAAACGAATTATTTTTGCAGAAGATTTTGGACATGCCTTTAGTCAACCAGACACCCATTCAGACCGTGTTTCGGATCTAGTGAAAGGCAATATTTTGGTGGTGACAGGCAAGGTCAAAGATTTTTATAAAGTGACTTTCCCAGATAAACGCGAAGCCTTTGTGAAAAAGAACGAAGTACAATTGTTTGATGATTGGATGAAAAGACCAAACCCAACTGCCGACGCCATTTTAACCAGTGCTAAAACCTTAATCGGTACCCCGTATTTATGGGGCGGAACATCCATTAAAGGTGTTGATTGCAGCGGTTTTACGAAAACAAGTTACTTTTTAAATGGAATTATCATTCCCCGCGATGCGTCGCAGCAAGCCTTGGTAGGTGAGGCGGTTGATGTTCTTGAAAATGATTCGATTAGTGTAGAGAAATGTTTGAAAAATCTTCAGCCAGGCGATTTGTTATTTTTTTCTGCAGCAAAACTCCGCGGCATTAAGGAGGGAAGAATAACCCATACCGCTCTTTATATAGGGGAGGGCAAGTTTATTCAATCGGCCGGCATGGTGCGCATAAATAGTTTATTGCCCAATGCGCCAGATTACGATTCTCACGAAGCGAAAAGTCTAGTAAGCGCCCGAAGATTTTTAAATCACATAGGGAACAAGGAAATCACCCGTGTCAATCAGCAAGGTTGGTACACCCAGTAAGTTTTTAAATGAACGAAGGCACATTCAAGAAAATATGCCTTCGTTTTAGGTCGGCTAGAAAAACATACCGCCAGAAACTTCAATTCGTTGGGCGGTGATCCATCGGGCATCTTCTGTGCATAAAAACGCTACAACACCACCAATGTCATCTGGTAAACCTGCTCTTCCTAAAGCTGTGTTAGACGCAACAACCGCATTTACATTTTTATCATCTCTGGTTCTTCCACCCCCGAAATCGGTTTCTATAGCACCCGGAGCAACGGCATTTACCTTTATTTTTCTGGCTCCAAGTTCTTTTGCCATGTATTTTGTGAGCATATCAATTGCAGCTTTCATCGATCCATAAACGGATGATCCAGGAAGCGCAAATCGGGCTAATCCTGAAGAAAGATTCACAATTCCGCCACCATCGTTCATAAATGGTAAAAATTTCTGGGTCAGAAAAAAAACACCTTTAAAATGAATATCAACCATATCGTCCAGCTGAGCTTCCGTAACCTCTGTAATTGGGGCATATAGGGCGGTTCCGGCATTATTAATTAAAAAATCAATATTGCGGCTTCCTGTATTTTCTTCCAAGTAATCGCCTAGGTTTTTTATAAATGCGTCAAAAGTAGAAACTTCTTTCGTGTTTAATTGATAGGCAAGCGCTTTTCTGCCTAGGGCTTTAATCTCCGCAACCGTTTTATCAGCTTCTTCTTTATTTGAATTGTAGGTGATTATTATGTCTAATCCCTTTTCTGCAATTTTTAAAGCAGCATTTTTTCCTAAACCACGGCTTCCGCCAGTAATCAAGGCTATTTTGTTGGTAGTCTGCATTTTCTCTTTTTTTTGTTTTAACAAAGTTAAGGTCAATACAACTAAAAAAATGGTGATACGTTAAGTAAAAATGGTGAGTACTTAAGTTTTATATGGTGATAATTTCCTTTTTTGCTATTAGCGATTGAAAATACGCTTCGCGGTACTGCTTGGGTGTTTGACCTGCAAAATGCTTAAAAAACTTGGTAAAATTCGATGGATCGTAAGTTAAAGTTCGTGCAATTTCGGCAATTGGTGTACTCACATTTTGCAACATAGATTTTGAAATTTCCATCAATCGTTCTTCGAAAAAGAAACAAGGAGAATGCCCCGTAGCATCTTTAATCGTATTACTAAAGTGTGTAGGATGCACATGAAGCAGCTCAGCAAAATCACGTACTTCTAACATTACAGTTGCTCTCCCTGAAACTATATCTTCCAAGTGCCTATCTAATTGCTTAAGGTATTCGGCAGCAATTTCGTGACGGCGGGCAAAGAATTTTTGAGGAATTGGCATCGTTATTTTCTTTAAGTAAAACAAATATATCACACGAACGCTTGAACCGGAAATTTGCAGGAATCTATCGCTAAAATATGACTGGAAGATTATGTCTGATTTCTGCTCGATAAATTAAGGTAACTGTATACAACTAGGAATAATCAATAAATTAATCCTAAGCAGTTAGATAGGTATTGCAAAGAGTTCGGACACAGGTTTAGTATTAGGCTTGAACTCAATGTATATCGATTTTGTCAATCAATTGAGGAAGCCCATGGAATAAGACTAACCTACAACAGAATAATTTCATAGATTTGGATTTTGAAACAAAAAAGAAAAACCTAAAAGAGACATGAAAAATACGAATCGAAACTTGCTATAAAAGGCAGTTTTGATGAGATGATTAAAGTCTCCTTAATTATGGATAAAAAGGAAAATAAGAAATAGTACACTAATTCATTACTGCTCTAAAATATCACATTAAACGCTTGTAATAAAGACTTCTTTACGCTGTGAATGGCGTAGCTTTGTCTTTTTGCATGTAGGGAGTGGTTACCCCTTGAGTGACGAAGGATTTACGGTCTACGCCATAGTTATAAACTTTAAAATACCACAAGCAATGAAAACACTTTTATTAACACTATCCATCATGGCGACCGTTTCGGTGTATGCTCAAAAAAAAGAATCATACACAGCCTCCAATGGCATAACTTACAAAATAGGAGACACCGTTAAACTTGGCGTAGGATCAGGGCTAAACAACAGGTTTCTGTACATGCTTCCAGCCCCATTTACTGTAGAGCCAAGCCAGAACTATTATTTGAAATACCTTAACACTTTTGTGGTAATAAAAAAGATAAAAATGGAAGGTATCAGAGATAGACAAAAAATGACATTTGTTGTTAGTATGGGAACAGATGCGCGGTGGTGGCTTAAGATTGACGAGGCCATTCAGAATTGCGAAGTTGTGCCGTGTAAAAAAACACCTTAATTTTTGAGGCTGTCTCAAAAGTTGATTTTTTTTAAAACTTTACCAATTTAAATTTCGATTCGATTGACTATGAATCAAAAACGAATGATTTTCAAATCGAAAATCATTCGTTTCTTTGTTTAAAAGGCCTGTTCTTAAGTGATGGCCAAATTATATCGCCGTCACGTTGGCGATTTTATTTTTGAGACAGCCTCTTTTTTAAAACTTCATTTGTCCCAGGTTGTATTTTGTCAACTAAATCAAAATTCCGAAGTTTCTTTACCAAGCGTTTGCGTTGATACCAATCGTTGTACACCAATTCAAGCGTTTCTACCTCAAAAGTTCCAAAATCAAAATCACGGTATTTTTCAATCAAATTAATCAAGGCTTTTTCATCTTTAAGTGGTTCTCTAAAACGAATAACGGTCGAATGTGCGGTTTGAATAGCATAACGCGTATCGATGCTTTGTTGCAAAGCTGAATTTTTAAAAGCAGTTCTCAAATCATCCCGAATGGCATTTAAGCTATCCGTTAAAAATCCCTGAATCAACACACAAGAAGGTGAGGCCGTTAAACCTTTAAACCGAATTGGAAAGGAATGATGGTTCATTAAAACTTTCTCAATTTTAGCCGCATAATCTTCAACAATAATGTTTGCTACATCAAAACCATTGTAGCAAGCAATAATCGACAGGGTGGTGATGTGCATGTCTGAATTAGCGTAATAATACTGATTAGGTTCCAGCGCTTTCGCCTCCGACAAAAAATGTTGAATCCTATTTGCGGTTTTTTCATCGGGCCGAATAACCAACGTAATGCCCATTCGCTTATCCGTTTCATCATCAATTAAGGGATCTATTTCATAGTTGCCCGTACCAATTTTTGCAATAGATTCCGTGTAAAGTTTGTCGTAATGCTCTTTCAAATTCATTATCAGCTCAAAAAAAAGCCGCAAGTTTTTACTTGCGGCTGTATGTTAAAAGGCCTTGGTTTATGCTAAAAGATTTTTCCAACTAACGGCTTTATTCACAATATTGCTTAAATCAGCAATCGCTACTCTTTCTTGCTCCATGCTATCGCGGTGGCGAATTGTAACCGTATTGTCTTCCAAACTTTGGTGGTCAACCGTAATGCAGAAAGGCGTACCAATGGCATCCTGACGGCGGTAACGCTTACCAATCGCATCTTTCTCTTCGTACAAGCAATTGAAATCAAATTTCAAAGCATCCATAATTTCGCGGGCTTTTTCTGGTAAACCATCTTTTTTGGTCAATGGAAAAACAGCCACTTTATAAGGCGCTAATGCAGGGTGCAAACGCAACAAGGTACGACTATCTTGTTTCTCATCGGTGCTTAAATCTTGCTCTTCAAGCGCATTAATCATCGTTAACAAAAACATGCGGTCTAAACCAATCGATGTTTCAATCACATACGGAACATAATTGCCATATGGTTTACCCTCTTCGTTCAAGTCGTTATCAAAATATTGCATTTTCTTACCCGAAAACTCTTGGTGTTGCGATAAATCGAAATCCGTTCTACTGTGAATACCTTCTACCTCTTTAAATCCAAATGGGAATTCAAATTCGATATCGGTTGCTGCATTGGCATAATGCGCTAATTTAACGTGGTCGTGGTAGCGGTATTTTTCAGGAGCTGTACCCAAAGCTTGGTGCCATTTAAGACGTGCTTCTTTCCAGTATTCAAACCATTTTTTATCCTCACCCGGGCGAACGAAAAATTGCATTTCCATTTGTTCAAACTCGCGCATACGCATAATGAACTGGCGTGCAATTACTTCATTTCTAAAGGCTTTACCAATTTGCGCAATACCGAAAGGAATTTTCATCCTTCCTGTTTTTTGCACATTTAAAAAGTTTACAAAAATACCCTGTGCAGTTTCCGGACGTAAGTAAACCTCGTCGCTTCCTTCAGCCATGGCACCAAATTGGGTGCTAAACATCAAGTTAAACTGACGAACATCGGTCCAGTTAGCCGTTTTAGAAATAGGGCAAATTACTTTGTAGTTAATAATTAAATCTTTCAGCTGCGTTAAATTTTCCGATTTAAGAGCCAAGTTCATTTCAACCTCAAGCGCTAAACCTTTTTTAACAAATCTCCAGCTCGCTTCTTCCACAAAAGGATATTTGGCAGCATCTAAAATACTTGTTTCGTCGCTAAAACCCGGAATCCAAGCCGCTTGTCCCTCGTCACTTAAGCCCAGTATTTCTTGTTGAAACGCTTCAAACTTAGCTTTGTTTTCAGCGCTGAAATTTGCTAATTCCGAGTATAACTCATCAATTTTATTTTCCAATAATTGGTCGGCACGGTAGCGTTTATTCGAATCCTTGTTGTCAATCATCGGATCGTTAAAACCATCTACGTGACCACTAGCTTTCCATACTTTCGGATGCATAAAAATTGCAGAATCAATACCTACAATATTTTCGTGCATTTGCACCATTGCTTTCCACCAGTATGTTTTAATATTGTTTTTTAACTCTGCGCCCAATTGGCCATAATCGTAAACAGCACTTAAGCCGTCGTATATTTCGCTGCTTTGGAATACAAAACCGTATTCTTTAGCATGTGATAGTACATTTTTAAATTGTTCGTCGTTGTTCTTTTGAGCCATAATAGGGCAAATATACTTATTTTGAACATAAACTAAAGAGTATCCTTACACTGCAAAAACGCTCCAAAAATAATGCTCAAACAAGGTGTAATTTTTATTTTTTTTTATGAAAAGGTAATTCCGTTCTTCGTGGCAAAAACAGTCCCGCTGCCGTTTCTGCCTCCCCACGAAAAGCGGGCGGGCATTCACTCACATCGGGTTTAATGAAGCCTGCATGAAGCTTTTTTGTACGTGCTGTCCTATCAACAGTCAAACAATATTATTCTTTTTCTCCCTTGTCGCCAGCATCTTCGGTTTCGTCTAGTTTGCCTTCCTTGTTGCGTTTTAGTTTCACAATAGGATTTTCCTGCGTACCGGTAATACTAAGCGGAATGCCAATTAAACCAAAAGGAGGTAAGCCTAATCGGCCACTCATGTTTAAACGCCCGTTAAAGCTAACTTGTCCTTCAAAACGAGGACGAAACCCTGCAATTTTCATTTTGGTGCGTTCAATGGTAATAATATTGTTTTTAATAGTCGATTTTATCTGTACATCCGATAAATCCGGATTGGTTAAGCTATCTTTTTTGGTTGCACTGCTTACCGCATTCATCATTTTAAAACCACTTAAACTTACCTGTTTCAACGATAAAGTTCCTCCTCCTGAAAGCGATGGCAATACCGGAAACATGTCTGCATTTAATCTTCCTGCGAGCTGATAATCCAAACCTACAACACCTTTAACTTTCGATGCCGAAGTTGCCATGTCTCTGAATAACTTTATTTCTTTATACGCTTTAGCGATATCAAATTCTTTGGCTACCAAATGAAAATCAAACAAGGCCGAAGTAGGGCTGGTGGTTTTATAATTGGCGTCCATGTTTACAACAGCATCAACAATGGTAAAGCCCGTTTCACTGAGCTTTAAAGTACCCTGATTTAGCACCATTGTTCCTTTAGCTTGTTTAATCTTTAAATCTTGATAGAAAACCTGATTGGCTTTCGCAGAAAAAGTAATGTTTAAGTTACTCGGTACAATAATAACTCCGGTAGATACCTTGCTTTTGTTTTGTGTTTCAGCGCTATTATATACCATAAACTCATCAGCCACCAGCTTATTAGTCGTTAATATAAAATTGCCTTTTAACGGTGCTTTTTCATTTAAAACATAGTTAATTACGTTGCTTAAATTTCCATTCAATTTAAAATCCGATTGTCCGTAAGTGGCATTGAATTCATTAAATTTCATTTTATCCTGATAAAAACTAAACACACCATTTTTAATGAAAAATGATTTTGGAAACAAATCTGATTGCAGGTTTAATCCTTTTACCACCATTTTTCCTTGGTTATGTAAGCGATTATAACGACCAGCCATGGCATCACTTTGTAAACCCTTAAATAAAAAATCGGTGTAAATAAGGCCTTTTACCTGGTAGCCATCAATGGCAAAAAATTGATACATTTTGCCAATATCGAGTGTTCCTTTCGAGCTAACAGTGTACGATACGTTCTCAAAGTTTTTAACATCTGCTTTTAACATAAAGGGCTGACCTGCCATCACGAATGAAATGGGTTTAATGTTTAATTTCGTTGTTTTCAGCGTTCCATCGGTGTTCATTAAATCAGCATCTATTTGAATGTTTTCTAACGGCTGACTAAAATAAGCGGTCTTAACACGTCCATTGTTAAGTTTAATTTGCGCTGTCGTGCGTGGAAATAATTTTCTCTGCAGGTTGTAGGGGCCTTTACTTTGTAAGTCTACATGCATCAAGCCACTCAATTCTATGTCTTTTATTGGATAGATTTTTTTAATGTCTTCGAAGTTAATTTCTGATTTGAGTTGTGCTTCAATCGGCATGTTTTCCTCGGTCTGCAGTTTTGCATAGCCTTTTATGTAATTTTTTAAGGCTTGAATGTCGATATTGTTAATTGCAAGTTTGGTGTTTTTGTAATTACCGTCGACATTAGAGCCGTCTATATTGAAGTTAATTTTATTTAAGGCCAAAGGCATTTTTGCCATTTTAAAATAACCATTGCTGAGCGATGCTTTTAGCGAAAATTTTGGCACCGTAGCAATTACCGTATCTACACGTTTTTGCAAACCAGAGGTAACAGCTTTTTTCGTGTACTTACCCTCTGCTTTTAAATTGGTAACTAAACGACCTCTCAGTTCTAAACTATCTAAATTAATTACCTTAGCCCATTTCGCTAAGTCGATGTCCGAACGTGTGTCGGTATAAATTTCAGGTTCTTTTAGTCCATTAATTCGCGTGATTGACGCTACATAATCTTTTCCAATAGTAAAATACAAACTGTCCATGTTTACCACTACACTATCGGGATTTAAGCTTGGAAGCTTAGTTTTTAAGTTTAAAAATAATTTGCTGATAGGTTCGGGTGTTTTTGGATTAGAAATGCTTCCGTCTCGAACCTTTAGATTAAACGTTAAGGAAGGCATTTGATGCGTGTTCGCAATGTACTTTCCAATTAAACTGGCATCAATTTCGGCGTATCCGGTAATTTTAGTTTCGGCTAATCGATCTGCTACAATCGACGGCATCGCGCTAAAAATATTCTTTAAATCGGTTTCTTTGGCCTTTGTTTTAAAATCAAGATCATAACCGTCTTTTAAGAAAGAAAATCTCCCTACAAAACTAAATGGCAGCGAATTTATTTGTAAATCATTCTCATTAAATAACAAGTTTAACGAGTTGGTGTTTATTTTGGTAATTAGCTTTGCATCAAACTTTTTATGGAGTAAGTAAGGCGTATTGTCGTAATATAAATCGAGGCTTTCGGCACTTAATCTACTTTTTAAATCAAAAATGGCTTGTGTTAAATCGCCTTTACCTGTGTAGTTAACCTCACGCGCATTGATGAGCATGGGTATTGATTTATCGTTGTAAATTAAATGACTGTTGTTGATAAAGATGGCTGCTATTTTAAGCGTCGTTTCTTTTGATTCCTTTGTTTTAGGTTTTTCATCTTCTTTGCTTTTATACACATTGTAGTTGGCATTTCCTTGTTCATCTACCAAAATGTTGATTTTGGCATCGTCCAAATAAAACTCATCAACTTTTACATTACTTGAGAAGAGCGAAAGTACGTTGATACCTAATGCCAGTTTTTTGCATGCCAATAAAGTATCTTGCTTAAATGGAGCAGAACCTTTTAGTAAAAAGGAGTTTAAGTTTAATGTTAACGAGGGGAAGTGACTGAAGAACGAAATGTTGGTGCTTTCGAACTGCACCTCGCCGTTAATATTTTTGTTAATTACCGCCGTAATTTCTTTGGTAATGGTTTTAGGAATGCAAAAAGGAATAATGACCAATAAGGCCAAAATGGATGCAAGGATGATGCCGCCTATTTTCAGAGTCTTTTTCAAGGGTAGTGATTTAGTAGATAGTAAGATACAAAAATACGTGCTTAAAATTCTTAAAATAATTATTTTGATGTTTTTTTTCGCCCGTTTAAACTCTTCGCATTTGTAAAATGATAACAAAAGAATAATTTTTGTATAATTTACTGTTCAAAGGAAGTTTTTGTGTTCCGTCTGCACTTTTTAGCTTTGCCATATTTTAGCTATCTTCGTGCCCATGTATCGCCTTATTAAACCAATATTTTTCAAATTTGACCCTGAAAACGTTCACTATTTTGTTGTAAAACGTTTGAAGTGGTTTAACGATCAATTTCCACTAGGGAAGACCATTATTCGCAGTAGTTTTGATGTTCATATTAAAGGACTAGAACGCGAAGTTTTTGGGATTAAATTCAGAAATCCTGTGGGTTTAGCTGCGGGTTTTGATAAAAATGGAGAATATGTGGAAGCCTTGAGTAATTTAGGGTTTGGCTTTATTGAGGTAGGAACAGTAACACCTATGCCTCAGCCCGGAAACGATAAGCCACGCATGTTTCGTTTACCTAGTGACGAGGCTTTAATTAACCGCATGGGTTTTAATAATAAAGGCGTAGATGTAATGGCCGAGCGCTTGCGCATGCTAAAAGATAAGCACCCTGATATCGTAGTTGGTGGAAACATCGGAAAGAATAAAATTACCCCGAATGAAGATGCGGTTAATGATTACATTAAGTGTTTCGATTGTTTGTTCGACGTGGTAGATTATTTCGTGGTAAACGTAAGTTCTCCCAATACACCTGGATTGCGAGAGCTGCAAGAAAAGGAACCTCTAAAGCATATTCTGAATACCTTGCAGCAACGAAATTTAAAAAATGAGGTGTCGCGCCCCATACTGTTGAAAATAGCACCCGATTTAACCGATGCGCAATTAGACGATATTATTGAAATTGTAGCTGAAACAAAAATAGCGGGCATTATTGCAACCAATACAACCATCAGCCGCGAAAATTTGGTGACGCATAAGAATTTAACAGGCGAGATGGGTGGTTTAAGTGGAAAACCTGTTAAAGAGCGTTCAACAGAAGTTATTCGTTATTTAGCTACTAAATCAAATCATGCCTTCCCAATTATTGGCGTAGGCGGCATTCACTCAGCCAAAGATGCTCAGGAAAAATTAGATGCAGGAGCAAGTTTAATTCAGCTTTATACCGGATTTATTTACGAAGGACCAGGCTTAATTAAGCGTATTTGTAAAAGCTTATTAAAGAAAAAGGTCTAAAATTTTTAGACCTTTAAAATTCCTCTAAACCCCCTAGCGGCGTAATATGATTCGGCGCCATTGTGGTATAAAAATACTTGATTATATCTTCTATCGCAGAATACGGCTCCACCGAGCTTTCTAATGGTATCGGGTGTGCTAATCCAACTCGATGTTTTTAAATCAAATAAACCAATTTCTTGTAAGGTACGGTATTCTGTTTCTGTTAAAATAGAAATGCCCATGTTTTTGGCCATTTCCACTGCGCTATTGGCAGGTTTGTGCTCTTTTCTAGCATGTAGCGCTTCGTGGTCGTAACACACACTTCTTCGGCCTTTCGGACTTTCAGCAGCACAATCGCAGAAAATAAAAGTTTGTGTTTGGGCGTCGTAGCCAATTACATCGGGTTCGCCACCGGTATTTTCCATTTCACTTAGCGACCACAGTTTGGTCGGTTCTGATTGAAGTTTAGCCGCTACATCGGCCCATTGAATGGTTTCGTGGCGAGGCATGTTTTTCTCAAAACGTGTTTTTAGTATCGTTAACAACGATTGTGCATCGTTTGCTTCAAGTTCTTTTTTAACAGGATTCATTTTTTGATTAATTGTCGTTTAAACCTTTTCCGGCTATGATTTGAGGAATGTATTTTTCAATTCGCGCTTCACGCGTTTTTGCCTGCTTAGGGCTAGAAAAGTGAAGTAGATAAGCGCGTTGTCTGCCTGGTGTAAGTGCGTAAAAAGCCGTTTTTAAATCAGGCGAATGCGCCAAGTGATGTTCAAATTCTGGAGCCATTTCAAACTCGTCCGTTTTTTTTAGGGCTACTTTTAAACCCGCTTTTTCGATTTCAATAGCATTTGAAATATATTTTTTTAGCCAACTTTCTTGCTCGATGATTTGCATGAAAGAGGTAAAGCGAATTTGGCGTGCAGCCTGAACATTTTTCGTTTGTTGAACTAAAATGTTGTGTGGATCTTTTAGTAAGGCACCTTTAAAGAATAGAAAGGCACAATACTCTTTGAAATCGTGAATGAGTACAACGTTTTGGTTGTTTAGGGTGTAGCAGGGAACGCCCCATTTTAATTCTTCGGTTAATCCCGAATCTAGTGCAAGCGTTCTTAACTTAAGTAATGCCTCCTGCCATTTGTTGGAAGGGGAGAAATAAAAATCAGCCTTCGGGTTCATGTGATTCATCCGATGAAATTACCGAATTTTTAATAAAATTGGAAGCACAGAAGGCGAAGAAAGTTTAGTGCATAAAAAAAGCATCCTGTGATCAATAGGATGCTTTTAATTTTTTTGGATAACCAAAAACTATTTTGCTAAAGCCGCTAATACAGCGTTGTTTTTAGCTAATTGGTCGTTTTTTGGTTGAACAGAACGACTTCCTAACTCAATGTTAGTAGCTCTTTTTAAGAAATCAACTTCTTGTTGAGCTGTATTTTTATTTCTTCTGTCTTTTCTTTTTAATCTGGTAACTGCCATGGTAATAACCTTTTAATAATTTATTTGTACAAATGGAGGTCGAGAGCGGATTCGAACCGCTGTACAAGGTTTTGCAGACCTCTGCCTAGCCACTCGGCCACTCGACCTTAAATTCAAGGCTGCAAAAATAGCAATTTATAGTTAGTTAACAAATATAAATGCAGATTTTCTCAATTTATTTTTTCGATCGTACTACTTCAGAACAAAAAATAGCGGCACTAATGGCCACGTTTAACGATTCGGCATTTCCAATACGCGGGATGGTAACTGGTTGATTTACTTTGTGTATAATGGCCTCAGAAAGTCCTTTTCCTTCATTGCCCAAAACAATAAATCCTTCCTTTTTCCAATCCGTTTCATAAATTGAACTTCCATTTAATAACGCACCGAAAACCGGAATTTTTGCTTTATCGATAACCAGTTCCAAGTTTTCGTAATAAATATCCAGTCGTGCTAAAGAACCCATGGTAGCCTGAACCGTTTTGGGGTTGTATGCTTCAACGGTATCCATCGAACAAATTACTTTGGTAAACCCAAACCAATCTGCGGTACGAATGATGGTACCTAAATTCCCAGGATCTTGTACACCATCAAGCATCAGCGTAAACGCATTTTTAAGCTCCTTAGCTTGTAGAACCTTGTTTTGTGGTATCTTTACCAAGGCTAAAACACCTTGTGGCATTTGAAGCGTGCTTATCTTGCTTAGGTCAGCACTTGTTATTTCAAATAAGTTTATATTTGCGGGTAGTTTAGGCAATAAATGCTGTTGTTCACCGCTATAATAAATGGAATGTATTTGGTAGTTTGAAGGAATAAATTCAACAATCGACTTTAAACCTTCTACAATAAACAGCCCATGCTCTTTACGGTACTTTTTTTGATGTAACGATTTAACAAAACTGATTTGAGATTTTGAAAGCATACAACTATTTAATAAATATAAAATTGAAAAGCCCTGCAATATTACTTATAATTATTGTTTTAATGCAGGCCTGTTCATCAAGAAAATACCTAACCGAGAATCAAGCCATAGTTAAAAAAGTTACTATTGATAGTGTGGATAAACGATTTGAAGAGCAGGTATACAACTATATTCAAAAAGATCAAAGACCTGCTTCGAAATTCAGTATCAATGTTCCGCTTTATAATTTGGTAAATACCAAAAACGGTCGTTATAAAACGAGTAATATTAAGCCATTTGGTTCTCCTCCAACAATTTTAGATAGTACACTAGTAGAAATTTCGCGTACTCAAATTCAAAAGTTCTTAAAAAGTAAAGGGTATTTTAAAGCAAAAGTAACGGCCGAAATAGAAGTAGCAAATAAAATAGCAAAGGTTAAATTTAAAACAGAGCCTGGACCTGCATATATCATCAAAAAAATAGGTCAATACATTCCAGATCCTAAAATTGCAGCTTTGTATGAAGCTGAAAAAAAGAAGCGTACCTATCTTGTTGAAGGTATGCAATATGACGATGACTCGTTAAGCTTAGAGCGTGAGAGTATTTACAATATGATGAAAGTAAATGGATACTATTATTTCCTTCGTCCTTATGTAAATTACGATGTACGGGGCTGGGAAGTAGCTTCCAATACGAATGAGGTTGATGTAAGATTAAATATTTTGAACCCAGAAAACGATACGCATAAGCAATACGTTATCGATTATACCCACATTATTATAGCGCCTAATTCGGATGGATTCCCCGATTCAATTCGGTATAAACTGAGCAAAGATACCATCGATAACAAAGTTATTTTTACCGATTTCTCCAAGCGATTTAAGCCAAATCCTATCATGCGATACGATTTTTTAGAAAAAGGAGAGCAATACGATATTCGAAATGAAAATTTAACTTATGATCGGTTGTACGAACTGAGCACCTTTAAAAACGTAAAAATTTCTTATTTCAGAAGAGACAGTGCTTCGAACAAAATTAATGCTGCGATCCAGCTTCTTCCTCAAAAAATTATGAGTAACCGAATTGAGGGAGAGGTTCCATTTAATGCCGGTACGGTCGGATTCAACATCAGTAATACCTTTACGAACAATAATTTATTTCGGGGTGCAGAACGCTTTCAGTTGCAAGTGAAAGGTGGTTTACAATCGAGAACGAATACCGGGAAAGGCTTGTTCTCTGATATTTATCAACGCGATTTTTCCATCAGTGCAAGTATTACAGTGCCCCGATTGATTATCCCGTTTTACGATCCAAAACTAGGTAGTAACGGAATGCCGCACACAACATTTGCTTCGAGTTATATTTTTGCACAACAGAAGGATGTTTTAACGCGTCGTATTTTTATCAATTCCATTACGTATGATTGGACGGAAACAAAATCTAAATTACATACCTTAACCCCCCTAAATATCGAATATCGATTGGGGAATATCCAGCAAGAGAATATCGATCCAAGTATTCAATTGAATAATCAATATTACATTGATCTTTTGGGGAGAAAAGATTTTACCTTGGGTACAAAATATACCTACGCTTTAAACACGAATAAGCTAAATCAACATAAGAGCTTTGTTTTTTTTCGGGGGAATATTGAGATAGCCGGTAATACTTTGCAAGGGATTTCAGCGCTTGCGGGCAACAAACATAACCCAGATAATTTCCTCGACGCAGATTCGACAACCCGTGATTACGGAACTTTTTTAGGCGTGCCGTACAATCAGTATGTTCGACCAGAGATTGATATTCGTTGGTACAAACATATAAGTGGGGAACGTTATTTTGTGGCACGTGTAAATACTGGAATTGGTTATGCCTATGGTAACTCGGTAACCATTCCTTTTGAGAAGAAGTTTTTTGCAGGCGGTTCTACCGGAATACGTGCATGGCAAGCCAGAACATTAGGCCCAGGCGGATACAACCGAGGAGTGCTCAGCTCGGAAGAGGAACGTACCGCTTTATATGGCTTGGATCAGTTGGGTGATATGCGTATTGAAACCAATTTTGAATTTCGATTTTTGTTGTCGAGAAAATTTATTGGAGGCAGATTAAATGGCGCTTCATTTGTGGATATGGGGAACATTTGGAACATTACAAAGGATCCGAATGATGCGGATGCGGAGATCAAAATGTTTAAATTCAGCAAACTTGCGCAACAATTGGCGATTGGAACTGGCGTAGGTTTCCGTTACGATGTTGATTATTTTGTATTTAGATTTGACATAGGTCTGAAAATAAGAGACCCTCAGTTTTCGAACGGTGATGAATGGGTGATTAAAAAGTTTTTTTCAGGGGGCAGAGACTTTAAAAATGATTTCAATGCCACCCATAAACCAGATACCTATCAATTTGTGCAATACAACTTTGGGATAGGTTTGCCGTTTTAAATGCGCGTGTTTAACAATAGGCAAACTTCCTAACGCTAAAATAGATTTTTTAAACCATCGAAAATACTTTCAAAAAAGGTTGATAAGTTTAAGCCGTTGCTGTGAT
Source organism: Pedobacter paludisoli (assembly GCF_052344095.1). Classification (GTDB taxonomy): domain Bacteria; phylum Bacteroidota; class Bacteroidia; order Sphingobacteriales; family Sphingobacteriaceae; genus Pedobacter. The sequence goes on along the minus strand of NZ_CP179926.1, from coordinate 1,989,555 downwards.
TAAAATAGATGAAGAGTAAGAAGAAGATAACGGCAAAAATTATCAATCGACGAAAGGCAAAAGCAATAATTAAAACAATTATTGGAATCAAAAATAACCATAGACTATTGATGCTGTAGGGGGTTAAATCGCTATCTTTTTTATATACATACACCAATTTGCTGTGTGTACCCTTATCATTTTGATGCTTAATGTAAACAAAAGTTGATTTATCAATTGCCAAAGGCAATACGGCTATGCCATCGTTAAATTTTAAAGTTTGTGTGAAACCACTAACAGAAAAGGTATAAAGGCCATTAATGTTCTCATTCGGTTGATTTAAGGTGTCGGCCGCAATAATGGCCAATTTGCTGTTTTTGAGTAAATTTTCTTTCACCAAAAAGTTATTGATGGTCGCATTGTTTTGAGCAGAAGCGTAAAAGCAACCAAAAAGCAGAAATACGATTAAAATAGCATTTTTCATTTTTGTAAGATTTAAAGGAAGGAAAATCTTTTTTAGGACATTTAGCGCCAAATCCAGATTATTCCATCGAGCGTTTATTGTAAATTAAATAGCCAATATGCAATAATACACCATTTCTTTTAATTGAGTCATTGTATCCGATATAACTTAAATTAATAGGGCCGAATGGTGTGTGATAAACTAATCCCGCACTGCCGGCATACCGCAGTTTTGTAATGGGTTTTTCAAGTGTAACGTCTTGTAGTCCAACTAATTTATATTCTCGGTACGGTAAAAACAAATATCCTTCCAAACGCATATCTAAATTTTTATAAAGCGCATAAATATTTTTTAATCCGCCGGCAGCATAGGTTGTGGCTCTAAATTTGTCGAGAAAAAGCGACCTGCTGTCTTGCATTGGATAAAAGGTTGGAGCGGCCAGCAAGGTGCCGTAATAGGTGCTATAAAGTGGTTGATTGGATAATACCCCTTCTAATAAATACCCCAATGTATATCGATTCGAATGAAAGAAATAGTTTTCCTGACTCATTTTTATGTTAAACCAATGTCTCAAGTAACTGCTTGGACCCTGCTGAACATAACCGGGCGTGTTTCGAAAAATATTGCCTGGAGAATAATTTTCTCGTCCTGTTGAGTAGCTCATACTGAGCGTAAAACTTTGCCCGCGGTTGGCATATTGCTTTCGGTTCAAGGAGTTTTTTTCAAGATTTAACGCTGTTTTGAATCCGTTAAATACCGTTCTGTCAAATTCATCTCCCGAGTTAAAGGTATTGTTTGGGCTGTATTTATCGTAATTGTTGATGAATGAAGTGTGTAAAATAAGTTTAGTGTTGTAGTTAAGTGGTAGCCCCATTTTAAGGTCTATTTTCCGGTCAGATTGGTCTAAATAGGTTGCTTGCGGGTTCTTTATAAATATTTCACTGGTGTTGTAGTAGTTCCAATGATTATAGGTTAAATCGGCTGCTAAGAAGAGCGGTAATCGGGTTGGGAAATCAATGCGGCCACCCAGTTGAAAAGACTCGTAAAATCGACCTGAATAAAAATTCGTTCCAAATGTATAAGCCTTTCTATTAAGATAATTGTATTCCAAGCCTAAAAATACATTGCTGATGGGACGCGTAGAAATGTTGCCACCAATGCCAAATTTGAAGCTTTTTTTGGGCTGCGCAACAATTTCAAAGATATACGATTCCGATAAAGCATCGTAGGTAATTTTCGGGTAAACGGTTTCAAAGGTTTGATCGGCAACCAGTTTGTAGTAACTTCTTTTAACATCGGCCAAGCTAAAACTTTTTTCTTTTGCATTAAAAAGACGTTCTACGTATTTCTTTTGTTGGCTGTTTACGCCCGTGACTTCGATTTTGTTAAACTGTAGTGTTGTTTTCTTTGCGTTAAAAGCAGCTCTTTTTTTACGCAATTCTTCGTCGCTTATGCGCGTGGAAATTAATGCCATAATTTTAGGCATTTCGGCCATTGCAGCATCGTATCCGGTTTTGATTAAGGCCGCAACTGGTTCAAAATTGGTCGAACTGAAATTGCTAATATCAGGTTGAATATAAATACCATCTTTTCCAACAGAAGTGGAATCTGATTTTGATAAAAGCATGTAAATCAATGATCGGTTTAACAACTTATCGTCTTCGTTTTTAGGGTACTCGGTATAGGTTTTAGAGGAGACGTTAACCCCGACAATGTAATCGGGTTTAAACTCTTTTTGCATGATATCCGCTGGAAAATTATTGTAGATTCCGCCATCAAAAACGTACTTTCCATTCAGTTTTATAGGTCGATAGACAATTGGAACGGTCATGGTTCCGCGTACCGCATCTGCTAAGTTACCTTTATTTACTGCGATACTTTCTTGTGATAATACGTCAGAAACCATGCATCTATAGGGAACAAAAAGCTGGTCAAAATTATTTTTTGCAGCAGCAGAGGCCTGCGAAAAAAGCTCGAGAAAGGCGAAGTTTAGAGGGATATCATTAATTAGGTTAGAGCGAAAATTAAAGTGGAACCCCGTATCTATCGTCATTTTTGCGTTGAGAATAGAGGCGTTGGCGTCACTTTTTTGATAGTAATTGGTGTAATCACTGGTATATCGACCGTTTACCCAATTTTGAAAATCGTTGCTGAGCGCAATCTTTTCAATCTCTAAAGGGGTATAACCTGCGGCATACATGGCGCCCACAATGCCGCCCATGGAAGTGCCTGTAATGTAATCAATAGGGATGTGGTTTTCTTCAAATGCTTTTAAGACGCCAATATGTGCCAATCCTTTAGCGCCACCGCCGCTAAAAACAAGCCCAACTTTTTGGGCATGCACGTGTGTAAGGCAGAGAACGAAGGGAAGTAGCAAGTAATATTTAATTGAAATCACACCCTAAAATAAGGGTTTTCCTTGAGAATCAATTCAAAATGAAAATGTTATAAGTTAAAAATGATGCAAATGTTACCCATAAAATATAAGGAATGAATAAGAAACCTGCCCACTTGTGTATCTTATAAAATAAGTAAGCATTAAAAATTACCACAATCAATAAAAGAATAATCTCGGCCAAAGCGAAACCAATTTCGTGCAGGTAAAAGAAGATAAATGACCAGGCAAGATTTAAAATTAATTGAATCAGGTAAATTGCTATTGTGCGCGGAAAATGTTGGATAGTTTTACGCTTGGTCCAAACAAGATAGGCCGCAATTCCCATGAGGATGTATAAGCTGGTCCAAACAGGTGCAAAAATTGCATTGGGCGGATTAAAAGAAGGCTTATTGAGGGTTGGGTACCACGTATGGATAGATTGAGCAGTTGCCCAACTTCCTAAAGCACCTATTCCTAACGGGAGGGCAATGTTTAAAATAAAAGCTAGCGGTTTAAATTTCATGGCAAAATTTCTAAGATAAACAGCCGATAGAAAGAAAAGTTTGCTTTAACGCCCAATTCCTGGTACCACAGGTAAACTTTCGTTTCCATTCTCGTTTACACTTTGCACAGCAAAAAGGTAGTTGTCTTTGCTGTAGGGTAGGCGCATTTCGGTGGCGGTGGTAAAAAATTTCTTTTGCCAATTTGCTTCGCTGGTTTCGCGCATCAGTACGTAATAGCCTTTAGCTTGTCCGGTTGAGGGAGCTTTCCAATAAAGGTAAGAGGCATTGCTTAGGTTTTTTACATCAATTTTCACCTCGTTTGGTACAGCAGGGGCGGAAGCTAAATTGGCCAATACCGAAATGTTTGCAGCTGTATTTTTGCGCAAATATTCAAAATCCATGAATTCCTGTAAATCGCCGTATCGAACGCCTTTTTCGGTGCGCAAATCTTGGTGTTGGTGATCAAAATTCTCATTCATTTCGGTAATTCGAACGGCGGCGAAACCATTCTCAACAAAAGGAGTGTGATCGCCACCGCGTAAGAAACGATCGTTGCGGTAAATAAGCTTTACTTCCAATTGATCTACGTAGCGTTCGGCAATTTCTTTTACGTATCGGGCTAATTGACGGCTTTTTCCATCATTTTCTAAACCGTATTGACGAATGGCCTTTGCATTTTTTTCGAGCTCAAAAGCAGGTAAGCCTTCGCTAAATACGCGTAAACGCGTGTTGTCAATTACTTGAGTTTCGCTGCTGTTGTTGCTGCCAATCATGTCATTGTTTAGCATCGCTTCTAGCTGCCAGCCTTCTTTTTTTGCTTTTGCGGCCATAAAACCCGAGCCCAGTAAAGATTGCTCTTCGCCACTTACGGCAACAAAAATAACGGTTGCACCAAATTTAAAGCGACTCATAATCCGTGCGGCTTCAATCACTCCCGCCACACCGCTTCCATCATCGTTGGCTCCAGGGGCAGCGCTGGTTCGGTTCATCACATCTGTAACACGGCTATCCAAATGGCCACTTACCACAAAAACACGTTTATCCATTGGGTCTGTTCCTTTTAAAATAGCCACCGCATTGCCCAAAAGAGTTGGTTTATCAATCCTCTTTCCATCTGGTTGAAACGTAACGGTATCTAAATAAGCGGTTAAACGTCCATCGCTCTGCGCAGAAAAGGATTGAAATTTGCTAACGACCCAATTGCGGGCTGCACCAATTCCGCTCGACTTACTTTTGATATCACTCAATGTATTTCGTGTACCAAAAGAAACCAATTTAGAAATGTAGCTTTTCAGCGAATCTTGATTTACGCTTTTAACCATTTTTTCAATGGATTCATTTCTATTGATGGTGGTTTGTGCTCGCGCAGTAAACAATGAAAGAGCAAGCAAAGCGGAAATGTAAATTTTCTTCATTCGGACGTATTTGAGAACACTAAAATATCGAAAAGTATAGCGGTTTAGGAGGAGAATTCTGTAACAATTTTGCACATAAAAAAGCCCCTTGATTTTTCAAGAGGCTATATTAGGATAGATTTTGATTACTTTGTTAAGGTGTTGCTTGTTTCTTTTGAAACAACCCAATTACCGAAGGTTTTTTTTGTTGAATTTTTAACAGCATTAGCCGAAATATTGCCCACTACAGTTAAGAAAGCTTTTTCTGGTGTGATTTGAGCATAAAACTCTTGCACATCGTTTAATGTAAGTGCTTGGATGCTTTTCTCGTTAACGGTTTGGTCGTAGTCGTAGCTATGTGATTTTAAACTGGCTAATAATTTGCTTTTTGCGGCATCAAAAGTTTGTTGGTTAATTTTTGCATCTTGAATAAGTTGAGAGAATTTAGCCAAATCTTGTTCGAAATTTGTAGCAGAAGTGCTTAATTTTCCGCTGTTATCGTTAAAACGAGCTTGAATGTTTGCATCAACGCTTTCGTTGATAACGCCGTTGGTTAATTCAATAATTCCGTCTTTTTTTGAGGTAAAATCTGTTTCATTTAAGGTGAACGAAGCAAAAGTATTAGCTGATTTATCGTTTTCAGATACTAGAACAGTCATGCCGTTTTTTAACTTGAAATTTACAGGCTCTTTAAAGGTTGTTTGCGCTTTGGTGTTTAAAAATAATAATGTACAAAGGGTAAAAGGAACGATTTTTTTTAAAAGGATCATTTTTTTTATATTGTTTATGAATAAATAATTAGAGTGCGTCCTTTTAGTTTTTTTTGTATTAATGCTTTATTTTTCAGTCACATATACGATGCAAAATTAAGGATGGTTTTTTATAATTCAAGTTTTTGTTCATTTTATTCAGTATAAAAACCACTCTAATTTTGTGTATCTTTCCATGTGTTTTAATCATCTAAACCCCATATGACGAAATGCTTAATTGTTGACGACGACAAACTTTCTAGACTAATACTTAAGCAATTGATAAAAATCGATGATTCGCTTGAGTTAGTGGCTGAATGTACAGATGCAGAAGAAGCTTTTAAAAGTATTGAATCGCAGGCCATCGATGTGTTGTTTTTAGACATCGAGATGCCAGGGATGTCGGGCATCGAGTTAGTAAAAGGCCTAGGAACACAAACTCCATACATTGTTTTTATTAGCGCTAAAAAAGAGTACGCTGCCGATGCATTCGATTTAAGCGTGGTAGATTTTTTAGTAAAACCAGTTACTCCTGATCGCTTTTTAAAAAGCATTTTAAAAATAAAGGAACTCATTAGAAATAAAACGGAGGTTGTTTTCGCTCAGAAAAAAGATGAGTTTATTTTTATTCGCGATGGTCATGTAATTCGTCGGTTAAAATTAAACGATATAGGCTATTTAGAAGCGAAAGGAGATAAAGTAAAAATTTTTACTCAGGATAAAGTGTATTCGATCCATTCTTCTTTAAAAGGAGTTGAAGAAAAGCTACCTACCGATGTTTTTTTAAGAGTACACCGTTCATTTATCATAAACGTAGGTAAAATAGATTTGGTAGAAGGAAGTACACTTATTATACAGAATAGTTTTGTGCCTGTATCCGATGCCTATAAAGCCATTTTAACGAAACGAATGCAAATATTATAATCGGTTTTTTTTGAATAAATCGCCTCTATTTTCGATTATTAACCAGATTAATTTTGTGTTAATCTTTTGGTTTTTTAATAATTTATTTGTGTAAGTTGTTTTTATTCAGTAGTTTAAGGTGTTATTTCCTGCTGAAGCCCTATTTTTCTATTTAATTAGCTACATCTGATAAAATATTTTATGTCAAAGTTTAAACTATCATTTACCAAAGAAGTGATTAAATCAGCTCCCATGGCCTAGAACTTTTAAGCTAGGTTTAATTCTGGTAAAATCATTTTATATGAAAAATCTATAAACCTATGAAAAGCAAACTAAAACACGTAAAGCGACTCAACGCATCCATTACCAATTGGATTATTAAATTTGAAAAATTGGGTTACAACTTCGATTTTAAAAAAGTAAGCGACAAAGATTTTCTGTGCATTCAGAACAATAAACGTTTTCCTAAAGAGTCGTTAATTATTGATGCGGTAAAATTGGGCAGAAATAAGCACCACTCGCTTGAAACAATTGAGACGGATACCGGTGATAAAGGTCTTCTTTTAACGGAAATTTTCTGATATATTTTTTCAAGGAATCCTGTGCACAAAAATGTAGCTTAAAGCAAAAAGGTCGCGCAATTTGCACAACCTTTTTAACAATGCTATTTCATGTAACCAGCAATGAGTTTATTTACATTTTCCCCTCGTAAGTCTTTCGCAATTATTTTCCCGGAAGGATCAATCAAGACATTCTGGGGAATTGCTGAAATCCCTAACCGAACGGCAATTTCTGTTTTGAAACCTTTTAGATCGCTTACCTGAATCCAAGGCATTTTGTCTGTTTGTACAGCAGTCAACCAGTTTGCTTTTGCGTCATCCAAAGAAACACTCACAATTTCTAAACCTTTATCTTTTAATTCGCTATAGGCTTTAAGTAAGAATGGGTTTTCAGCTCTGCATGGCACGCACCAACTTGCCCAAAAATCTACCAAAATGTATTTTCCTTTTAAAGATGAAAGTGTAAAGGATGTACCTTTTGTATCTGGTAAAGTAAAATCAATGGTTTTTCCAATGGCAAATTGTTTTGCTTTGTCAAGTTTTGCGGTAATTTTTTTTCCTGTAAAACTGGCAAGAACATCTTTGCTTAATTTCGCGTACATGGGTTCAAATTTAACCACGTCAATAACAGACATTTTGTTTGATAAGATTAAATCACCGCTAACGTATGAATCTGAATGTTCAGCAATAAAGTTATCCAATGTACTTTCCATTTTTTCCATAAGAGGTTTTGCATCAATAGAGATTTGCTTAAGTTCAGCAGAATCTTTTGCAGCTTTTGCCTTGTAATATCGCGCAACAATTGCTTTGTATTGTTCTTGTAACGGATCCATCTTTGCATGATACGCAAGATTATCTTCTTGAACTTTAGTTCCTGTAACAGACGCGGTGCGGATACTATCTGTTCCGGTAACAACTGTATTCCCTTTTGCTAGATAAAATTCTATAAAATCGGGATTGTTTTTCTTAGAACCTTCAATTTGTGCAGGTTTTAGTTCTAAATAGGCCTTGTTTCCAAAAGCAGTAAATCCACTAAAAGAGAATTTTCCGTTTTGTATGTTTGTACTGTCTTTTGTGTTTTTACCTTCTGCATTAACATAATTTAAAAGCACTTTTTTATTGCTTTCGCTGGACGTTAATTTTCCATTTATGGTAAATTTATCTTGTGCCTTGCTCGCAAAAGTAAGTAAGGTGAATGCGGCGATTATCGTATATTTCATTCCTGTGTTATTTTATAATTTTTTTCAACTGTTCTGTTAAATCTTCCCCTCTTAAATTTTTAGCGATGATTACTCCTTTGGGATCAATGAGTAAGTTTTGTGGTACAGAGTTGATACCATACATTACCGCCACTTCATTTTTCCAATATTTTAAATCGCTCACATGAATCCAAGGCATTCCGTCATTTTTGATTGCGTTTAGCCATGCTTCTTTTGATGCATCAAGCGAAACACTCACAATTTCAAAATGATCACCCTTTAATGCATTGTAGGCTTTTACAACATTTGGATTTTCGGCTCGGCAGGGTGCACACCAACTAGCCCAAAAATCAACCAATACATACTTGCCTCTTAATGAAGAAAGTGTAAAAGGTTTGTCGTTTATATCATTTTGAGTGAAGTCTGTCGCTATTGCGCCTTTCTGACGGCGTTTACCAATTTCAATTTTTTCTAGCGCACGCTTGCCAAGCGGAGAGGCTTGTAATTCGGGAGAAAAGCGATAAAACAATGGCTCAACGTCGGCCGCATCAAATTTGCTATCCAATACGTTAAAGGTAAAGGCAGAAAGACCAGCATAGGTATTCAGATGCGTTTCAGCAAAATTTCGGTTGACTTTTTTAATTTCAGCCACAAATGTAGCGATGCTATCACCGGCTTTTTTGCGCTCATCAAGGGTTTTAATATAAGCCCCTGATTGATCCTTTTTACCATAGGTGTTTTGCAATCGTATAATTTGATCGGTTAGCGGAGCTATTAAAGCTTCTCGCTCGCTGTTTTCTTTTTCGGCTACGGATCCTGTTACTTTTGCATTATAAATGGAATCCTTTCCCAGTAGGGTGATTATTGAATTTTCGATAATGAAATCCATTTGATCGCCTTTCGAATTCGAATGTATTGCTCCCTTTCTTTTAACCGCAACCAACACTGTTTGTGGTTCAGCTACTTGTCCTGTAAAGGTAAATTTGCCATTTTTGATTTCTATCGAATCAGTTTCTTGCCATTTGGCATCTTTTAAAAACACCAAATACGCTTTGGCAGGTTGTTTTATTAGAGGTATTTCACCTTTTATGGTATAGCCTTTTTGTGCGGATGCTATAAATGGGGCTATGGTTAATAGTGAAATGAGTAGGTTTTTCATTTTTAAATGTTTATGAATTTTTTCCATTAGTTTCTTAATAATATTCCACCTACAAAACCAATGCTGTATGTAAGTGTTCCTGATTTATAAGGAGTTGCGCTTAAAATTGTGAAACGGAGATAACGGGCGGTTGTTAAAGACGGAAGCGCTATCGTTTGTTTCTTTAGCGGGTTGTCAATATTTACCGTGTAGGTCCCATTATCTGTCCAAGTGGTTCCGTTTAAACTGGTTTCTATTTTGGCCGAAGTCGTGTACCCTCCAACGGTAGATGTTACAGCTGTTGGAAAGAAATAATCCAAACCAGAGAAGTTCGTGCTTCTGCCAAAATCGATACTGACCCATTGCGGTAAGGAAACGGTTGTGGCGCTAGCCCAGTACGTAGTTCCTGTTGCGGCATCTATCGCTCGACTGGCGGTGTTTGTACCAGAGGTTGAAGAAGCGGTTGCGGTTAATGTAAATCCCGAATGATCTACGTATAGAGCCTCACCTGTTTTGAAAACGTAATAGACCACTCTGCGTGTTTTTGGGTCTTGCTTTTTCCCATCGATAGAAGCAATAACGAGCGGGAGAACGTAGGTGCTATTTGCTTTTAAATCTGTTTGATAGCTTAAGTTTAATATAGCAGCCTCTGAAGTATTATTCCCGGGAGCCAAAGCAACTGTTGATTTGTAATATAGATAAGATCGGGTAGGAAGGAGCAAGGCAGCGTTCCCATATTTTGCTCTATAGTCAATGATTTTTGTGGTATCGGTTGCAAAAGTAATGTAATGCGTGTCAGAAGAAACACTTCCCTCTAAAGAAGCTTTCATTTCTAAGCTAATAAGCGATACTTCTTTTATGTTTAACGTATTGGTAACTACTTCCGTTGTTTGTGGGAGATTAAAACTTACGCGTCCATCCGCAAGTGTTTCGCGAGTAGCCTCCTCTTTTTTACAAGCAGAGATTAACACGAATAAAATTAATAGGCCCGATATATTGAATTTAATGGTATTCATTTTTTTTCGTTTTTGGGGTTATGGATTTTGTATCATATCCGGATTGAAAGCCAATACTTGGATGGGTATTTGCAAGGTATATTTGCTGCTATGAGGTTCTAAAGTAGCAATTACCGTATTTTGTGCATTGGTTCGTTGAACCAGTGGCATACTGTTTTCACTATCGAATCTACGCATATCAAACCAGCGTAAACCATGAAAGGGAAGTTCTCTTCTTCTTTCTGCTAATACTTCTGTTAAAACAACATTTTGATCGGTAGCACTAAAATCTCTGCTGGATACTGGCGTTCCGGTGTATCTGTTTCTACGCACTTCGTTTAAATGACTGAGCGCCACAGCAAGGTTATTATTGCGTGCGGCTACTTCAGCAGCGATTAAGCGCATTTCTTGAACAGATGTACCCGAATTGGTTAATTGAAAAGCAGGGGTAACAGCCGCTGCGTAAAACATCGTGGCTCCTCTACTTGTTCCAGCCCAATTGTAATACAGTACCGTTCTTCGGGCATCATTTGTCGCAAACATACTTTTAAGTTCTTGGGTTAAAGGCAAACCAAAGGCTACGGATGCTCTTCCATAAATAACATCCGGATGTGATACAACAGTCGTTACAGTAGGGAAGCTTGCCGAATTGGTATAATCAATCATGGTTGCTTTTGTATTGGATAAGGCAAGTTCTGCATACTTTTGTGCTTCCGTGTATTCTCTTCTGTATAAGTAAACGCGTGCTAAAACACTGTAGGCTGCGGCTTTACTTCCTCGAAAACGGGCATTCGTATTGTCTTCAGGAAGGTTGGGAATTGCGGTGTTGATATCCTCAATGATGTGCTGATAAATTTCGGCTGTAGTAGTCCTAGGGGGCGCTTTCTGACTTACATCGTCTGAAGTAACATAAGGGACAGCCAGATCGGTAGCGGCAGTGGCCGGATTATACGGTTTGGCATATTCGTTTACTAAATAGAAATAGGAATGTGCTCGCCCTAACAATGCTTCCGCTTTTATGCTTCTTTTCTGTGATTCGGTACCACCCTCAGCACCATCTATACCCAATATTACGGTGTTAAATAAGCTGATACGTCTGTAATGCTCACCCCATAAATAAGTGGGCGCATTGATATCGGTTGTAAACTGTGGAGCCCAGGTATAAATCAGTTCTGAAAGGGTAGTAGGGGGCGTATTCACATTTTGTAGGTCAATATTATCCGTCATGTAATTCAGGATGTTATCACTGTTGGTTTCAGTAGTGAGTACAGAACTATTTAGCCATAAATCATAATCATTGGTTGTTTTTAACAATTGTTTGCCTTTAGGCTCAACATCAAGGTATTTATCACAACCACTTAAAACTAAACAGCAGAGTAGTAATGGGGTTGCTATATAGGTGAATTTTCTCATGAGTTTAAATTTAAAAGTTGGTGAATATGCCCAGCGTATACGTAGGCGTTAAATACGATTTTGCATAGCTGCCAGTAGCCAAGCTATAGTTATATTTGTTCAGACCAACCGTGTAAAGGTTTGAAACCTGCGCTTTAATTTCAAAGTTCTTAAAGCCCGCTTTCTTAATAAAAGATAGGTTGTTTAATCGGTACGATGCCGTTATATCGCCAATGGTTAAATAATCTCCATCTACAACATAATTATTGTTGTAGCGGTAGGCCCATGATGGATTGGTGGCCGTTAAATCGGTTAGATTTGGGATATCCGTATTCAGCTCATCGCCCGGAACTCTCCAGTAATTATTGGCACCTGATAAAGGTCTATTATCTGATGGGGTTGGTCTTGGAACCCGTACTTTAAACCCACCATAATAGTTAATCATCATAAAGAAGTAGAAGCTTCCAACATCTACACGATTACTTAATCCGGCATTTGTGGTAGGAATGGTGGTTCCAGAATACTGTACCAAGCCAGAATCTTTATTAGACATGGCCATTACCATTGGATTGGTAATTGTACTGGTATTAACTACATAAGAATTTCCATTCGTATCCATAATAATCGGATGACCTTCGTTGTTTAGTCCGGTGGTGTTGTATGAAAACATGGATCCAACCGGATAACCATTCACATATCCAAGCACATCGAGCGCTTGAGGGTCGTAACGCCCTGTTCTAAACACATCAAGGACTTTACTGTTGTTTTTCGCCAATACGATCCCCGTGTTCCAGTTAAATTTAGGTTTCGAAATCCAATCGGCTTTCAAACTAAATTCTACTCCGTTATTTCTAATGGTGGCATAATTTATCAAGGCCGAAGAGGCACCGAGTGTAGGGTCTATGGTTGAATTTCCCATTACATCGGTTGTTTTTTTCGTGTAATAATCAATGCTACCGTTAATGTTTTTAAAAATAGAATAATCCATACCTACGTTGAAATTTTCAGTTTGTTCCCAACGTAGTCCGCTGTTCGCATTAGAAACCAATATCAAAGAGGTTAGGGTAGGCGTAGTAGATACGTTATTTTGAGCTTGTGCAATTACTTGGGGTAACGAAAGCTTCGCGATGTTTCCATTAAATCCAAAAGCACTACGCAGCTTTAATGCTTTTACCCAATCTACATTGCGCATGAAATTTTCTTTATGGATGTTCCAGGCCGCACCTAATGACCATAGTGGTTTGTATTTGTATTTCGGGTCGGTACCAAAAAGGTTCGATTGATCTATACGCATACTGCCGGATAAAGAATAGGTATCGTTATACGAGTAAACGATGTTGGTAAAACCCGATAAAAATCGATCCTCGTTATAGGTTTGATTAAAGAAGTTGGTAAGCAACCCGAGTGTGTTTCCCGTAACAAGCGTTCCCCTAACTGCGGCAACACCATTAAATATAGATGCATAATCTACCGGTTGTTGCAATAAGCTTTGGTCGTTATAGCCAAAGTACGATGCTAAATTTCCTTTACTTAAAATGCTTCGAATTTCTCCTCCTGCAATGGCGTTAATGGAATGATTTCCAAATCGTTTGTTGTAATTTAATTGTGTTCGTGCAGTATATCCTGTTGAACTGGTGTTTTGTTGACGAAGGAAATCGCCATCTGGAATGTTTCTTTTAAACGTTCCGCCGGCAGTTACGGTATAATTATTAACCCAGGCATTTACTTCGGATGAACCTTGTGCGGCTAAGTGTTTGAATTCTGACCTCGACGTTTCATACACTCCACCGAATAATAGATTAAATCCTTTTCCAATGTCGTACGTGAAATTTGCGATTGTTTTGGTGTTTATGGTATTTCCCTTATCGCTAATCGAATAGGCATCAATCAATGGGTAATAGTTTTGGTCTAATAATCCCTGCGACATCATGAAACTGTTGTACACAGGAGCATAACTATTTGAGATGATCGCATTTGGGTTTCCGTTTACATCTTCATAGCGCTCATAAGCTGCGAATTGTGTTGCTGATGGTACTGGAGCTGAATTTGAGCGATTTTCCTGATATTCAGTGGTTAGTTCTAAACTTAATCGTTTGGCCAGTTTAAGGGTCGTTCTACCAGTTAATAAAAATCGTTTATCGTCGTTCAGAATTTCATTTCCCCAGTTACCGCTATAATTCGCCGTGATGTAATAAAGCGCTCCCGGAGAACCTCCCGAAACGTTTAAAGTGTTGGTTTGTGTAACGCCTGTTCTACGAAATAAACGGTTATAGTCGTTAATATTATCGTAATTTGCCAGTTCAGCGAAAGAGCTTTCTGCCTGAGCTGGAGAAATGATGCCTGCACTCAATTGCGATTGAATATAAAAGGGAATAGATCTACGGATATTTCCAACGCCAGGATTGTACAACGTTGCCCAGGTTGAAGGGGTAATGTTTAAGGCTTGGCGTTCGCGATTATAAGTAGAGTTTATGGCAGATGCATTCGGATCCCAGCGGTAACGGTCGTAATTTTCTTTTGGCTTTAAACCAACCGTTGTTCTAAAATTGAATTGAGGTGCACCCGGATTGGCCTGCTTTCTTTCAATGACCATTACTCCGTTTGATGCTCTCACCCCATACACTGTTGCCGATGCGGCATCTTTAAGAATGGTAACCGATTTTATTTCATTCGGGTCAATCATGTCAAGCGTTAATTCTGTTGGATAACCATCTACCACAATTAAAGGACTTTGATTTGCCGACATGGTGGATATACCACGAATGTTGAATAAGGGGCGAGAAGAAGTATTGCCATTCGGATCGGTACTGTTAAATAAAACAGAATTATTAATCATTAAACCAGGCAAACGGTTAACCAATCCGTCAAGAAAATCGCTACTTACACGCGTTTCATATTCTTTTGTCCCGATTTGCGCAATTGCTCCCGTACTTTGTTCCGGCTTGATACGTTGATAGCCGGTATTTACAGTAACAGCAACGTCGCTCAATTGATTTACATCTACACTTAAACGAATAATACCCAGATTTCTTTCTGCCTTGACCTCTTTGGTTTTATATCCAATGTATTTAACGATTAAGGTTGCATTTTCATCCACATTGAGCAATTTAAAAGAACCATCCGCTCCACTTTTAATCATCTGATTTTTCCCTTTTACCGAGATACTGGTTCCAAGAAGTGGTTTATTCGTGGCAGAATCTATTATGGTACCTGTTACATCGATGATTTGAAACAATTCGGTAACACGATCTAAAATACTGATGGGTTTGGCCCTTAAGGTGACGGTATTGTTATTAATCTGATAGGTTATGGGTTGATGACTGAAAATCTGATCTAAAACTTCTTTAAAATCAGTATTTTTTGCCGAAATGCTTACCAGATTTGCTTTGTTAAGAAGTTCAGCAGGTGCAATAAAATTATACCCGCTTTGATTTCGCAAATCTTTAATTACATCAACCAATAGAACATTGGATTTATTCATGCTAATTTTTTGCGCAAAGCCAGCAGCACTAGCTTGCATTAAAGTAGCAATTAAAATGACGGTGGTTAGTCGCATAATACGTGTGATTTTTTGGATATTTTTAAAAATATCCGCCTTTAGGTTTGGTTGTTGATACACTTTGTTTGGTTTTTGACCATCCTTAGTGGGCAATATGAAATTGCCATATTGCGATAACAGGCAATATTTACTAAGTTTGTGTCTGGTTTACTGCGGGTTATTTGCGTCTAGAAACTTCAAAAACCTGCTTTAATAGATTGAATAAGTCGATGCCAATTTTCCATATCCCGGGTCCAAGCGGGGTATGGTTTTTTGCTATCTTCGGTTTAGTTAGTTGTTTGTATTTTTTTCTCCATGCGCTTGGTTTAGGTTTTGTGGGATTATTCCCGATAATTTGTTCGTCTGTTTGTTTATTTATTGAGATACGTAAACTTTCTTTCCTTTGATTTCAAAATGTGCTTTTCCAGTAGCTTCAAGAGAAATTAATACTTTTGATATATTATCAAATCGAGAAACTGAACCCCAAAAAGTTCCTTTTGGTATGCCATCTGTGTAAATAATTTCTACATCGTACCAACGCTCTAACATTCTCATAATTTGTTCAATGTCAAGCACATCAAATACAAAATTGTTGTTCTTCCAAGCGACGGCTAGTTCTGTGTCAACAGGATGTAGATGAATATTCCCGTTTGTATTGATGGCTTGATTACCAGGTGTTAAGATTTTGGATTCTTGACCAGAACTTACTTGTACGCTACCTTCTAATAGGGTCGTTTTAATGTTCGGTTCGTTAGCATAACTGTTAATATTAAAATGCGTCCCTAAAACTTCCACATCTTGTTGAGCCGTTTTTACAATAAATGGATGCGCTTTATCTTTCGCAACCTCAAAATAACCTTCTCCTACAAGCGAAACCTCACGATGCGTTTTCTTAACAAAGCTGGTCGGGTACTTGAGGGATGATTCTGCATTTAGAAAAACTAAACTTCCATCCGGTAGAATAACCTGCATTTGCTCGCCGCGCGTGGTGGATAAGGTATTTATACCGGAAGCCGCTACCTTTTCATCAAGGATTTTATAAATCACTTGGCCAGAAGCATTCTTGTAAATTTGTACGCCAGATTCTTTTGCAATATCGCCTGCCAAAGCATCTTTTATAAGGATTTTCTTGCCATTGGCGAGGGTAAGCGTTGCACCAAATTTACCAGGAGTTACATCGTTTTGATAGGTAATGGATGGTGAGGAATTATCAAAAAACTGAGCGAGAAAATAATAACTCCCAACACTTGCTATCAGGATTAAAGATGCAGCAACGGCTATGCGCGGCCATAATGTAAGTCGCTTGGGTTTTTGAACTACCGTTGTTACAGGCGACGCATCAATCGAGTTTAAAATTTTTGAATGAAGCGCTAAGGCCTTGGTATCGGTTATACTATTTATATTAAATTCAGCCTTCAGAACGGAATCAATATCCTTCGTTAATAAGGCGTCCCATTCTTCTTGGTATAATCCAGCTTCAAGTATTTGCAATACCTGCTTTAGTTCATGTTGGTTGGCTTCCCCGTTGATGTATTTTTGGAAGAGGTTAATAATTTCTTTGTTCAATTCTTCTGCTTTTAATAGGAATACAATTGGCAGGATAAAAGCATCCAGTGAAAAATGAAAAAAAGATTTTTTTTAATAAAATGGTTTTTAGGGTAGGGTCACCTTTGAGTCGAAATAACCGCTAATAAGAGTGCTAAAGCGTTTTTATATCGGATAAATTCCTTAATTAAGGTTAAGGCCTTATTCATGTGTTTGTTAACGGTGCTTTCTGTTATGCCAAGTTCAGCTGCGGCTTGTTTATACGTTAAACCGTTTAAACGACATAAAATAAATACAGCCTTAGGCTGACCCGTTAAGGATTGGATAGCTTCTTTGATGAGAGAATTACTTTCGTTGTACGCAATATTTTGATCCGTCGTATCTTCTGTAGCGGTTGCGTGTTTTCGAATTTCTGAAAGAATGGTTACTTCGTGTTGTGCTCTTTTTAAAACATTTAGGAGCGTTCTTTTGGCGATCGTATATAAATAAGGTTTAAACGGTTTTGAAGAATCAATTTCTTTTCTACTTTCCCATAATTTAACAAAGGTATCGTGCACAATATCTTCTGCCAGGAAGGGTGATTTAGCTGTTCGTTGAATATAATATTTTAATTTTTGAATATTCTGATAATAAAGTATGGTTAAAGCCTCTTGATCACCTTGTTTTAAACGCTCTATTAGCTCTTTTTCGGTAGGTTCATGCTGATCATTCATATTTGCTAGGGACGAATCTAATAAAAAATTAGTTTTTGAGGGTTTTTAAAATGGATGAATACTCGTTTTTTAATGAAGGACGAAATAAAAGTAAAATAATACGAATTAAAAAGCCTAAAAACAATTGTAAATGTTTTGAAAAGTTTTTTAGGGTAATAGAATGCTATAATTTACATTTTCCTCTCGATGAAAAAAATGATAATTGACTATTAAATGCTACGGAAATTAGCGTGCTTAAATCAAATTTACGATTTAAATAAAACAAATTTGGCTAAAAGTTTATTGTAGATAGAAAATACTTTATGAATAAACAAAAACAGTTAACGCCGGATCTTGAGAAATTTATTGAAAAGTTTGAGCCTACAAAATTTAAAATTCTATCCTCGGGTATTGAGATACGGGGGGTAGCGAACATCCATCAAGCCATTGAAAGTGCCCGCACCCTCATCGAAAAATTAAAATTAAAACTTCAGGTTTCGCATCATGCAGAAATGGTAAGCTATAGAGGTTTTGAAGTTACCTTAATCAAATAAACTATCGGCTAAGGGATTTGAAACAACTGTTATCCGTTGATACGTTATTAAAACACATGCTATGAATTTAAAGCAAAATCATACCGCTATTTTATATAGTTTAATTTTCATGTTTAGCATGATGCTATTCCAGAGTTGTAAAAAAAGTAATTCCGATTTAGGCCGTGTGCTGGCTAAAGAAACAGGAAATAAACTATTTAAGGAAATTAGCTTGGACGAATTACAAGAGAAATTACAAGTAGAACTTGATAAGCGTTCACAATCGTTGCGAAATCCTCGATTCACCAAGGCCATGTATGCACAGCACAATTATCAGCCACTGCTTATTGAAAAATATTTTGCAGATAGCGGACTCAAAAAGGCAGCAGCACGCATTTCAAAATCAACTGATCACGGACTTTCGCCAACAATGTTTGGTATAACACGTTTTGATGCCGCTATACAATCAATTTACGAAAAATCGAAGGTAAAGAATTTGGAGGAAGCATACGCTGCTTTGATCAATCTAGAATTAAGTGCAAGTGCTTCTATTGACCATTATAGCGAGGCAATGGATTTTGGGGTGCTGAGTCCGAGGAGAATATTTGCACAATATTATACCAAAACGAAAAGACCCGATACTCTAAGTTTTAATAAAATATATCAAACCAAAAATATCGTTACTTTTTTAGATAGTATTCAACCTGAAGAGGCCGATTACCTTTTTTTGCAAGATGCTTTAAAACAAGCGGTGGTTGCTCCTGCGCATAGTTTAGAAGAAACCAAGCGAATCATTGCCGTCAATATGGAACGCTTACGTTGGAAAAACACACCTACTGAGAATAAATATGTGTGGGTAAATATTCCCGAATTCGAACTTCGAGTAATGGAAAAAGGGAACGTTGCTTTGGAAATGAAAGTATGTGTGGGCGAAGGCCGCAATACACAATCGGCACCTGCCCTTGAAGAATACGACGAAGATGATCTTAAAAAGGATAGGCCGTTCAATAGGGAAACACCACAATTGAAGAGTATGATTCACAGTGTTCAGGTGAATCCGGTTTGGAACATTCCTGAAAGTATTGCTACCAATGAGATTACCAAATATGCTGCGCAGGATCGCTATTATTTAGAAAACAACAACATCGATGTATTTTACAAGGGCAAATTGGTTGAAGATCCAGAAACCATTGATTGGTCGGCTTCAGATGCAGGCAAAACCTATACCTTTAAGCAACGTCCGGGTGATGATAATTCCTTAGGTAAAATTAAATTCCTCTTTGATAACCAGAGCAGTGTTTATCTGCACGATACACCTGCAAAAGCGGCATTTAACAAGCCTGTGAGAGCCGTAAGTCATGGTTGCGTTCGGGTAGAAAAACCATTAGATCTGGCAAAAGCGCTGTTTGGTGCCGGAGAAAAATTCAATAAAATAAGTCAGGAAATGAAAAGCAAAAATCCCATAGCAGAAAACATCTCATTGCCTGAGCAGGTCCCTGTTTACCTCAGTTATTTTACCTGCTGGAAAGATTCAAACGGAAAATTAATGTTTGCCAATGATGTATATGGGTTGGATGCGGTGTTGTTTACCCATCTGAGCAATTAAAGCATTAATCCGCAAGGGTATAGCTTTGATTTAAGCCAACAGGATTAAATTCATTAAGCACAGCAAGCGACGCAGTTTCTTCGTTTAAATAGGTCGAATGATATTTTTCCTTGCTTTTGTTGATGAATAAAACACTTCCCTCGCCCAAATCGGAGATGAGAACATCGGCATATTTAGGCGATACCGCAGGGCAGCCTTGGCTTCGGCCAAGTCGTCCAAGGGCAGAAATTGTTTCCTCGCTCACATAGGGCGCTCCGTGAATTACAATAGATCTACTTCGGGCATTGTCGTTATAACCCCGATCCATTCCATCCAGTTTTAACGAGCGTCCGTGGGCGCCTTTGTATTCTTCAGCAGTAATGTAAAAGCCTATACTGCTGGTAAAGGAGTCGTTTTTGTTCGAAAATTTTACGGCATCATCTTCGCCACTTCTTTGGCCATGTGCCACCCAGGTATTTAAAACCAAATTCTTGGTTTCTAAATTCAACACGTATAAGCGTTTTTTGGTACTCGATTGATCAAAATCGGCAATGCCTAATAGGCCGTTTTTGGAGATCCTTCCTTCCTTTTTCAAGTTTAAATATCCTGTTAAGGCTTTTTCAAAAACCGGAAAACTTAGGCCTGAATCGCGAAGATGAGCAGAAGCATACAGTGTTTCAGCATATTTTAAATAGGCGAATTTAAAGGTAGGACGAGTGTTGGTTTTTAAATCAGTATTTGGATGCTTGTTTCTGTTCAGAAAAAAAAGAACCGAGAACAAACTAAATAAAAGCAGACCAGAAATCCCTAAAATATACTTTCTCATATGATAAACGTATGGTTAATTAATTAGGTAGGTCTTGTTTCTATAGGCTTAAGGATTGATTGCTACAAATATACCCAGAAATGATTAGTTCTCCAATCTAATGTAAACTGCTGACACTCATATGATGAACGACTGAATGCTAGATTTTTAATCTCCTTTTATCAAACACGTATTATATTGTTATATTCGTTTACAATTATTTTAGTTAATCTCCTTAATCCATTTCTTCAAGCTTTGACAAGGTCATTTTTCAAATTGTGTAAAGTAGCTGTTTTTTTATATCAACCGGCATTCAATTTATTC
This sequence comes from Pedobacter paludisoli, assembly GCF_052344095.1. Lineage (GTDB taxonomy): Bacteria > Bacteroidota > Bacteroidia > Sphingobacteriales > Sphingobacteriaceae > Pedobacter. The sequence continues at coordinate 1,968,881 of NZ_CP179926.1, read as the reverse complement.
ATCTTCTTTTTTTTAGCCATTGGCTTAACGCATCCTTGTAGGGGCCAACAAACGAATATCGTTACGGTAGATTCAACGGGTTGGGCAAATAATTCGGTCAATACGGTAATTTTTCGCAAAAATTCGTTGGTTACCCATAAAGGATATCAGTATTGTGCCTATTATACTATAGATCAATATATGGTCTTGGCTAAACGGAAAGTGGGGTCGAGTCATTGGGAGATCGTTAAAAGTCAATATAAAGGCGATGCGCGAGATGCACATAAATCAATCAGTATAGCCGTAGATGGTTCGGGGTATGTTCACGTAGCATGGAATCAACACGGAAATCCTTTAAATTATACTAAAGGGATAAAACCCGGTAGCATTGTTTTGGCTGATAAACAAAAAATGACCGGGCAAAAAGAACAAAAAGTAAGCTATCCTGAGTTTTATTGCTTAAAAAATGGTGATTTATTGTTTTTGTATCGTGATGGAAGCTCTGGAAACGGGGATTTAATGATCAATCGATACTCCGTATCCTCAAAAAGCTGGGGGTCGGTGCAAGATGGTTTAATCGATGGGGAAGGTAAACGCAACGCCTATTGGCAAATGGCAATAGATATTCAGGGAACCATTCACCTATCCTGGGTATGGCGTGAAAGTGCCGATGTAGCCAGTAACCACGATTTGTGTTACGCAAAATCCATCGATGGGGGTAAAACTTGGCAAAAATCAACTGGGGAGCGTTACGAATTACCTATGAAAGCGGCAAATGCTGAATATGTTTGTCGGATTCCCCAGAAAAGTGAACTGATTAATCAAACCTCCATGTGTGCAGATGAAAAAGGAAGGATATTAATCGCTACCTATTGGCGCAACCCAAATGAGCATGTCCCGCAATATCATATCATCTTTAATCACACAGGCAAGTGGGAAACACAGCAACTGGATTTTCGTAAAACTCCCTTTTCATTAAGCGGAATGGGAACCAAGAAAATACCCATTTCACGTCCGCAGGTTATAACCTGGAAGAAAAAGGGAAGGCACAAGCGGCATTAATTTTTAGGGATGAGGAGCGGGGAAATAAGGTTTCAATGGCAGTTGTAAACGATCTTGAAAAAGGAAAATATCAATTAGTGGATTTAAATACCGAAGATGTAGGGGATTGGGAACCCAGTTACGATACCACGCTATGGCAAAAGAAACGTGTTTTAAATCTTTTTATACAAAAAGTGAAACAAATTGATGGCGAAGGAAAGGCCAGTGTAGGAACATCTCCTGTGCAGGTTTTAGAATGGAAACCTGTGTTGTAGTATCATTTTCTTTTTACTAAATTTTAGTCCGAAAAGTCAGAGGTCGGAAAGTCCGGCGATAAAATAGTCTAAACGTCTCGAGCTCCGAAAGGGTAGCTTTATTCTGTTTATACAATCAACAAAATAAATCATACGCTGTCATTGAGTGTAGCGATCTCTTAAATAGAAATCTTTTATCGCCTCATGGCCGGCGGGCCTAGTTACTTTTTTCTTGATAATAAAGTAACCAAACAATCAAGGCTTGGATCTGTTGTTGAATAAAGCTAGCAGAAGCTCGATGGCGATAATTTGAGGCCTTGGCTTCGCACTATTCCTTCGCTCGGCTGCAAATTCTCTTGAACAGTAAGAATTTGAACGTTTCTGCAAAGCTTCTTACTGCTTTCTTCGTCCAATCCCGAATACTCGGAATGTACCCCGAAGGTCTCGGGATAAACATCCTAGGCCGGTCCTAGCATGGGGGCTAGCCGAGCACCGAATATTAGAGATGCGTTGTATGCCACCGATGACATAAAAATTTTTGAGCGATATGCCGGTAAAACAAACCTTCAAAATAGCAGTTCTTAACCGAAGTACGCCCGTCAATCCCAAGCAGCGGAAGAAAACAAAAACAGCTGCAGCAACATTCGAATGTGTACTACCGAGCATTGTTCTATTCAGTTTTGTGGCTACAATTACTATTGGTTACAAAACCATTCCCCACAAAACCTAGCGAGACTGTTTTTGTTTTGTGTAATGGCCTTGCGGGCAAAGCTGCCTAGCCGGATTGACAAAGGCTTTTGGTTACTTTTGGCCTTCAAAAGTAAATGCCCTGCCGGCAAGAGGCAAGTAAAGGAAAGAGGGTTGGCAAACACCTAGCACCGAATAAAGAAAATTTCTTAAACACCCTCGTCATTGCGCGCTTAGTAAGCAATCTCATAAATAGAAATCTTTTATCGCCTCATGGCCGGCGGGCTTAGTTCTTTTTTCTTGACAAAAAAGAACGAAAAAGTCAAGGCTTGGATCTGTTGTTGAATAAAGCTAGCAGAAGCTCGATGGCGATAATTTGAGGCCTTGGCTTCGCTCAATTCCTTCCGCTCGGCTGCAAATTCTCTTGAACAGTAAGAATTTGAACGTTTCTGCAAAGCTTCTTACTGCTTTCTTCGTCCAACACCTCCTAGGCCGGTCCTAGCATGGGGGCTAACCGAACACCGAATATTAGAGATGCGTTGTATGCCACCGATGACATAAAAATTTTTGAGCGATATGCCGGTAAAACAAACCTTCAAAATAGCAGTTCTTAACCGAAGTACGCTCGTCAATCCCAAGCAGCGGAAGAAAACAAAAACAGCTGCAGCAACATTCGAATGTGTACTACCGAGCATTGTTCTATTCAGTTTTGTGGCTACAATTACTATTGGTTACAAAACCATTCCCCACAAAACCTAGCGAGACTGTTTTTGTTTTGTGTAATGGCCTTGCGGGCAAAGCTGCCTAGCCGGATTGACAAAGGCTTTTGGTTACTTTTGGCCTTCAAAAGTAAATGCCCTGCCGGCAAGAGGCAAGTAAAGGAAAGAGGGTTGGCAAACACCTAGCACCGAATAAAGAAAATTTCTTAAACACCCTCGTCATTGCGCGCTTAGCAAAACAATTTCTTAAAGAAAAATCAATTATCGCCTCATTGCCGGCGGGCTTAGTTCTTTTTTCTTGACAAAAAAGAACGAAAAAGTCAAGGCTTGGATCTGTTGTTGAATAAAGCTAGCAGAAGCTCGATGGCGATAATTTGAGGCCTTGGCTTCGCTCTATTCCTTCGCTCGGCTGCAAATCCTCTTGAACAGTAAGAATTTGAACGTTTCTGCAAAGCTTCTTACTGCTTTCTTCGTCCAACACCTCCTAGGCCGGTCCTAGCATGGGGGCTAACCGAGCAGCGATCTTGAAAGTCTATAGGATTGACAACAATAGTGTTTAAGTAATATTTCTTGGGCGATATGCTAGTAAAACAACCGTTCAAAACTGCAGGTATTAACCGAAGGACGCCCATCGGTTCCGAATGCTCGGGATGCACCCCCAGCAGCGGGAGAAAACAAAAAGGGCAAATCCAATTTACAGATTTACCCTTTTCTTCAGTGCTCCCGACGAGATTCGAACTCATATCGATGGTACCGGAAACCATAATTCTATCCATTGAACTACGGGAGCAATTGCTGCAAATATAGAAATTCAAAGGGTAAATGAAATATAAAAATTTGCTGATTTTACTAAAATTTGGCATGCACGAAAAAATGCGATACAGGGAAATCCTTAATTCAAAGAAAATCAATAGTATAGTATAGAAGGCGATTAGCTAGGTGTTATTTTGGGATCAAGCTATTTTTTTCTCCTGAACTCAGAAAAATAAAAAAAAAATAATTTTGTCTAAAATATTGTGATTTTGATATTTTAGACTGTTTAATGCTACATTTTTATATTAAATTGATAAAATAATAATTAAAATTTAATATTAATTCATTTTGAACCTCTTGTTATTCAATTTGTTGATAAAAATCAATGGATATTTTTCGCTATTGTAGTGTTTTTGCATTGGTTTTTTGTACTTTAGGGCAATTAACGTTCTGTGTGTACCTTGTTTTGCTGATGCAATCAATAAATTTAAAGAAATGATCTCATTCTTTCAGAAAAAAAAGCCGGTTTCAGATTTAAGTTGGATGGGTGTCGATATGCACTCCCATATTTTACCAGGGATAGATGACGGATCTCCAGATGTTAAAGAAAGCCTTGCCTTAATAAAAGGGTTAGCCAATTTAGGCTTAAACAAGTTTATCTGCACTCCCCATATTTTTACAGAGTTATATCCCAATCATGCGGGCACCATTAAACCTGCACTCGATCTGGTAAAGGATGAACTGAAAAATAGCAATCATGCTGTAGAGATTGAAGCAGCAGCAGAATACATGGTTGACGATACCTTTCAGGTAGGAGAAGGTTTACTCTGTTTAGCAGATAATTATGTGCTGATTGAAATGTCGTACATGGTAGAGTACCAATTAATTGAACAAGTGGTGTTTGATTTACGCATGCAAAACTACCGTGTAATATTGGCGCATCCCGAACGTTATAACTTTTACCATAAAAATCATAAAACTTTATTCCGTTTACAAGATATGGGTGCCTTATTTCAATTAAATATGCTTTCAGTAAGCGGTTATTACGGAAAACAAGTGAAAGAAGCTGCAGAATATTTGTTAAAAAAAGAAAGTTACAAATTTATTGGAACAGATATTCATCATTTGCGCCATTTAGAAGCAATAGAGCATTCTGTTACAACGGGTTATTTGCAAAAAAAGCTCGAAAATTATCCATTTTGGAATAAAGAAGTCTTTTTGTAGGAAGAAAATACTTAAATATTAGTAGTGAAAAATATTTATTTTAACGTAAATTTGAGGCTTAATTGGTTGCTTTGTGAATAAAATTGCGAATAATCAATTAATGTTAAGTAATTGTCCCTACTTATAAGTATTAGATGTACGGTTGCGCGCATTTGTACGTTTAATACAAATAAGATATTAAAAAAAAATCTATACATGACCGTTGCATCTAGGAGAAGAGGTATTTATAAAAATGGTCTAATCGACTACCAATTTTCTCTTGATTCTCAAGTTTTGCACCTGGGCATTCCAACTATTTTCTTATACGTATTTAGGGAGTTATTACATTCTTCTCTTTCCTCCATCGTGGGAAAGACTGTGTTTCTATCCATTTATTTTAACAGAAAAAGCCCAAAACTTTCGTAAAGTATGTACAAACAAAGATCCCTATTTCTTTTATTTTCGATTTTACTCTTGGCTGGGATCATGAGCTCCTGTACCAGCATCAAGAATTATAAATATTTTGCTGATATTCCCGATTCATTGGCAAATAAACAACAATTAGCCATGGCTGCTTATGTGGAGCCAAAAATTAAAAGTGACGATATTTTATACATCGCCGTACAAACACGAGATGCTTCGGTATCGGCTAGTATAAACGCGTTGAACGGTTCCCCATCTACTACCACTGCGGTAAACACGAATTTAAGTGGGGCAGGGGTTTCCACCAATCAAGGAGCAACATTTGGGTATTTGGTAGATAAATCGGGGAATGTGAATGTACCGGTATTAGGAGAGGTAAAGCTGGTAGGATTAACTACTCAAGAAGCCAAAGAGCTTATCAGCCAAAGAGCAAACAAGTATTTTACCGATGCTTCGGTAATTGTACGCTTCGCTAATTTTAAAGTAACCGTATTGGGGGAAGTAACGCGACCGGGTACCTATACCGTACCAAACGAAAAAGTAAGCGTGTTGGATGCTTTGGGCTATGCAGGTGATTTAACCATTTTTGGTAAGCGTGATAACATTCTTTTGTTACGTAAGCAAGAAGACGGAACAACAGCAGCTGTTCGTTTAAACATAACAAAATCTAATTTACTTCAATCTCCTTATTTTTACTTGCAACAAAACGATCAACTGTATGTAGAGCCAGTGAAGGCCAAAATTAACAACAGCGACGGTACCCAATTGAAAATGATTTCAATCGTAACCGCTGTAATAAGTCTTTTAATTGTAATTGCAAGTCGTGTATAACCCTATGTCACCAAATAATATCAATACTAACGACGATTTTTTTATAGATGCTGAATCAGATACCACAGCCAACCTGAAGGTATACATTGATAAAGCAATCGCCAATTGGCATATTTTTTTACTCAGTGCAGTAGTTTGTGTTTTCTTGGCCTTTGTGTATGCTAAATTTGCACCCATTTCGTACCAAATCAATGGTAAGGTATTGGTAAAAGACGATAAAAGCAACGGTGGTGGCGGTGGCGGAATGTTGGGCGATATGGATTTGGGCTCTTTATTGGGCTCAACCAGCAATGCAGAAAATGAAATCCAGATATTAAAATCCAGATCTTTGATGACCAAGGTGGTGAAAGCATTGCAATTAAACGTCACCCATGGCATTAAAGGAAATGTACGAGCCTTAGAAGTAAACGACGCTAGAGTTCCCTATACTGTGTCTTTTGTAAAACAATCGGATACCATTGAATACCAGGAGTATACTATTGATGAAATAACTTCAAAAAGCTTTCACATTCAAAATTCTGAGGAAGATATTGATACAGTTGCTTCCTTTGGCAAAGATTTGGTTTTGCCTCAATACACGCTTAGGTTAAGCTTAAAGCTCGGTCTAAAATTATATCCAAGTACTGTTTATCGCATGAACATCGTTTCGGTGGATGCGAAAGTAGAAGAACTGATACCTACCTTAGACGCTGCCTTGACCACCAAACAAAGTACGGTGATTGATTTGGGATTTAAATATTCGATGCCCTTAAAAGGAGAGCAAATCTTGCAAACCCTCATGGATCTATATCTGCGGGATAATTTAGAAGATAAACAACGTATTGCCGACAGTACCATCAATTTCATCGATACGCAATTGGCGGCGGTAAAATCGGATTTGAAAGGAATTGAAGGGCAGATTGAAGCCTTTAAAGAGGAAAATGAATTGGCCAACATTGAAGAGCAATCGAAAGAATTGGTCGGGAATGCGTCAGAATATTACAAAAAGGTAAACGAGGCCGATATGCAATTAAACATACTGAAAAGCATATCAACATACGTTAATAATCCAAAGAACAAGCGGATTATCCCAAGTTCATTAAACGTGGCCGACCCCGTGTTTACCGCATACTTGGCCAGTTACAACGAACTCATCATGCAGCGCGATCGTGAATTGCTTAATTATACCACCGAAAATCCAATTATTCAGAATTTAGACGCGCAAATAGAATCAGCCCGACAAAATCTGGTAAAAAGTTTCAATGCCTATCGGGATAATTTGATTCAAGCTAAAAGAGAAATAGATCGCAACAATCAGCAAATAGCCAATCAGATAAAAAAAGTGCCTAAACAAGAACGGGTATTTTTAGATTTTAGCCGTCAGCAAAATGTGCGCCAACAACTATACATGTTTTTGTTAGAGAAACGAGAAGAAACGGCCATTGGCAGGACCTCTACCATTGGTACCTCGCAGATTATCGATCCGGCAAAAAGCGAAAATAAGCCCTTTAAACCAAAAAAATCGATGATTTATTTAATCGGCTTACTAGCAGGTTTGGCGCTTCCTTTTGGGTACTTGAGTATTAAAGAATTATTAAATACCCGAATTGTTACGAAGAAAGACATTACCAATGTAACCAGCCTGCCTATTATTGGCGAGATTTCGCATAACGAGACCGAGAACAGTGTGGCCGTAACCTCAAAATCGCGTTCCATTATTTCCGAGCAGTTTAGAGGCTTGCGTACCAATTTACAATTTATGCTCAAAGCCGATCAACCCAATGTATTAATGGTTACCTCGAGTATGAGTGGCGAGGGTAAATCCTTTATCTCCCTAAATTTGGGTTTAGCCTTGGCCATCAGCAATAAAAAAGTGGTTTTAATTGAGCTCGATTTGCGTAAACCAAAGTTGACTAGTAACATTGGCTTAGAAAATAAATTGGGTTTCTCTAACTTTATCGTAAACGATAAGTTAACGGTAGCCGATATTGTTACCCAAACCGATTTACATCCAAACGTGTCCTTAATTTCATCTGGGCCAATTCCGCCCAATCCGGCTGAGTTAATTTTAAGCCCGAAATTAAGTCAGCTAATCGAAGAATTAAAAAAATCATTTGATTACGTCATTATTGATAATGCACCTGTTGGTTTGGTGGCCGATGCCTTATTGGTAGAAAAATATACCGATATGTGTTTATACATTACCCGCCAAAATGTAACGCATAAAGCACAGTTAAGCATCATCACCGATTTAGTAAGGAATGCTAAAATTAGAAAAGCCGCTTTTGTGGTAAACGATATCAACGACGAACAATACAGCTATTACGGATCGGGATATGGCTATGGTTACGGTTATGGAGACTATGCCATGGAAAGTAAAAAGAGTAAATGGTGGAATTTGAAGAAGCGATTCTTAGGATAATGCATACAACAAATTAAAATTAATTTTTCAGCCCTAAAATAAGTATGTCAATGAAAACAGCATTAATAACCGGAATAACTGGGCAAGACGGATCGTATCTGGCCGAGTTATTATTAGAAAAAGGCTATAGTGTGCACGGTATTAAACGTAGAGCCTCCTCTTTTAACACCCAGCGCATTGATCATATTTATCAAGATCAGCACGAAGCGCATGTCAATTTTAAATTGCATTACGGCGATTTAACGGATTCAACCAATTTAATTCGCATCATCCAGGAAATTCAACCCGATGAAATTTACAATTTAGGGGCCATGAGCCACGTTAAAGTGAGCTTTGATTCACCGGAATATGTAGCCAATGTAGACGGTATTGGTACCTTGCGAATTTTAGAAGCCGTGCGTATTTTAGGCCTTACCGAAAAAACGCGTATCTATCAGGCCTCTACTTCCGAATTATATGGTGGTTTAGAAGAAAATAAAAACGATAAAGGTTTTTACGACGAGCAATCTCCTTTTTACCCACGCTCACCTTATGGCGTAGCCAAGATTTATGGTTTCTGGATTACCAAGAATTACCGTGAGGCGTATAACATGTTTGCATGTAACGGTATCTTATTCAACCATGAATCGCCACGAAGGGGAGAGACTTTTGTAACCCGTAAAATTACCATGGCTACTGCGGCCATTGCCTTAGGAAAGCAAGATTGTTTGTTCTTGGGGAATTTAAATGCAGAGCGCGATTGGGGACATGCGAAAGATTATGTAGAAGCCATGTGGCGCATTTTGCAACAGGATACACCCGAAGATTATGTCATTGCTACTGGGGTTACTACTTCTATACGTGATTTTGTACGTTTAGCCTTTGCAGAAGTAGGTATCGAATTGGCATTTTCTGGTGAAGCGGAAAATGAAATTGCGCAAGTATTGGCGTGTACCAATCCCGCCTTTCAATTAGAAATAGGCCAAACAGTGGTGAAAATTGATACGCGCTATTACCGTCCAACAGAAGTAAATGTGTTAATTGGCGACCCAACCAAATCAAAAACAAAATTAGGATGGAAACCGCAATACGATTTAGCGGGCTTGGTGAAAGACATGGTGGCCTCTGATTTAACCTTGATGAGTCGTAGCGAATCCTTGCAATGGGAGCATCAAGTAGGATAATTTGCTGTTTAAATATTTTTAGTAATAGTTTTTTATACATAAAAAAACAAATATGGAAAGACAAACAATAACTGCTGTTATACCAGTTAGAGCTGGTAGTAGAAGATTAAAAAATAAGAATATTGCTCCTTTCGGAGGTACAAACCTTTTACTGTATAAAATTGGACAGTTAAAACGTGTTCCTTTAATTGATTCAATTGTAGTTTCTTCCGATTCTGATGATATGCTGCAAATGGCTGCTGAAGAAAATACTTTAACTCATAAAAGGGGCATTGAATATTGCGATGAGCAGACCAAAACTTTTGGTGAAGTTGTAAGACACATTTGCGAAAGTATAACAGGTGATCATGTACTTTGGGCAACCTGTACAGCTCCTTTAATTTTTCCGAATGTTTATCAAGAAGCAATAAAATTGTATTTCGATGCTTTAGATAACGGATTTGATTCACTTGTAAGTGTAGAACCGTTTAAGAGATATTTATGGGATGATAACGGGCCGGTAAATTATGAATTTGGGTTAAAACACGTTCCATCTCAGCAACTACCTACTTTATATTTTGTAACGGATGGAATTTTGATTGCACCAAGAGAAAAAATGATCGAGTGGTCATATTTTCATGGCGCTAACCCTTTGAAGTTTCCTCTAGAAAAGCGTTTGTGTGTTGACATTGATGATGAATTAGATATGCTTAAGGCTCGTGCATGGATAGATTATGATGTATCTGTTACTTCGAAAAATCCCTACTTTGTGAATCAATAATAAGCAGTAATCAATTTTTACAACAAATGAAGTAATTTTTCAAATAATATTTTTATCAATATAGATAACTAAGGCAAATTATACTGATTTAAATAATTTAGCCAATTCATCTGATAATATGTATAATTATCGATTGACAAATGAGAATGCAAACAAAAAATGGTATTAAAATTTTTAATGCAAATAAGTGCAGTATCCTCAAAATTTTCCCTTGAGTTAAATGGGAAGAACTTTTAAAAAAGTTAAAGATGCTGGATAAATTTAAAGTACTCATATGGGATTTTGATGGTGTTATAATGAATTCAATGTCCATTCGATCGAAAGGGCTTGAGTTGGTTTTGGCAGAATATCCGAAAGAACAAGTAGAGGCATTAGGAATGTACCATAACGAAAATGGAGGACTTTCTAGGTATCATAAATTCAGATATTTTTTTGAAGAAATTCGTAAAGAGTCTATTATCTGTGAAAAAGTGATGATTTTGGCCGGGAAATTTTCTGAAATAATGCATCAGAACATAATAAATATGGAACTCCTAATTCAAGATTCTGTTGCCTTCATTAAAGAGAATTTTCTAAAATGCGAAATGCACATAGTATCGGTTTCGGATGGGACAGAATTAAACCAAATTTGCGAAGCTATGGGTTTGAAAAGGTATTTTAAAACAAAAAATGGCTCTCCAACATCCAAAAATGAATTGGCAGGAATGCTCATAGAAAAAAATGATTATGATAAAGTAGAGGTTGTGGTGATTGACGATTCCATTAACGATTACCAAGAAGCACAAAAAAGTGCAATTACATTTGCGGGATATAACAATGTCAAATTAAAAGAGCTAGGGGATATTTATATCAGTATTTTTAGATGAGAAAACATATTGAAAACTTTGTAATAAACGCTTTTCCGTTTTTAATATCGTTGGTTCCAACAATTCTTACTGTTCCTATTTTTTTAAAATATCTGGGAGCATCTGAGATGGGATTGTATTATTTGTATTTAACTATTACCGGTATTGGAGGTATGTTTGATCTGGGGATTTCACAAAGTTTGATTAAGTACATTGCTGCTTATCGTACCAAATCAACTTCATACGTCGCACAGATAATTTATTCGTCAAGGATAGCATCATTCATACTTTTATCTATTTGCTTCATAGTCTTTTTAATATATATGAGTGTTGCTACAGCTTTACATTTCGAAGTAAAATGGATGCTTAGTTTGTTATGTGTTGTAGGCTTTGTTTTGCAATATTTGCTGAACTTGGAATTGGCGATCTTTAAAGGCTATGAAAAGTTTAGTGCTGTTGCTAGGTATGAAGTTATCCAAAAAATAGGTTTTTGTAGTTTAGGGATTGGTGTTGCAATACTTTATAAAGATGTAAAATATGTTATTTTGATGCATGTTTTTGTTACTGCATTCCTACTCTTATTTAACAGCAGGTTAAAATGGCGAAAAAATGAGGGTTATAAACAAAGATCAATAAAGTTTAATTTAGCTTTTTTTAAGAAGGTTTTGTTTGATTATTCAAAATGGGTATTCTTACAAAATTTAATAGGATTTCTAAACGGAAATTTAGACACATTACTAGTGGCATCCTTTGTAAACATTAAGTCCTTAGCTAGTTACAATACTTCTTTTAACTTATCAACTGTTATTCAGGGTTTTGCAGCCAAAGGTTTAAGCTACTTGCTTCCTTATGCATCTAAAAATACGGATCAAGAAGTCTTAAGGAAATTTTTTGTAAATGGGAATTTGATTTTAAGTTCCATTTTAGGTTTATGTTATCCTGTGGCAGTACTACTTGCACCAATTGTAATTAAATGGTATTTAAAAAGTGATTCAACTGTAGCAAATCAAGTGATTAGTTATTTCGATTACTTGCTTATATGTGCATTATTTGCATGTACCTCGTTGTTGAGTTGGCACTTGTTTAATGGAATGGGTGAAATTAAAATTAATACTACCGTACCTTTAATATTCAATATTATAGGACTAATGCTGATGGTTGTTTTTGGTTATTTATACGGAGTATGGGGAATTATAATAGCTAAAATGGTAAGCTCAAGTTTTTCTGTAGTTGTACGTACAATTACATATAATGCTGTGTTTAAGAAACGCGATTATTTAATAGGCTTGAAACTTGCTTCGCCATTAATCATCTGCGTTCTTGTTGTTGAATTTTTTAAATGGTTTTTTAAATGAAAAATTACATCATATTTTCAAGCCCTTTACAGTGTTTTTTTGCCGGATTGATGAGCAAACAGCTCAAAGGCGAATGGTATGGAATTTACTATATATACAATAAGTCATTCTACAAAATTTATAAAAAAATATTTACCATACTAGGAGCAAATTTTGAAGGAATTAATTCTGTAGATGAATTCGATACCACTATTTTAAGGGAAGAGGATACGATTTTTATTTCCAATAGATTTAGCGTTACCGAAGTTAAGTTTTTTTACCTAGTTCGGAATCGTGTGAAATCAATTAATCTATACGAGGAAGGATCAAATACTTACCTTAAGCATCATTTCAATTCACCATGTCTCAATGATTTTGGATTTGAATTAAAAGTTAAAAATAGCATAAAAAGAATTTTAGGTAAAGATCCTTCTCATATTTATATGAAACAATTTGAAAAGGTTTATACATCGTTTCCTATGAAGTATTGTGGAAAAGATCAACATAGATTTATTGAATACAAACAAGAGATATCTTTAGATACTACAAAAAAACAGCAAAAAGTTTGTTTGTTTCTTTCACAAACTTTAGGGATAGACGGGTTTTTATCACAAGGTGAATACAATGAATGGCTAAATCAATTTCTGAACAAATTGATAGATAAGTTTGACGTAATTTATTTCAAACCCCATCCTCGTGATGACGATGAATTATTGGTTAGAATATTGGAAGATTATAAGGGTAATATCCAATTATTACCAGTGGAGTATAGAGAATTACCGGCAGAAATGTTTTTGAGTGAAAATAATGATGTTTACTTAATTGGTTTTTTTAGTTCTACGCTTATGTATTACGCTTCTTTAATGAAAGGAAAATCTTTTCACTTAATGGATATGCTTGTTAATGATTTTCCAGATAATCAAAAATTACTTGGATTACGTACAAGTTTGAATGACGTATTTACCGTGCACCCAATTGTTGGATTAACTAATGCTTGTTTGCAACTGTTTAAGTCATAAAAAATAAAAAGCTAAGAATGATGAAAAAGATTGTATACCATTATACGCGATATGTAAATGATCCCTTTGGTCATGGAGGCTGCAAACGAAGCAATCAAATTATCGAATTGATTAAAAAAAGTGATGCGGAGCTTCATACCTTGTGCCTTGATATTTCAATTAAGAATAAAGGAACCTTATCTATTTTACTCAATTTAATCGTTGGTATTTGGTATTTTTTCATATTGAGAATACCCTTTTTACCAAGTATAAAGGGCTTAGCAAAAATTGGACTTTATACTAGATTGGTGAATGATAGTCTGGCAAAAATTAATACACAAGCTACGATTGTTATTGAGGATTTTGAAAAATTAGGAGCCATATTAGCACTTCAGGCAAAGAGGAAAGGGATCAAAGTTATCGGTATTGTACATAATTTAGATTCCTTAGTACCAGAGTTTATGTCCTCATTTTCTAGTAAAAAGTCACCGGAATTTTTTGAAGAGGAATTGTTTTTCATCCGCCATTGCAGCATCATTTATACAATTTCACGTGAAGAGAATTGGTTGCTGAACTTGAATAACATTCAAGCGAATTATTTACCATACTGTCCTAGCGAAACGGTGTTTAATCAGTTGTCTGCTATCTCGAAAAGAAGAATGCAATATAATGGGCGTGGCTTTATTTTAGGGACGGTATTAAATCCACCTACATTTAATGGAATGGTTGATTTAATTACTGAGCTTGAAAAAAGTAAGGTATATGCAGATGTTGCTGGCTTTGGTACTGAGAAATTATTGGAAAGGTTTCCTTCTTTAGATTATATAAAAATTCACGGGGCTATATCTTTTGATCAAATGAGCGATTTTTTAGAGAATAATAGCTTCTTTCTTGTAAATCAGCCCTATACTGCAGGCGTTTTAACGAGGATAGTTGAATGTCTAATTGCTGGGATTCCGGTTTTAGGAAACGAAAGCTCTTTAAGGTCTTATTACTATATGAACGGTGTTTACCTGTTTGATTTACACAATATTAAAATACCCAAAATAAGTAATTCAACGATTGATATTTCTGAATATTTTTCAGTTTTAAGAGATAAAGAAAAACTGTTTTTAGAAAGTTTATAGTTCCCCAGATAAAATAAAATTTGTTGAGATATTGAAAAATCTTTTTTGCTATTTAATTAGTTTAAGAGAATTACTTTTAAAATTTTAAAAAGATTAGATCTACCTAAATAATGTTTAACAAACAAAGTATATCATTACAAATTGAAAGTTCATATATTAAGAAATATGGCCGCCAATTAAAAAAGGTTATGCCTTTGGCAATCATATTTTATTTTTTTAATAGTTTTTTATTGCCACCTGGACTTTTATTTACAACATTACTAACGCCGTTTTATTTATTTTGGTTGATTCGAATAAATGCGCCTTTAAAAGGAGTGTTTTTTATCTATTTCTTAATAGTATTTTTGTTTTTTTTATTCCATAACTTTTACGATGTTTACTTCAGTGCATATTTTATTTCCTCAACATTATATTTTACATGTTTAACTTTTACAATAGCCATTTATTACTTTCTTAAAAGAAATCCTTTAATTATTGAAAGTATTTTCAACCGTCTTGTAAGACTAAATGCCACATTTGTTATTATTGCGTTACTTTCACTTTTAGTTGTTCCTGAAAAGAATATTTTTTGGTATAAGAATGAAATTACCGAAATAATTGGAAATTTTCCAAGATTGAAACTATTTACAACAGAGCCATCTGCATATAGTATGCTTTTAGTGCCTCTATTTTTGTTTTATTTTCAATTCTTTTTTTTCTTAAGAATGGATAAAAATAAAACAATTATTTTAATGAGTTTAAGTGTCTCACTGTTAATTAGTTTATCGTACGGGACAATTGCAGGGATAATCGTGTCTATTTTTATATTTACAATTATTAACGTATTCAAAACTTCAAGAAAGCAATTCAATTTGCGCTTAATTGTTTTTTTCGCATTTATGATTGGAGTAGTTATTGTTTTATTACTTGGCCCTTTAAATGATAGTGGTATTGTTTTAAGAGTTAGTAATATCTTGGCAGGTAAAGATACTTCTGCCAATGGGAGATCATTTGAAGCTTATATTTTAGCAGATAAAATAATTTCAACCAAAAATTCACTAATAGGTTTAGGCCCTGGTCAATTAAAAATAATAGGAAAAGATATTATAACTAATTTCTATGATTATGGAGCAAGTGAATTTGCCGACAGTTTAGGGCCTGTTAGAATTCCTTCTGCTTTAGCTGATTTATTGTCTGTATATGGATATTTGGGTTTAGTTCTTAAGTTGGTTTGTGAAATATATTTGTTCGTCAAAACGAAAGTTTCAGAAAGTTCATATCGTCTCTGTCTTTTTATATTCATGTTTTTATTTCAATTTGTAGGAAGTGACACAGCTAATGTAAATGAATATTTTATTTGGGTTTTGGTCTTTTCCGGATTATTCCCAGATGCATATTTTAAAAGTAAAAGGACAATAAAAAAGTCTAATTATAGAGCCGTAAATATTTATGGAAAATAGAAAGGATATATCAATTATTATAGCAGTCTTTAATGCCGAAAAATTTTTACAGAATGCAATTCAAAGTGTTGTTAGTCAGTGTAATAACTTTGTTGAGTTAATTGTGATTGACGGAGGTTCAAATGACGGAACTGTAGAGATCATTAAACGGAATGAAAACTTTATAGATAATTGGATTAGTGAGCCAGACAAAGGAATTTACGATGCTTGGAATAAAGGAGTCCAATTAAGCACTGGTGATTGGATTATGTTTTTAGGAGCAGATGATCAATTGGTGCCAGACGCTTTACAAAAGTATACTGATTTTATGTCGTCAATACCAGATTCGGAACACATAGAGTACATATCAAGTCGGATAGAAATGGTTGATTTACAGGGGAAATCTATCCGCGTTAAAGGTTGGACATGGGAATGGCCCTTATTCTTACGGGATATGACCGTTGCACATCCAGGGTCATTGCATTCCAAAAAACTGTTTGAGAAATACGGTCTTTTTGATATTTCGTACAAAATAACCGGTGATTATGAGTTGCTATTAAGACCTAGAGAAAATTTAAAGGCAGCTTTTTTTGATGAAATTACCGTGTTAATGCAAGAAGGCGGTGCAAGTGATTCTTTAAAAGCACTAAAAGAACATGAGCGTGCTGCCGTGTTTACAGGTGGGGATTCTCCGTTATCTGCAAAATTGAATCGTTATAAAATACAGTTAAAGTTTAAAACGAAGGCAATATTACGCAAATTGGGCATAAATGCATATTTGAAGAAGTAAAAAATGACAGCAAATTTTTTTCGAATTGTTTTGTGTGTTTTCTTGAGTGCTGATTTACTTTGCTGTGATGCACAAAACAAGGTTCAAATTGGCGCCTATTATTTTGATGGTTGGACAGGTGTATACCCTTATCATCTTACAAAAAGTCTGCAGGATAACTTTAGCGAAAGAGAACCTAAATGGGGTTGGATGACTAGCTCGCAAGCAATTATGAATAAGCAAATTCAAGAAGCCACCAATGCTGGATTATCTTTTTTTAGTTTTTGCTGGTATTATCCTGATGGGAAAAAATATACAACAGAACCATTAAACAATAGTTTGAATTATTTTGTGAAATCGCCCATCAGTAAGCGGATGAAATTTTGTTTAATGGTGGCCAATCATCAAGGTTTTTTAATTAATCGAGCAAATTGGAGCTCGGTTTGTTCAGAATGGTTGGGTTATTTTAAAAAGAGTAATTATTTAAATGTAGCTGAAAAACCTTTATTAATTTTTTTCTCTTTGCAAACTTTAATTGATGGATTAGGTGGTGTTGACGCAGTATCGAATGGCTTGGATAGTTTACGAATAGCGGCTAAAGATATTGGATTAAAGGGAGTGAGCATAGCTGTTTGTATTGACGGAAATCCTAAAAATACTGCATTAGCAAAGGCTTGTGGCTTCGATTTGCTTACAGGATATAATTATCATCAAATTGCTTTGAATAGTGCAAAAAAAGAAGTCCCAATAGAAAAATTGCAAATTTCCGAAATGAATCTTTGGAGTAGCATTGCCAATCAAACTACATTACCTTATATTCCTGTAACTACTTTGGGTTGGGATCCCAGACCTTGGGCCAATAAAAGTAATAAATACGATACAGCCCCTTATTATGCAGGCTTATCGCCGCTTAGTGTAGCAAATTCCGTTTCTAATTGTATAAAATGGTTGCGTACAAATAAAGCAAAAACAACAAAAGAACAAATTGCGCTATTATATGCCTGGAACGAATATGGAGAAGGTGCTTATTTAACTCCTAGCAAAAATGGGACTAATTTGTTAAAGTATATCAAGAAAACAATAAGCAACGCGCCATGATAAAAGTTCTCATGATAGCAAGAGCCACGCTCTATTCCAGCCCTGGTGGCGATACCGTTCAAATACTGAAAACAGCTTCTTTTTTAGTACAATTGGGGGTAGAAGTGGATGTTAAACTAACAACCGATGTGTTGGATTATGCGCAATACGATTTGGCTCATTTTTTCAATATCATTCGGCCGGACGATATTATTCCGCATATTAAAAAGTTAACCATTCCGTATGTGGTATCTACTATTTATGTAGATTATAGTGAGTATGAACAGAATAATCGTTCTGGAATAATTGGTTTGATATCGCGTATATTGAACAGCGATCAGCTCGAATATGTAAAGGTACTTGCTCGGTTTGTAAAAAATGGTGATAAAATAAACTCTGTTGATTACCTCTTAAAGGGGCATCGTAAATCGGTTCAGTACGTAGCAGAAAAATCAGCTTTGTTATTGCCAAATTCGCACAGTGAGTATAATAGGTTAGCAAAGGACTATCAATTAAAACATCCGTATGAAAAAGTGGTTAACGCCATTGACCCATCGGTATTTAAAGAGGACGCAGAAGTTAATGAGCAGTACCAAGATTACGTGTTAAGTGTGGGGCGTATAGAAGGACGTAAGAATCAATTGAACTTGATTAAAGCTTTGGCAGGAACAGGATTGAAGTTGGCTCTCATAGGGAAACCTTCGCCCAATCATCTAGCCTATTACGAACAATGTAAAGCGCTTGCAACGGAAACAGGAAATGTAACATTCATCGAACATATTGAGCACACTGAATTGGTAAAAATTTACAAAGCAGCCAAGGTACATGTTTTACCAAGTTGGTTCGAAACAACGGGTTTAAGTTCATTGGAAGCCGCAGTGATGGATTGTTCCATTGTGGTAAGTGCAAAAGGCGACACGGAAGAATATTTTCAAGACATGGCGTATTATTGTGATCCGGATAAGGTTGAAACGATTAGAGAGGCTGTTTTGAAAGCGCATCAAGCTCCAGTAAACGGAAAATTAAAGGCGTATGTATTGGAACACTATACTTGGTTAAAAACAGCAGAACAGACTTTAGCAGCGTACAATAGCGTATTAAATAGAAAAACAGCATGAAAATAGCAATCATAGGTACTCGAGGAATTCCCAATTACTATGGTGGTTTTGAGCAATTTGCCGAATATCTTTCTTTAGGATTAGTAGAAAAAGGGCATCAGGTTACGGTGTATAATTCGCATTCACATCCCTACCAAAAAAGTAATTGGAAGGGAGTGGAGATTGTTCATTGTAAAGATCCGGAAGATAAAATAGGCACAGCGGGTCAGTTTATTTACGATTTAAACTGCATACTGGATACACGTAAAAAGAATTTTGATATTATTTTGCAATTAGGCTATACCAGCAGTTCCGTTTGGGGTTGGTTATTGCCACGTAAAAAAAGCATTGTTACCACCAACATGGATGGGTTGGAATGGAAACGAACCAAATATTCAAGAAAAGTACAGCGGTTTTTACAATATGCAGAAAAGCTAGGGGTAAAGTACAGCGACCATTTAATTTCGGATTCTATCGGGATTCAAAGTTATTTAAAAGATAAATATAAGGTTGATTCAGATTTTATTCCCTATGGAGCACATCTTTTTCAAAACCAAGATGCGTTGGCCTTAACTGCATATAAGGTAGAACCGTATCAATACAATATGCTAATTGCACGCTTGGAACCCGAAAATAGCATTGAAGTAATTTTAGATGGTGTGGCACAGACGAAGTCAAATAAGCCATTTTTGGTCATTGGTAAACACGAAACAACGTATGGGGAATATTTAAAAAATAAATTTCGAGAAGTCGAAAATATTCGTTTTGTAGGTGGGGTGTACAACATCGAAACCTTAAATAATTTGAGACATTACTCGAACGTATATTTTCATGGGCATACAGTAGGGGGAACCAACCCTTCACTATTGGAAGCCATGGCTTCACAATCGCTCATTTGTGCCAATGATAATATTTTTAATAAATCTATCTTAGGGGAAGATGCCTTGTATTTTACCACGAGTCAGGACGTAGAAGATATCCTTCTAGGCACGAATAAGCACAATTATAGGGGGTATATTGCCAACAATGAGCAAAAAATAAAAGAGGTTTACGACTGGAATATTATCGTAGATCAGTACGAAACACATTTTATGGGAATAATGGAAAAGACGAAAGTTCGTTCTTGAGGAGCATAGTACAAGAAAAAATTGTAATGCTGAATTTTTTAAAAAAATCGTCATTGCGAGGAGGCACGACGTGGCAATCTTTCAAGCAGTTTTTTGATAGTATATTTTTTATGATAGATTGCTTCACTCCTAGCTATATCCCAATCTCTCCGTTTGCAATGACGCCCGTTTGAAACGACATTGTAAGTTTAAAAAAGTGGTCAATTGCGAGGAAGTACGAGGGGAAAATCTTTTACACATGGCTTAATTCTTTCCCTAACTGACCAAGACAGCCTCGCTGTTCAGAATGTAACCACTCTCTAAAACAGTTTAAAATGTTCTCTTTACACTAAAGTTTAAACCAAAAGAATCGTTTAATAAACTACCCGCATCGAAAGCCAATGCCGCTCCAACGGCAAGGTCACGCGGAAGTTTTTTACTCGCTTTGAGGTAAAAGCTCGATTGATAAACCGGAACGAAAAGATTGCTGGTTTCTGGATTTCTTATAACTCCTGTTGAACTACCATACTCGCTGGTAGCAAAGGTTCCAAAATTTTTAGAAAGGGAGAGTTTCGTGATAAAGTCAATGATTTTCCATTCGAAATTAGCACCAAAATGGAAGGCTAATACGCGATTGTTGATGAAGAAATCTCTGCTCCTTCTAGCTTGTCCGGGCTTTGCATTGTAATGTTCGGTTATAAGCGGGTTCCCTAAACTTACGTCATTATAGGTCCAGCCATGAGTATAAAAAAAGTTGTTGTAATAATCTTCGTCTCCTGATTTGGTTGGCGTAGACCAAGGATAACCCGCTTGGTTTTTTGAATGAAAAAATTCAACTAAATATTTCTTCCATTTAAAGGAATTTGTTTGATTGTTGAAATTTTTATTCTCAACCATAATGCCAGTTAAACCATCTGCTGCATTGGCGAGTTTCGATAAAGCCCCCACATCGTAAAAAAATTGTTGATACAACAGCATGCGATAGCTTTCAAAATCGTATTCCAAGCCAAAATCAATGGAGCCATTTTGATTACCAATTTTAGATGTGGGTACACCCGTATTTCCGTATGATTTCCCTTGAACAACATACCAAAAGGTTTGAAAGGGTGTTAATTCAAAATTTTCTCCAAAGGTTTCAGGTTCGCTACCCCAAAATACTTGATGGTTAAAACCTCCGTATAATTGCAGACTCCAATCTTCCTTGCCCAAGCGTGCATAAAATGACTTTTGATGAAAATAGGTGATGGGATTAGTATTGCCCATATAATATGTTTCTTTATTGTCTAAGCTAGCAATGGTACTTACAATAGGCATTTTTCCCAACCAGCCGTGGGAAAAGGTTCCTTTTACTGAAAATAAACCATCGAAAATAGGGATCCGCCAATAATTGGGTATAGACAATTCAACTTTAGGTACACCCAATGTATTTCCAGAAATAGCAAAGTTCCCACTCGATAAGGTGGTATCGCCGTTTAGTCCCATTACATCTTTCGAGCGTCCCCCTTGTAATTGAAACATGGCGTATCTCAGTTTCACATCGGCTTCAATGAGTTGGCCGTTTATTTTATTTCCACCATTTACCCGGCCTTCTAAGCCAAAATTCCAAAAAAACTTGTGGTTGTTTAAGCTGTCGTCTACTGAGTTGTAGAAGCCTTTTTTTATACGGCCAATTGCACTTGCGGAAGCGCCGGATAGGGGGACAGATCCATATTGATTGGAACGCATCCAAAAAGGAACAACTCCGTTGGTGGTTCCGGTTGCTTGTCCTTCAATTTCTGCCTTTATTTGGTTGCTGTATTGCGCATTTGCATTAAAAAAATTAATAAATACAACTAAAAAGCTTATTAGAATCGAAAAATGAATGCTTTTGTTCTTAAAATACATGTATCGGACTAAAATTAGGGAGATTACAATGCAAATATAACGGCTTAGAAACGTGTTTTATTATTTTTTTTCTAATTACCTAAACATAAGTAAATATGAATAACCACTCACTAAAATAACATAATTAGTTTAAAGGGGGCGGGTTTTCAACATGCAATGGTTCGACTTTTAGTATGGTGTTTTTAATTCATATTCAATTTTTTTGTTTTTTGTCAACTAAATAATTCATCTAATCAATTTTTTTGTTATTTTAGAAAAATTTTGAATCCCTAACGCATTGATATTTATGAGGTTTAGTAACTATTTGATTGGTTTTTTTCTGCTTATGATATTTTTGAGTTGTAAGAAAAAAAGTAAAATTGAAGAAGAGATTGCTCTGGCCAAGCCTGCCATTGATGTTATAACAAAGGGAGATTCTATTAAAGGAGATTCGATAAAAATGATAAGTTTTGATCCTGAACCAGACGATATTGGTAGCGCTATAGTGGACTTAGAAGGAGAGTTGTTAGTAAACCAAACAGGAATCACCAAGTTTACGGCTAGATCTTGGCAAGGAATTCCCTCTATACAAATATCAGAGGGAGGAGTTTTATTTTTGGTATGGTATACTGGTGGACCCGATGAGGAACCCGGGAATTATTTGACATTGTCTGTTAGTAAAAATAAAGGCCTCACTTGGACTAAAAATGCACTTATCGTAAACCCTACGAAATCAAATGTTCGTTTTTTTGATCCAGTATTGTGGAAAGATAAGTTTGGTAATGTTTTTCTCTCTTGGTCAAAATGTAAGGATTCAAAATGGGATGGAAAAGGTGGGGTTTGGTATTCGAAAATTGATTATGTTGAGGATAGGATAACTACGACTACACCTCGATGGCTAAGTGATGGAGTCATGATGAATAAACCTTCCCTTTCTTTTGACAAAAACATCACATATTATCCAGTGGCATTTTGGGGGCAGTCGTTTGGGACATCAGTTTATCAATCTACGAGTAACGAAGTGTTTAAAAAAGCTGTTAATTTTAAGAAAATAAGTGCTATTAATATACAGGCAAGTATTCGTACGTTTGATGAACATTCAATTATTCAATTAGCAGATAGTTCTTTTATTGCGATGATGAGAACTACTGATGGTATTTATTCAGCGAAAGCAAATAAAACTCAATTGTGGTCAAATCCTCAAAAATTTACGCAATTGGGCGCAACCACTGCCTCTCGATTTTTTCTAAATCGTCTAACCTCCGGTCGTATTGCACTTATTATTAATAATAGTACCTCGCGCAATAACCTAAAGATTTTCTTATCGGATGACGAGGCTAAAACCTGGAAATACAGTATGATGATTGATTCTAGAGAAGGTGTTTCTTACCCCGATTTAACAGAGGCAGCGGATGGAACTTTGTATGTTACCTATGATCGCGATCGCTATGGCGCACAAGAAATTCATTGTGTTTCCTTTAATGAAAATGATGTCATTACGAACAACACTGCTAACATCAAGAGATACATCGTTGATAAGAAATAAGAGGATTTTGATAAAATACCTACTTCTCAGTAATTGATTGTACTATTTAAAATTTCAATAATTGTGTAGTTGAAACACTACACTACAGAAAAGTATTGTAATTGGCTATTGCTTTGAAGAAAATATTTTCAGCAATAATTTAGTTTTTTACGCGCTTTTTTATAAATTCACGACTTCAATACGGACATCTCTATTCTTAATCGCCTTAATTAAAAGGAAATTGTTGATTAAGCTCATCTCGTAAATCATCCAATTTATTCAGCAAATTTTAAGCGGTGCATAACTGTGTATGCTTTTGTTTTGAATAGCCCTTGAGAAATTTATTTATGTTTAACCTATAAAACCATTTACAGATGAGTTTAAGTAACAAGATTTCCTTAGAAATCACCACAGAAGAGATGGCGGCTATTACCGCTGCATTTGAACAATTAAACACACTATTAAAACCACTTTTGGTTATAAATTTAACTGCTGAAGACCGAAAAGGAATGTTAAAGATGGGCGATAAAACCCTAGCATTCGTAGCTAAAACGCTTGAGTATGCTGCTTAAAACCCTTCCATGGTTCCTAAGTACGTTGATTTGGTAGAAGCCAGAAAAGATTATAAGCTTTCTTCAGATGTGTATACTATTTATCAACAATTAAGCACATTATATCGTGGTATAGAAGGTACTGGGATGGTAGCTGGAGCAGAGGCGTATGAAGCTTCTTTAGTTATTTATCATTCATTAAAAGGAGCAAGCCGTTCCAATATTCCCGGTACACAAGCCATGTATGATGATTTAAAACAGCGTTTTCCTGGTAGAGGAAAAGGTGTGAGTAACACTCCTGAAGAATAGTTCTAATATTCATAAACTGCCTTTAAAGGTATTTAAAAGTACTTCGGGAGACTAAATTGCTCTTCAGAGGTACAAAAAGGTAGTCAGGAAGTAGAAAAAGCAATCTCAGGGCGGAAAGTTCAATTTGTTTGCCACGGAAACACAAAAAACACGGAAGGTTAATTTTTTGAGATTGCTTCATCTCGCACAGTCTAGCTTTGCAATGATGATTCGACCAGCCGTTATTGCGCGCTTAGCAAGCAATCTCATGAAGAGAAATCCTTTAGCGCCTCATAGCCGGCGGGCTTAGTTCTTTTTTCTTGATAATAAAGTAACCAAACAATCAAGGCTTGGATCTGTTGTTGAATAAAGCTAGCAGAAGCTCGATGGCGATAATTTGAGGCCTTGGCTTCGCTCCATTCCTTCGCTCGGCTGCAAATTCTCTTGAATAGTAAGAACTTGAACGTTTCTGCAAAGCTTCTCGCTGCTTTCTTCGTCCAACACCTCCTAGGCCGCTCCTAGCATGGGGGCTAGCCGAGCACCGAATATTAGAGATGCGTTGTATGCCACCGATGACATAAAAATTTTTGAGCGATATGCCGGTAAAACAAACCTTCAAAATAGCAGTTCTTAACCGAAGTACGCCCGTCGGTCCCAAGCAGCGGAAAAAAACAAAAACAGTAGCAGAAACATTCGAGTTTGTACTACCGAGCATTGTTCAATTTAGTTTTGTGGCAATAATTAAATATTGGTTACAAAACCAATCTCCCACAAAACCAGCGAGACTGTTTTTGTTTTGTGTAATGGCTTTGCGCGCCAAGCTGCCTAGCCGGATCGACAAAGGCTTTTGGTTACTTTTGGCCCACAAAAGTAAATGCCCTGCCGGCAAGAGGCAAGCAAGGGAAAGAGTGCGAGGCAATCTAGCATCATTTACTGAAAATTTCATAAACACCCCTCGTCATTGCGCGCTTAGCAAGCAATCTCATGAAGAGAAATCCTTTAGCGCCTCATAGCCGGCGGGCTTAGTTCTTTTTTCTTGACAAAAAAGAACGAAAAAGTCAAGGCTTGGATCTGTTGTTGAATAAAGCTAGCAGAAGCTTGATGGCGATAATTTGAGGCCTTGGCTTCGCTCTATTCCTTCCGCTCGGCTGCAAATTCTCTTGAACAGTAAGAACTTGAACGTTTCTGCAAAGCTTCTCGCTGCTTTCTTCGTCCAACACCTCCTAGGCCGCTCCTAGCATGGGGGCTAACCGAGCACCGAATATTAGAGATGCGTTGTATGTCACCGATGACATAAAAATTTTTGAGCGATATGCCGGTAAAACAAACCTTCAAAATAGCAGTTCTTAACCGAAGTACGCCCGTCAATCCCAAGCAGCGGAAGAAAACAAAAACAGCTGCAGCAACATTCGAATGTGTACTACCGAGCATTGTTCTATTCAGTTTTGTGGCTACAATTACTATTGGTTACAAAACCATTCCCCACAAAACCTAGCGAGACTGTTTTTGTTTTGTGTAATGGCCTTGCGGGCAAAGCTGCCTAGCCGGATTGACAAAGGCTTTTGGTTACTTTTGGCCTTCAAAAGTAAATGCCCTGCCGGCAAGAGGCAAGCAAGGGAAAGAAGGGGGTAAAAGTCTGAAAAGTCAGAGGTCCGAAAGTCGTAATGTCAAGGGGGGGATTTCTGGAGGTATAAAAAGGTACTTCGGAAGTATGTATAGTCCGAAAAGTCTGGCTGGCGAAAAAGCTGTTAAATTGCTAGAAAAGAAACCTGGTAAAAGCAAATAATACAAGCGTAAACTAAATTGAAATCCCTAACATACAACTCTACTATTTCATATGCGAATAACCCTGAAGAAAACTATAAAAGTCTTCCGATTAGGGGCTTATTTATCGTGGTACACAACATAAGGTGTATGTTTTGTAATATAAATTAGTAATTATGTTTTGGTCGATTTAAGTTGAGATGAATAGCTATTATTTGTATTTATAATTTGTATTCCTTTTTATAAGGTATTGCTATGTTGGATGTTATGTTTTTTTTAATTTTTTGTTAAATTTTTGCGCTGATTTTTTTAAAATACACTAAAAATAGGGTCGATTTAGATTTTTGCTTAGGTTTTGTGTCGCGTAAATAAGGCAAAAAAAATTGTTTTTCATGCGAATTGTATAATTATTTTAAAATACTTAGAAATAAGTATATAAATAGATACAGTTTTTTATTATTTTTGTAGTAAATATTTGTTAAAAGTATTTTTTTTAGTAAATAATCACCCTATATAAAAATCATCATGGCTGCCGATTATCTTTGGAATCTCTCAAAAGAGTTCACTCGTTCAGAGGATCGAACTACAAATCCTGGTCAGATATCAACCTCGTTGACTGATAAGTATGGGTCTTATTACAAGGGCTTAGCAACAATCATTGATTTATCTTTATTAAATGCCTCTGGTTATTTGGTGAGTGCTATCAAGCACTGGGGCGTTCATGCGATATGGATTAATAAAGTAAATTTGCCGCATGTACTTTTGGTTAATTTTATTTGGTTCTATGTTACGCAAAATACCAAGCTTTATCAAGATCTTTTTGCTAAAGATTCTATACCAACCATCAAACAATCCTTTTTAAGTGTATTGTTTTTCTCATTGCTTTTAAATTTATTGATTTATTTTGTTCCGGATTTTCGCACAGCGGATGGAACAATCTTATATACCTTGGCAATTTTTACACCTGTATTCTTCATGGGTAAGATTGTTTTCTTGTTATTAAGAAGAAATCAACGCGCTAATTTAATTGAATACACCAAAGTCGTAATCGTAGGAGCGGGGCCGGTTGGTTTAAGTTTAGCCAAGCTGATTGACCGTCAAAAAACGTTGGGCTATCAAATCGTAGGTTTCTTTGATGATCGGGAAGATTTAAGAAAAGAAGGCGTTACGCGTTTAGGTTCTGTGAATGATTGTGTGAACTATGTTAAAAAACACAACATCAGCGAAATCTATTGTGCTTTACCAGAAGGTGCACAAGACCATATTGAACGCCTGATGCGTTTGGCGGATAAAGAGATGATTCGTTTTAAACTGGTGCCGGATGTGAAAAATTATTTCAAAAAAACGGTTAGTGTGAAAATGTTAGGGCATTTACCTGTTTTGAGTCCGAGAGAAGAGCCTTTAGAAAATATTTCCAATAAAATTTTTAAACGAATTTTTGATATTGTGTTCTCGTTGTTGGTGATTGTTTTTGTGATGAGTTGGTTGCTTCCTTTATTGGCGATTCTCATTAAACTAGAATCAAAAGGCCCCGTTTTCTTTAAGCAGCTTCGTTCAGGGAAGGATAATAAACCTTTTTACTGTTTGAAATTTAGAAGTATGCGTGTGAATTCTGATTCGGATAAGTTACAAGCACAGAAGAACGATTCGCGCATTACCAAATTGGGCGCTTTTATGCGTAAAACCAGTATTGATGAATTGCCACAATTTTTTAATGTACTGGTTGGCGATATGTCGGTAATTGGGCCACGTCCACACATGTTACAGCATACACAAGAATATTCTAAAATAATAGATCAATTCATGGTACGTCATTTCTTGTTGCCAGGTATTACAGGATGGGCACAAGTAAGCGGTTTTCGTGGAGAAACCAGAGAAGATGGCTTAATGGAAGCACGCGTAGAAGCCGATATTTGGTATTTAGAAAATTGGTCGCTTTTATTAGATTTTAAAATCGCTTTTTTAACCGTTTGGCAAGTAATTGCCGGACACAAAAATGCTTATTAGTTGAAAATATTAAATAATATAATACACAAACCCCATTAATTAATGATTATGAAAGAGAAGTTTACTATACTTTTTATCTGCAGTTTCTTTTTGTTTAGCGCAAATCTAAAAGCACAGGAAGAAGGAGCAAAGCCTTCGCAAGGCGCAGCAGAAAGTGCCGATAGAAGCAAAGTTGTTTTAAGTGCCCATATTTCTACCCAGGGTTTAGGAATGGATGTAAAATATGCTTGGACACCGAAATTCGCTATTCGTGGTGGTGCGAGTATTATGCCATTTGATGGTCAAACAGTTTTTAGCGTAAACAGTCAGCCAACAGACTTAGATTTTAAAGTTGCTTTTGGAAATGCACATTTATTGTTCGATTGGCATCCGTTTTTAAACGAGAAATCGTTATCGCGTAAAGTAGTGGTAACAGGTGGTGCTGGTTATTTTTGGCAAGCAAAAGGTGAAGCTGTTGTAACGTACAGAGGAACATACATGTACGGAGATATTCCAATCACAAGTGCAGAATTAGGTCAGTTACAAGGAACCATTAAATGGAACAAAGTAGCGCCTTATGCTGGATTTGGTTTTGAGAATGTATTTCCACGTAACAAGTTTAACGTAGGTTTTGCAGTAGGTATGTATTACATGGGCGAACCAGAAGTTACCTTAGTAGGTACAAACTACTTGGCCGCTAATACAAGCAATCAACAGCAATTGCAAGAGAATATGTCATTTTACCGTTTCATGCCGGTAGTACAAATTAATTTTAACTTTGGTCTTTAATCTAAATCCCTTATCAAAATGAAAAAAATCTATAAAATATTTAGTTTCATACTGCTTGCAACCGTTCTTTTGAACAGTTGTAAGAACCCATCGTATGATATTAATGTATTATTTGATGCAGATGTCATCAAGTATAAAGCAACACTCGTGTTAAAAGATGCCAATGGTGCAACTTTACCAAGTAATATTTCTGTAACTGCAACCGGAACAGATGCAGCGAGCATTTACGATTTTTCGGGAACGAAAACCATTTATGCACCTGCTGGCGTAGCTACTTTAGGGGTAACGCCAAAGGGAATTCCAACAGCTAACAAACCAGTGATGTTCAATGTTTTAATTAAGGCACCTGGTTATGATGATAAAAACATTCCAGTTTCGATTGTAGAAAATCAGTTTAGTCAGATTATTTATGTTACCTTGTTAAAAACGATGGTTCCTTCACCAGCTGCAACAGTGGTTTCTCAGGAAATTCCGTTAGCTGCAAATGGTGCCATTACAACAGCGGTTTCATTTAGTACGCCTACATCAAGCACCGTGGCAACAACTACGAGTATTACCGTTCCTGCAGGTACGCAATTTAAAGATGCAGCAGGCAATACATTAACAGGTGGTACCGTAACAGCTCAAGCCGTTAACTTTGATCCTAGTGATCCTGCTGCTTTAGCATTATTCCCAGGTGGTCAATTATCATCAACAAACGTGGTTGGTCCTTCTGGTTCAACTGGAGAAATGTTCTTCTTACCAGCTGGTTTTACAGAGATTAACATGTATGTTGGTGGGGTAGCAGTACGTAACTTCACTACGCCAATTAATGTAGCAGTACAATTAGATCCTACATTTAAACCACAGGCTACCGGTAAACCAATTGCAGCAGGTGATGTTTTAGGTATTTATAGTTACCAAACTTCAACCGGACAATTTAAATTTGAATCAAACGGTACCGTTGTTTTAGACGGCCAAGGTAAACCTTCAGTAAGTTTTTCTACCAATCACTTAACCGTATTTATTGTAGGTGATGCGATTGTAGTACCTCCAACTTGTCAGGATCCTAAAATTACGTATTCAGCTTCTTGGTTAGGTGTAGGAACTCAACCATTTAAAATTGAGTTGATTGGTGTAGATGGAAAAACAATTGTAGAGAAAATTGTTTCAATCGGTAATAACACTACGGATGTTTATCAAGGTTTACCTCCATTGGTTGTTCGTTATAAAATTTCAACCACTGCAGCAACTCCTGTTGTTGTAGCAGAAGGAATTATCAACGATCCATGTGCAGGTGCAAATATTACGATTACGTTACGTGATCCAGGAGTTCCTGTTCAGAACATTACTTTATTGTTAAACGTAAGATGTCCAGGATCGGGTACGATTCTCGTTCCAAACTTTGATTTGTTTTACAAACCAGCTGGTGCACCTGCTTCACAATATACGTACTTAGGTACTGCTGAAAATGGTTCAATCAAAACAACTGTATTGAAAATCGGAAGTGCATACGATTTCAGAACGTCATGGCGTAATTCAAGCAAAGAAGTTTTGAATAGAACAATCACACAAGCAGATAACTCAACTACTGTTGGTGAAAATGATTTCTTAGGAGATAAGAGCCCACAAGCAAATAAAGCGTTATTAATTGAAGCATGTAAAAATCTTTAATTACAAGCGAATCATATAATAGAAGAAGGCAGTTCATTTGGACTGCCTTTTTTGTTTTTCAGGATTTCTTGTAGCGCATTTTGGAATGTAGGCGCGTACGTTGTTCATTTTCGCGTATCGAACAATGAAGTTTTTTAAATCGTTTTCATGGTTGCGTGCGTAGCGCAGCAATTATGCTTTGTCATCCTTGAGCGCAGGAATCTCTTAAAGAAAAATCTTTTATCGCCTCATAGCCGGCGGGCTTAGTTCTTTTTTCTTGACAAAAAAGAACGAAAAAGTCAAGGCTAGGATCTGTTGTTGAATAAAGCTAGCAGAAGCTTGATGGCGATAATTTGAGGCCTTGGCTTCGCTCTATTCCTTCCGCTCGGCTGCAAATTCTCTTGAACAGTAAGAATTTGAACGTTTCTGCACAGCTTCTCGCTGCTTTCTTCGTCCAACACCTCCTAGGCCGGTCCTAGCATGGGGGCTAGCCGAGCAATTGCCAAAATAAATATGCTAGTAAAACAAACGTTCAAAATAGCATGCACTAACCGAAGTACGCCCGTCGATCCCGAATGCTCGGGATGCACCCCCAGCAGCGGGAGAAAACAAAAACAGCTGCTGAAACATTCGAATACCCACCACCGAGCCTTGTTCTATTCAGTTTTGTGGCTAAAATTAATATTGGTTACAGAACCAATCGCCACAAAACCAGCGAGATTGTTTTTGTTTTGTGTAATGGCCTTGCGGGCAAAGCTGCCTAGCCGGATCGACAAAGGCTTTTGGTTACTTTTGGCCCACAAAAGTAAATGCCCTGCCGGCAAAAGAGGCAGGAAAGGGAAAGAGGGTTGGCAAACACCTAGCACCGAATAAAGAAAATTTCTTAAACACCCTCGTCATTGCGCGCTTAGTAAGCAATCTCATAAATAGAAATCTTTTATCGCCTCATAGCCGGCGGGCTTAGTTCTTTTTTCTTGACAAAAAAGAACGAAAAAGTCAAGGCTTGGATCTGTTGTTGAATAAAGCTAGCAGAAGCTCGATGGCGATAATTTGAGGCCTTGGCTTCGCTCTATTCCTTCGCTCGGCTGCAAATTCTCTTGAACAGTAAGAATTTGAACGTTTCTGCAAAGCTTCTTACTGCTTTCTTCGTCCAACACCTCCTAGGCCGGTCCTAGCATGGGGGCTAACCGAGCAATTGCCAGAATAAAACATGCTAGTAAAACAAACGTTCAAAATGACAGGTATTAACCGAAGTACGCCCGTCGATCCCGAATGCTCGGGATGCACCCCCAGCAGCGGGAGAAAACAAAAACAGTTGCAGCAACATTCAAATCTGTACAACCGAGCATTGTTCAATTCAGTTTTGTGGTGATGATTAAATCTTGGTTACAAAACCAATCTCCCACAAAACCGCGCGATGCTGTTTTTGTTTTGATGAATGGCTTTGCTGGCAAAGCTGCCTAGCCGGATCGACAAAGGCTTTTGGTTACTTTTGGCCTACAAAAGTAAATGCCCTGCCGACAAGAGGCAAGCTAGGGAAAGAGTCTGGAAGTCCGAAAGGTCGGTGATAATAGAGCCTGAAAATAAATGTAGTTTGAAAGTCTGGAGGTGCAAAACTACAATTATGAACCCCAAAACCTTCCATTTAATAAATGTGTCAAATATCTAAAACTAGGGCGCGTGAAATTTGGCTTTTATGAAAATAAAAACGCAATTTTGCAACCGTTAAATGAAGGATTCAAGCATGTAAAATTTGATTTTGTTATGGAAGAGTTGGTTGTAGAAGAAGTTCAAGAATTACTTGAAAAGGACAACGATAGAGCATTAAAGCGTTATTTAGATACGCTTAATATTTCCGACGTTGAACAACTAATAGATGAATTTCCGCAACATGCCGCAAAATTTATCGAAACCATTTCACTAAATCGTGCTGTAAATGTTTTTCGTATCCTTGATTTCCCTACTCAGGAACGGATTATTCAGAAACTTTCCGGTAATAAGCTCAATCAAATTATAAAAGATTTACCTCCCGACGATCGCACGGCATTGTTTTCGGAATTGAAAGGAGAAGTCGTAACTAAAATGATTGCACTTTTACCTCCTGAAGAGCGAAAAGAATCGTTATCCCTTTTGGGCTATAAAGAAGACAGTATCGGACGCTTAATGACTCCAGATTACGTTGCTGTTAAGCCGGATTGGACCGTTAGCCGTGTGCTGGCACATATTAGGCGTTATGGGAAAAATTCTGAAACCATTGATGTAGTATATGTTATCGATAAAGAAGGTGTTTTATTAGATGATATCCGTATTCGCGAAATTTTATTAGCCGATCCCGAGGCTATTATTGGTGAGCTGACCGACAACCGTTACATTGCCTTAAATGCGAATGCCCCACAAGAAGACGCGATTAATACATTCCGTATGAATAACCGGGTAGCCTTACCCGTGGTAGATGATCACAATTTGCTAGTTGGTATTGTAACCGTTGATGATATTTTGTGGATTGCGAACGAAGAGTATACGGAAGATATTCATAAAATTGGAGGTACCGAAGCACTTGACGAACCTTATTTGGATATGCCAATCCTGAAGCTTGTAAAAAAGCGTGCAAGTTGGTTGATTATCCTGTTTTTAGGCGAAATGTTAACCGCAACTGCGATGCAGCATTTTGAGGTCGATTTGCAAAAGGCTATTGTGTTATCCTTGTTTATTCCTTTAATTATGAGTAGTGGAGGAAACAGTGGGTCTCAGGCCTCTACCTTAATAATTCAGGCCATGGCGCTGGGTGAAGTAACTATTTCAGGCTGGTGGCGTGTCATGCGGAGAGAAATTATCTCCGGACTACTGTTAGGCTTAATTTTAGGAAGTATTGGTATGTTGAGAATTGTGCTTTGGCAAAATCTCCATTTTTATAATTATGGCGAACATTGGTTTTTAATAGCACTTACCATCTTTTTCACTTTGCTAGGCATTGTGCTGTGGGGAAGTTTAATCGGTTCTATGATGCCGATTATTATGAAGCGCTTAAAGCTTGATCCAGCTACTTCATCCGCACCTTTTGTAGCAACAATGGTCGATGTAACGGGTATATTAATCTATTTTTCGGTCGCTATGTTGATTTTAAAAGGAGTTTTGTTGTAACAATTAGTAAAGCTTTTTTATTCACGCTCATACTATTTAAATAACAACGGCGCGTTTGCTTTTTAGCATGGGGGCTAGCCGAGCAATTGCCAGGATAAAACATGCTAGTAAAACAACCGTTCAAAATAGCAATCATGAACCGAAGAACGCCCGTCGATCCCGAATGCTCGGGATGCACCCCCAGCAGCGGGAGAAAACAAAAACAGTAGCAGAAACATTCGAGTTTGTACTACCGAGTATTGTTCTATTCAGTTTTGTGGTATAATTAATCTTGGTTACAAAACCAATCCCCACAAAATTTTATCGCCTCATAGCCGGCGGGCTTAGTTCTTTTTTCTTGACAAAAAAGAACGAAAAAGTCAAGGCTTGGATCTGTTGTTGAATAAAGCTAGCAGAAGCTCGATGGCGATAATTTGAGGCCTTGGCTTGGCTCTATTCCTTCGCGCGGCTGCAAATTCTCTTGAACAGTAAGAATTTGAACGTTTCTGCACAGCTTCTTACTGCTTTCTTCGTCCAATCCCGAATACTCGGGATAAACACCTAGGCCGGTCCTAGCATGGGGGCTAGCCGAGCAATAGCCAGAATAAACATGCTAGTAAAACAACCGTTCAAAATTTCAGGTATTAACCGAAGAACGCCCGTCGGTCCCGAATGCTCGGGATGCACCCCCAGCAGCGGGAGAAAACAAAAACAGTTGCAACAACATTCAAATCTGTACAACCGAGCATTGTTCAATTCAGTTTTGTGGCAATAATTAAATCTTGGTTACAAAAAAAATTCCCACAAAACCGCGCGATGTTGTTTTTGTTTTGAGGAATGGCCTTGCGCGCCAAGCTGCCTAGCCGGACCGACAAAGGCTTTTGGTTACTTTTGGCCCACAAAAGTAAATGCCCTGCCGGCAAGAGGCAAGTAAAGGAAAGAGGGTTGGCAAACACCTAGCACCGAATAAAGAAAATTTCTTAAACACCCTCGTCATTGCGCGCTTAGCAAAACAATTTCTTAAAGAAAAATCAATTATCGCCTCATAGCCGGCGGGCTTAGTTCTTTTTTCTTGACAAAAAAGAACGAAAAAGTCAAGGCTTGGATCTGTTGTTGAATAAAGCTAGCAGAAGCTCGATGGCGATAATTTGAGGCCTTGGCTTCGCTCAATTCCTTCGCTCGGCTGCAAATTCTCTTGAACAGTAAAAATTTGAATGTATCTGCAAAGCTTCTTACTGCTTTCTTCGTCCAATCCCGAATACTCGGGATAAACATCCTAGGCCGGTCCTAGCATGGGGGCTAGCCGAGCAATTGCCAGAATAAAACATGCTAGTAAAACAAACGTTCAAAATAGCAATCATGAACCGAAGTACGCCCGTCAACCCGGAATGCATCCCACACAGTGGAATCAAAAAAAAAGCTACCCCAATAGGATAGCTTTTATATGAAAAACAGTGTTTCGTTTTTTATACATTAAATCTAAAGTGCATAATGTCGCCATCTTCAACCACATAGGTTTTTCCTTCGACACCTAACTTACCAGCTTCCTTACACGCATTTTCCGAACCTAAGGTTACGAAATCAGTGTATTTAATAACTTCTGCACGGATAAAACCTTTTTCAAAATCGGTATGGATAACACCAGCCGCTTGAGGCGCAGTGAAACCTTTTGTAATGGTCCATGCTCTTACTTCCTGAACACCTGCGGTAAAATAGGTATACAAGTTTAATAATTTGTATGCAGCGCGAATTAATTTGTTTACACCCGATTCTGTTAAACCTAAATCGGCTAAAAATTCTTGACGCTCTTCATAGCTTTCTAATTCAGCAATTTCCGATTCAATTTTAGCAGAAATAACCAAAACCTCAGCATTTTCATCCGCTACATTGGCACGAACCAAATCCACGTATTTATTGCCGGTTACAACAGAAGCTTCGTCTACGTTGCATACATACATCACCGGTTTTTGAGTCAATAAGCCTAAGTCTAAAATAAAATCGAAATCTTCCGTCGATAAAGGAGCTGTACGAACTGATTTACCACTCTCTAAATGCGTTTTCACAACCGATAAAATCTCATACGTACGTTTGGCATCTTTATCACCTCCGGTCTTCGCCATTTTTTCAACCTTCTGAATACGTTTATCTACGGTATCCAAATCTTTCAGCTGTAATTCAGTATCAATAATTTCTCTATCGCGAATAGGGTCAACCGAACCATCTACGTGGATTACATTACCGTCATCAAAGCAACGTAGAACGTGAATAATCGCATTGGTTGCACGAATATTGCCTAAAAATTGGTTACCTAAACCTTCGCCTTTCGAAGCGCCTTTAACCAAACCAGCAATATCAACAATTTCAATGGTATTGGGTTGAACTTTTTGGGGTTTAACCAATTCAGCAAGCTTCGTTAATCGGTCATCCGGTACGGTAATTACCCCCACATTTGGTTCTATTGTACAAAACGGGAAGTTTGCCGCTTGGGCTTTTGCATTCGATAAACAGTTAAAAAGAGTCGATTTTCCCACATTAGGTAAGCCAACTATACCACATTGTAATGCCATTTATATAATATTGATTTTACGATTTACGATTTCATCTTTCAGGCCGCAAAGATACATTTTTAAAACCTTTATTTAAACCTTTGTACTTGTATCGAACGGATATTTTCTCTAAGTTTAGCCAAAATTAACAAAATCATCATGGAAGAATATTCAGAAGAAAGATCGCAAGAAGTAAAATTAATTGTAACAGAAGAGATGCGCAGTTATATTTACGATATAACGAAGTGGGCTAGATTTTTGGCTGTGGTGGGTTTTGTATTTTCTGCATTCTTAATTATAGGCTCTTTCGGTATTGGCGCATTGATTTCTGGAAATCCTCAAATGAGCACACAGTTAGGGTTCTTAGGTTCAGCGGGTTCAGTTATTGTGACGTTTATCTATTTAGCCTTGGGTTTGTTATATTTTTATCCAAGCTTGTTGTTATTTAGAGTGGCCAATAGAGGAAAACATGCTGTTTTATTTGGTGATCAGGAAAATTTAAACATCGCCATGCGCAATTTGAAATCGTTGTTCACTTTTTTGGGGGTGTTAACAATTGTGATTATTGTAGTCTATATCTTGTTAATATTTCTTGCTGGAGCAACAATGCAGGTTGCGTAACTATTTCAGGTATTTTTGCATGCCATCGGGCTGTTTCCAGTTGTATTTTGGTTCATAATAGTTCCAAAGTAGTTTGCTAAGATTCCGGATTAAGGTCCAAGCTTCATTGCTGTAGGTCCAAGAGGTATCTTTTAAGTTTTTGGTGGTGATACAAAAAACATAATCACCATGTGGCGCATTAACCAATAAAACTTCTGAGCGGGCGGCATCAACCGCACCCGATTTAGACGCCACTTGAATTGTAGGAGGGATCTGTGACAAAGCCTCTGAATCCCAATAAATGCGGATGAGATTACGGTATATTCGTTCGGAAGCTGCAGCATTAATCATTTTACCATCGCGAATAAGGGTCAAAAGGGTCGCCATTTCTTTTGGAGTGGTTTGACCCCAGCCATATTTTTGCCAATCCAAACGTCGACCTGGTGTGCGGGAATTAACACGCGTATGCTGAAGACCATTTTTTTCCATTAAGCTGTTAATGGCTGTGCCAGTACCCGCTAAATATTGACTCCACAAACTTGCGGTATTGTCGCTCGTTGTAATCATTAACATCAATACTTTACTGAGTGCAATCTTTTCATGATCCTTAAAAGATCCTAAGATATCTTCACCAGCATACAACAAGCTATCTCGGTAGACCAACGTGCTGTGATAGTCCAATTCACCTGCCTCAACTTTATTAAAAATACCACAGGTGATGGGAACCTTAATCATACTTGCCGTGGGGAAAATAGTATCGGCTTGAATAGAAGCTGATTTGCCGGTTTTTAGATTTTTAACATAAATACCCACATCACCATTAAATCCTTTCACCAATTCATTTAATTTGTTTTGCAGCTTTTTATCTGTTTTTTCTTGCGCTTGAACAATGAGTAATGCAAAGGATAGGAAAACGAGCGAAAAATACTTTTTCATTTTTTTTTGAGAGTTGATTGCTGTTAAATCTACTATAAAATAAGGGAAAATGGTCGATGGTAAGTAGTAAAGTGGTGAATAGTAAATTGGTAATAGGATGGTGCCCTGCCAAACTTTGCGTTCTCTGTGATTTAGTGGCCTCTGCGGTTAAAAAATGTTGTAAGTTATAGGTAATAAGTATTAAGACGGCTTAATTTGTTTTATAGCCCTTGCTCAATCAACAATTTAGCAATTCCAACAGAGTTTAGCAATTTCCTAAAAACAAAAAAAGCCTTGGCAAGTAGCAAAGGCTTTCATGTAATATTGTATAATCTTTAATTAAAATGAATAATCATCGTTTGATTTTAAACCATGTTCGCCATTTTCAGAGTATTCGTAGCGTTTTTCAACCACTTCTTGGTGCGTTTTGATGTATTCGACAGTTTCGGTCAAGCCTTCAGTAAATTTTTCAAAATCTTCTTTGTAAAGGAATATTTTATGTTTTACAAATACGCCGTCCTCTAATCTTTTTTTGCTCTCGGTAACAGTTAAATAATAATCACCCGAACGTGTCGCTTTAACATCGAAAAAATAAGTTCTTTTACCTGCTCTTATTTTCTTTGAAAAAACTTCTTCTCTCTCTTTATTGTCGAATTCTCCCATGGTTGGTAATGATGTTGGTTTTTGGTTTCGGTAAATATAAAGCAAATATTTAAAGTTCAAAATACAATTTACATAAATTAACTACTTTTAGTCTCTTCTTCTAGTAATTGATTCAAATAAAGCTCTTTATACGCTCCGTTTAATGCTAAAAGTTGTTCATGGTTGCCCATTTCTACGATTTTTCCATCATCCATCACCAGTATTTTATCCGCATTCTTAATTGTTGAAATTCGATGAGCAATTAAAATACAGGTTTTATCGCGCATTATTTTGCTCAAATTTTGCAGAATTTCTTCTTCTGTTTTGGTATCAACGGCAGAAAGACAATCATCGAAAATTAAAACGCTAGGTGATTTTATCAGCGCTCTGGCAATTGAAACGCGCTGTTTTTGTCCCCCAGATAGGGTTATTCCGCGTTCACCAAGCATGGTTTCAAAGCCTTGTTCAAAATGGATGATATTCTGGTAAACAGAAGCATTTTTCGCTGCATTTTGTACTTCTTCATCGCTAACTTCATCTAAACCAAAAGCAATATTGTTTTTAATGGTATCCGAAAAGAGAAAAACTTCTTGCGGAACAAAACCAATTTGATTCCGGTAATTTTTGAGGTTTAAGCTTTGCAAAGGCTCATTGTCTACGAAGATAGTTCCACTTTCTACGTCGTACATGCGCATGAGTAAGTTCGCTAAAGTGGATTTACCTGAGCCTGTTTTTCCGATGATGGCCACAAATTCGCCATTTTTGATTTCAAAGCTGATGTTTTTTAAGGCCTGGATTCCGGTATCGGGATACGTAAAATTAACATTGTTAAACCGGAAATTACCGTGTAAGTGACGTTCTGCGGTGTTTTTTGAAACAATATCGGATGGAATATCTAAAAATTCATTAATCCGTTTTTGTGAGGCTGCTGCCCGTTGAATGAGCGAGGTTACCCAACCCAACATGGTTACGGGAAAGGTTAACTGGGTGATGTAAATAATAAACTCAGCAATGTTTCCTGGTGTGATGCTCCCGTTCATTACCTGAACGCCGCCAATGTAGATGGTTAAGATGGTGCTTAAACCAATCAAAAGCAACATGGTAGGGTAAAATAGGGCAGAAACCCGTACTAAACCCATCGATTCGTTTTTATACGCATTGCTTTTATCTTCAAAACGGTTCCGGGTATATTCTTCGCGTACATACGATTTTATAATGCGAATACCCGAAAAGCGCTCCTGTACAAAACTTGATAATTCGGAGAGTTGCTCTTGTATTTGACCGCTTTTTTTAAAAATTAATCGATTTACATAATAAATGATAATCACTAAAAAGGGGAGAGGAAGCAGGCAATAAATGGCCAGTTTGGAATTCACGTCAAACATAGACCATATAATGAGCATGGAAAGCATAAAGGTGTTCACCGTATACATAATGGCCGGTCCAACGTACATGCGTACGCGATTTACATCTTCGGTAGCACGGTTCATCAAATCGCCGGTATTGTTGCGTCTGTAAAAACCTAAACTCAATCGTTGGTAGTGCTGATAAATGTCGTTTTTCATATCGAATTCGATATGTCTCGACATTAAAATGATGGTTTGACGCATAAAAAAGAGGAACAAACCACGGAGCAAATAAATGGCAATAATTAAACAACCAAAATACAGCAAGCAATTGCTGAATATGTTATAAACAATCTCTTGGCGTTCAAAGCCATTAAAAAGGCTAAAGATTTGGATGTTCTCGGTTATCATATCAAATGCATAACCAACTACTTGGGCAGGAATAACACCAAAAATATTCGAGATGATTACGAAGATAATCCCCGGAAGGATGCGCCACTTATACTTCAGGAAATACTTATTTAAGCTTTTAAGGTGTTTCATTTAACGCAAACTTAGGTAAAATTAGTGCTAAGTCAATGGTTAATGGTCAATAGTTAAAGGTCAATGGTCAATAGTCATTGGTTAAAGGTCAATAGTTAATAGTCAATGGTTAATGGTCAATAGTTAAAGGTCAATGGTCAATAGTCATTGGTTAAAGGTCAATAGTTAATAGTCAATGGTTAATGGTCAATAGTCAATGGTTAATGGTCAATAGTCATAGGCAATTTGCTGCTCACCCCGCTACTACTCACTATTCACTATTCACTACTCACTATTCACTACTCACTATTCACTACTCATTACTTTCTATTCCTTTCTCAGCACACAGCTTTCCCAAAAAATACAATTGATGCTGTATTAATGGTTTTTTATTTTATTTTTGCAGAAGCTTAGTTGTACATCTAATATGCCAGCAAACTCTACCTTTGAAAGTTCGATTTTAAATCAATTAAGTGCTTACGGGCACAAAAAGTTGGTTTTTTGTAACGATGCCGATACCGGATTAAAAGCCATAATTGCCATACACGACACAACATTAGGGCCAGCTTTAGGGGGAACCCGTATGTGGAGTTACGCTACAGAAAGTGAAGCTTTAGAAGACGCGCTACGTTTATCCAGAGGAATGACCTATAAATCGGCTATTACTGGATTAAATTTGGGTGGTGGAAAAGGCGTAATTATCGGTGATTC
The DNA here is from genome assembly GCF_052344095.1 of Pedobacter paludisoli. Classification (GTDB taxonomy): domain Bacteria; phylum Bacteroidota; class Bacteroidia; order Sphingobacteriales; family Sphingobacteriaceae; genus Pedobacter. Next base: position 1,928,096 of record NZ_CP179926.1, on the reverse strand, counting down.
TAGAAAAGATAAAACCGAGAGTTTGATGCGTGCCTACGGGCGATTTATTAAAAACCTGAACGGGGAGTTTATTACCGCTGAAGAAATGGGAACCAACACGCGCGATATGGAATACATTCGCATGGAAACCAACCACGTTACAGGCGTGCCTGAATCGATTGGTGGGGCAGGAAACCCAGCACCCTTTACCGCTCAAGGAGTATATTTGGGTATTAAGGCAAGTGTGAAAGAAGTATTTGGCACCGATATGCTAGCCGGTAGAACCGTTGTAGTACAAGGAATAGGAAATGTAGGTGAACACTTGGTAGCATTATTAAGAAAGGAAAATGCCGAAGTTTTGATTAGCGACATTAACCAAGAACAACTGAACCAAGTGGCTCGAAAGTACAAAGCGAAGCCAATTGAAGCAGATAAAATTTTTAAGGTAGATGCCGATATTTATGCCCCTTGCGCAATGGGAGCAACAGTAAACAGCAAAACGATTGAAAAAATGAAGTTTGCAATTATTGCAGGTTCTGCTAACAATCAGTTAGAAAACGAAGTTGAAGATAGTGAATTACTACTAAAAAAAGGGATTTTGTTTGCTCCGGATTATTTAATTAACGCCGGAGGACTTATTTCATGTTATTCTGAATTAACTGGTTTCGGAAAAAAACGGACGGTGCAATTAACAGAAAATATTTACGATGCAACGCGCAACGTGATAAAATTGAGTAAGTCGGAAATGATTCCTACCAATACAGCCGCAAATCGTATTGCCGAAAAACGAATCGCGGACATTAAAAAAATTAAATCGGCATATTAAATAATTTATAAATGGGTTTAAAAACCAGAGAATCGTTCTTATATTCATGTTAAACAGAAGGCACTTAAGAATTAAAGTCTTGCAAAATATTTTTGCATGGCACATGGCAGACAAAAAAGACATTAAAGGTGATTTAAAAATTTTAATGCAAAGTATCGACAATGTATATGAAATGTACATTTGGATGCTGTCTTTACTGGTAGAAGTTACCGAATTTACTGCAAATGATGCTGCAGAGCGTGCTAACAAGCACATTAAATCTGCAGATGACATGAACCCTAACCTAAAATTGTTGCATAACAAATTTAGTGTGTTAGTTCAGCAAAATCCTGAATATATTTCAGCTATTAAGAAATATAAAGTAGATTGGGGTTTCGATCCAGAAATACGTAAAACAATTTTCAATGCATTAAAAGCATCGAAAGAGTATGCGGAATACCTTGCTTCGCCAGACGAAACACTGGAATCATCAAAGGATATTATCAAATACATTTTTAGAAAAATCATTCTAAAAAATCAAGCAATTATTCAGGTTTTTGAAGAGAAATTTATCAATTGGCAAGTAGATCATGAGGTAATGAAAGGTATGGTGGCAAAAACACTTAAAACCTTTGTAAACGATGATCCATTTAAAAATAAATTAACCGAGATTTCACCTGATTGGATAGAAGATAGCAAATTTGTGCAAGACCTTTTCTTGTATACATTACAGAATGATGCTAAATATCAAGAGTTAATTGCCGATAGAACCAAAAACTGGGAATCGGAACGTATAGCATTAATGGATACAATTTTGATGAAAATGGCTATTTGCGAATTGATGAATTTTCCATCAATCCCGGTTAAAGTAACCATCAACGAATATTTAGAGTTATCAAAAGATTACAGTACTCCGAAAAGTAATTCATTTATTAACGGTATTTTAGATAAAATTTTGGGCGATCTTAAGAAAACCAATGCGTTGAAAAAAATTGGTCGTGGCTTAATAGAAGAATAACAACTTTACATGAAGAAAATTTTTGTTTTAGCAATTGTAGCTTTATCGTTTGCTGCATGCCGTAACGCCAATACGCAAACGCAAGAAGAATCGGCAGTAAAAAGTGGTGTAGAAAGCCCACAATACGCACCGGTTGATGCGCCTGTGATTACTTTCGAAAGAGAGATATTCGACTTTGGAAAAATTAAGCAAGGGGATGTGGTTACGCACGAATTTAAGTTCAAAAACACGGGTAAAAACCCTTTAATTATTGCGGAAGCTACGGCTACCTGCGGTTGCACCATTCCCCAATGGCCACGCGAGCCAATTTTACCGGGCAAAGAAAGCTTAATCAAAGTATCGTTCAATAGCACAGGTAAAATGGGTATGCAAGATAAAGTGGTAACCATTACCTCGAATGCCAATCCAACCATAACCTCTGTTCATTTAGTAGGCGAAGTATTAGAGAAAAAATAATTGAAGTTCTTGAACAAAAGAATTTCATCATCAATCAAATAAATAAAAATGATATCAACAGTAATTTTACAAGCAGCAGGCGGCAACGGAATGTTGGGTACAGTTGTTCCTATGGTCCTTATCATGGTAGTTTTCTACTTTTTCATGATTCGTCCACAAGTTAGAAAAGCAAAAGAACACAAGAAGTTAGTAGCTGAGCTAGGTAAAGGCGATAAAATCATTACAACAGCGGGTATTCATGGCCGTATTGTAGACATGAACGAAACAACTTTCTTAATTGAAGTAGAAAGCGGTGCTAAAATTCGTTTCGATAAATCAGCCGTTTCATTAGATGCAACAAAAGCAGCAGCTCCAAAAGCTTAAGCACTTAGAAAAGAATAGAAGAGCTATCCAAAAGGATGGCTTTTTTTATTTATAGCCCGCCCGGTTTCCTATTTTCCAGTTTACTTTGTTACATTTGGTCAAATTCTTGTGCTAATAGTGAAAAAATTATAGCCCCTTTTTACGTATATGCCATTTATCCGATTAACCAAAATAGAAAGAAGACGTGTGTTTAGTCTGTTTGCCTGTTTACTTCTGGCAATAGGCGCTTGGTTTTTTATGGCTTTGAACAATAAATATGTGTATGCAGCAAGAACGGTGCTGATATACAAGAATTTTCCTCAAAAAAGAGCCTTTCACCCACTACAGTCAGATACGGTTGATTTACAGGTGGAAGGAACCGGTTGGCAGTTGCTTTTTGATCGTTTAAGAATCAAGCCGCAATCCATTTTTGTGAATTTAAATAAACTGAATACACGTGAGTTTATTGTTTTTTCTGATCAATTATTAGCCATTAACAAACAACTGGAAAGCGCGCAAAAGGTGATATCTGTAAAGCCTGATACGCTTTATTTCGACTTCACACAGCGGACAGTCAAGAGAGTGCCGGTTAGATTGGTTAAAAACATCGAGTTTGTAAAGCAATTTGGTATTTCAGACGATATTGAATTAACACCGAAGTATGTAACAGTAACAGGTCCAATAGAAGAATTAAAGAAAATTAAAGACTGGAGTACCGATACACTTACGTTGAACAAAGTTGCAGCCAGTACTACCCAAAGGATTAGAATGCAGCATAGCAAGTTTAAAAATGTGGGCATTTTCCCGTCATCAGTTGAAGTAAAAGTACCCATTGATGAATTTACGGAGAAAACTGTCGATGTTCCCCTGCTGGTTAAAAACAATGTAAATTATGATAATATTCAGCTTTATCCGAAAAAGGTAAAGGTTACATTTTTAGTTGCGTTGAACCACTACGCCGAAATAGATGAAAGTTTTATTAAGGCAACGGTTGACTTGAATGAATGGAGAAATTTTGGACACAAACAATTTACTGTAAATATCACAGAATTTCCCGAGTATTGTAAGCTGCTGAGCATAGTGCCAGCTAAAGTTGATTTTATAATACAAAGATAATGTATAAAGTAGGGATTACAGGAGGAATAGGAAGTGGTAAAACCACGGTTTGTAAAGTATTTGAGGTACTAGGTATTCCTATTTTTTATGCCGATACCGTGGCAAAAGAAATTATGGTGACCGATGCACAATTAATTGAAGATGTTAAAATCGCTTTCGGAAAGGAAAGTTATTTCGATGACGGAAAATTAAACAATAAACACATTGCGAGCATTGTATTCTCAAACAAAGCCGAACTGGCTAAATTAAATGCATTTGTTCATCCGGCAGTATTTAGAGCCTACGATGCTTGGGAAAAAGCCATTGATCCTACAATACCCTACACCTTAAAAGAAGCAGCTGTATTGTTCGAAAGTGGTTCTTATAAACTTTGCGACACCACTATTTTAGTAACGGCTCCCTTAGAACTCAAAGTAAGCCGCGTGATGCAACGCGACCAGGTTTCTGCCGAACAAGTAAAAGCCCGCATGGATAAACAAATGTCTGATGAAGACAAAGTTAAAATGGCAGAACATTTTATCATGAACGATGAGCAGCACAGTATTATCGAGCAAGTAATGGCTCTGCATCGTCAATTTGTGACGCAAAGTGCTCAAGCCATTGTCTAATTAAAATCCTACTTGTAAATAGCACAACCTTTATTCCTGAATAAGTGTAGCTTTGCAGCAGCTAGTCATTTTTTAGCTTGTCCATGATATTAACAGATTTTATTACCCTTAGTCCTATAGGATTATATTGCAGCTACGGCGATTTTTATTTAGACCCACAGCAACCCGTTGTAGAAGCCGTTATTTCGCACGCACACGGTGATCATGCCGTAGGAGGGAACCAGAACGTATATTGTACAGCTCCAACAGTGAGTTTTATGCAACACCGATACCGCAAATTCGCAGCCGTTGATTTTCATGTGCAACAGTACGCAACAACCTTTAAAATAAAAGAGGTAAGCATTACATTTTATCCGGCCGGACATATGCTAGGCTCGGCACAAGTATTAATGGAGTACAAGGGAGTAAAATATTTGTATACCGGAGATTATAAAATTGAACCCGATGCAACGTGCGAAGCTTTCGAATTTGTAAAAGTAGACGTGCTCATTACCGAAAGTACATTCGCTAATCCAGAAACCAAACATCCCGATGCTGCGGAAGAAATCAAAAAGCTGAACAGCACAACGGCAAATATCATGTTAGGGGCATACGCTTTGGGTAAAAGTCAACGAATGATTCAGTTGATAAACGAATTTTGTCCAACCCGACAAATAATGGTACATCACAGTATTTTACCCTTTGTTAAACTATACGAAAGCTACGGCATAAAATTAGGTAATTACAAACTATACGACCGCAAGGCGATGAAAAACAACTTAGAACACCAGGTGTACATCGTCCCGCCAATGGTTTTTAACAGTTACCATAAAGCCATCAACGTGGTTCGGGCATTTGCCTCTGGCTGGAAAAATTTGCAACAACAAAACGGAATTGCCTTGTATATTTCTGACCATGCCGATTGGGATGCAATTTTAGAAACCATTCAAAGAGTAGAACCCACTCAAGTATGGACCCTTCATGGCGACGGAAAGCACTTAAAAGAGTATTTTAAAGAACGTTTAGAAGTTAAAATTTTGAATTAGTATATTGATTAACAAACAAGTTACTAACTAATTACCCCATTCAACCAGTTCCCGAATTACCCAATTAACCACGTATGCAAGAAGGAGTCGATTTTTACTTTAATGAACAAGGTTTGATGGTCTTTACCGAAGCTTATCATTTAAAAAGAGGCACTTGCTGTAAAAATAAATGTAAGCACTGTCCATGGGGGTATGGGAGGGAGAAGCCTAAAGGCCAGAATCCGAAGTCTTGAGTCTTTAGTAGAAAGTATCAAGTTGTGAGTATTAAGTATTAAATTAAGACAGGGGAGAGTAAGGATAAAGGAACAAAGAACAATGAGTTTAGCGTGTCAAAAAACACAGAAAATCCGTCATTGCGAACTGACCAATTCTACCAGTTCCCCAATTCACTATTCACCACTCACTATTGACTATTCACTATTGACTAATTCAACCAATTAACCAAAAAAACACCTAGTGCCCATGTCCGGCAAAAAAGCCAATCAGGGCAACGCCAATCCCTAATAAAACGGCAATCATTTTACGTGTGTTAATCTTATGGTCGGCGCTCGATTCAAACAAAATAGTGGTCGATATGTGTAAAAATATACCAATCACAATCCCCATAATTTTGTTGAAATAAGCGTCAATACCGCCAATAGAGCCATTGCTTAGGCCAACGCTAACGTAAAACCCTAGCGGAGCCATAATGGCGAAAACAATCAAGTAGATAAAAATACTGCCCTTTTTAAAGTGGTTCTGCATTAGAATACTCGCCAAGGCAAAAGCGGCAGGGATGTGGTGCAAAGCAATCCCGAAGATAAGTTCATTGTGTTGGTCTTTCGCTAAAGGCATTCCTTCTAAAAAGGCGTGCAAGCACAAGCTAATCATAATCCCAAAAGGAAAAACATGGCCATCGTGATGTTTGTGCATGTGTCCGTGTTCAACCCCTTCCGAAAATTGCTCTAAAACAACCTGCAATAGAAAACCAATCAGAATAAAAATCCCTATTTCGTGACTATCCGGTCCGCTGTAAGCGTCTGGAATTAAATGAAGCACCGTGATAGCAAACAAATACGACCCACTAAACGATAAAATCAGTTTCAGTAATTTCGATTTATCACTTTTAACTAAAAATATTGCCAGTCCGCCAAAAAGCGCACAAAAAAAGAGTACACAAAATTTCCAAGCTTCCATCTAAAAATCAGGTTGAAGTTTCTTAAATAATCGGGCGGTAAACAAGCCGATGCAAGTTCCCAACAAAGCTCCCACGGTAACATCAACAGGGTAATGCACCCCAACGTATACCTGTGCAAAGCTAATGATGGCCGCCCAAAAAAGGCCAATAGGTAAAATTGGCTTCCATTTAGGATAAAATAAACAAATTAAAAATACAGCAATAGCAAAGTGATTGGTGGCATGTGCCGACGGAAAACTTTGTCCACTGCCACAAGGCACTCGGTGAATAATCTCATTCGCCAAATGAATATCGTTACAAGGCCTAATCCTATTTACAAAAGGTTTAATAATTTTCGATGCAATTACATCGCCCATGGCAAACGTAAAAAGCAACATTCCAATAATGTAATAACCTTGTTTTTTATACTGTTTAATGCAAAAAACAATGATAAATAAGTACAAAGGCGCCCAAAAAAAGCGATTACGCATCAAAGGCATCAACCAATCAAAAAAACTATTTGAAAGTCCGCGGTGAATTTTTAAAAACAATTCAACATCAAACTGTTGGATTTGCTCAATCATGCCTTTTTGCAAATTAAAATTAAACGGTCCGATTCGCAGTCATTAAAATCATCTAAAGCATAATTACCAAAGGTTTTTTCAATCACCATTCCGGCTTTATTGAGCATGCGCGTAAAATCATCCAAGCTAAAAGCCGCCACGCGCTCCTCAAAATTGTATACCTTTTTGTTGTCCTCGAAATTAATTTTCTTGATAATTTTATTGTCTACAACATTTTTTGTGATGTTAAACCGAATTCCGTCAAGTTCTTTCGTTTCACAAGCATTTAAATTACGAACAATTTTCTCGGTATTAAAATAATCAATCACCAAAATACCATTTGCATTTAAGCACTTGCGGAAAGTTTTCAAGGTATTTACATGGTCCTTTTCGCTGTCAAAGTAGCCAAAACTGGTAAAAAGATTCAGCGCGATGTCAAAATAATTGATGTAAAACAATCGGCGCATATCGTGCACCAAAAAATGAAGTTTGTCATTTTCAAATTGTTTGGCGTGCTTAATGCTTTGGTCCGATAAGTCAATTCCCGTCACATCAAAGCCCTTTTTATTCAGGTAAATGGAGTGACGTCCCTTTCCACAAGCAATGTCGAGCATCCTTGCATCCGCCTTTGGCGCTAAAAATTTCGTTAAATTATCGATGAAAAATTCAGCCTCTGCATCGTTTCGTTCCTGGTAAAGAATGTGATAGTACGGGGAGTTAAACCAATATTGAAACCACTTACGCTGCATATAAAAGCTGTTTTTGTTTGCGAAAGGCACAAATATAGGATTTTGATTTTGCTACAAAACAATCCGTCGCCCTTTTGTACAGAATGTGGCATAAAAATTAAAAATGGAAGAAGGTTCAGAAAATGAACGGAAGGAGTACTTGGTAAACAGCAGTCCTGCCATTCGCTTTAGCCCGAAGAAAAACCGGGCTGCCCGCTGCTGTCAGGTTTATTTCCGTGCGTCAGTAGCTTTTGGAACAGTTTTTTCAGACAAAAAGCCAAAAAAATATTTACGCCAAAGCACCAATTAACAAACGTATGTTTTAGTCAAATTAGAGCAGTAAACCAATTATAAGCCAAGTGTAAAACACCCGTTTAGCATGCATAAGTACCTGCTATTTTGATTTTTTTGTTAGATTTGCAACAATCTAATATACTTCAAGTGACTTTAATAAAATCTATCTCAGGGATTCGCGGAACTATTGGAGGAGAAGCCGGAAACGGACTTACACCAATAGATATTGTAAAATTTACAGCAGCTTTCGGAAGCTGGACAGCACAAAAAAGCGGAATTAAAAAAATTGTAATCGGACGTGATGCACGCATCTCGGGCGAAATGGTAAACAATCTAGTAATCGGAACTTTGCAAGGCTTAGGAATCGAGGTAATCGATTTAGGCTTATCAACAACACCAACAGTAGAAGTTGCCGTTCCCGATGAAGAAGCAGGAGGTGGCATCATTTTAACTGCCAGCCACAATCCAAAACAATGGAACGCCTTAAAATTATTGAACCACAAAGGCGAATTTATTAACGATGCAGACGGAAAAGAAGTGTTGGAGCTAGCAGAAAGTGCCGCATTTGAATTTGCCGATGTAGATAAACTAGGTAAAGTAACCAAAAACGATACCTACCTTCAAAAACACATTGATAAAGTATTGGCCTTGCCTTTGGTTGATGTGGATGCAATTAAAGCAGCCAACTTTAAAGTGGTAATTGATTGCGTAAACTCAACTGGCGGTATTTTTATCCCCGCTTTGTTAAAAGCTTTGGGTGTATCGCAAGTAGTAGAATTGTACTGTGAGCCAAACGGGCATTTTCCACACAATCCAGAACCACTTCCAGAGCATTTAACCGAAATTTCGAAGGAAGTACAAAAACAAAATGCCGATTTAGGAATTGTTGTAGACCCCGATGTAGACCGTTTATGCTTTGTAAACGAAGACGGTAGCATGTTTGGCGAAGAATATACCTTGGTAGCCGTTGCCGATTACGTATTAAAAAATACACCCGGAAACACGGTATCCAATTTATCGTCAACACGCGCTTTACGCGATGTAACCGAAAAAGCAGGGCAAGAATACCATGCATCGGCCGTAGGCGAAGTAAACGTGGTGAACAAAATGAAAGAAGTGAATGCCGTAATTGGTGGCGAGGGTAACGGCGGAATCATTTATCCAGAATCGCATTACGGAAGAGATGCATTGGTTGGAATCGCGTTGTTCTTAACCCATTTAGCCAAATTCGGAAAATCAATCTCGGTTTTACGTAAGAGCTATCCGGCATACCACATTTCTAAAAATAAGATTACCCTTACGCCAGAAATGGATATCGATAACTTATTAAAACAAGTAGAAGAACGCTATAAAAAACAGCCTTACAGCACTATCGACGGGTTAAAAATCGAGTTCGATAAAACATGGGTACATTTGCGTCGTTCTAATACAGAGCCAATTATCCGCATTTATAGTGAAGCTGAAAGCGAAACAATAGCCGAGAATTTGGCAAATAAAATTATTTCAGACATTAAAGAAATATTGCATCTGTAAGCAGTAGAGCGCATAAAATAGTAGAATATGAAAAGGGTTTATTTAGATAATGCCGCAACCACACCATTGGATCCTGCGGTAATTGCAGAGATGACAAATGTGATGGAGAATTATTATGGAAACCCATCCGCTATTCATGCACTCGGCAGAGAAGTGAGAACGATTGTAGAGAAAGCACGTAAAACCGTTGCTTCTTTGTTACATGCATCACCATCCGAAATATTTTTTACCTCTGGCGGTACCGAGGCCGATAACACAGCTATTCGCTGTGGCATTTCAGCGTACGGAATTAAGCACGCCATTACATCAAAAATTGAACACCATGCAGTTGAGCATACCTTAAATACGATGCTTAAAAATGGCGAAATCGACAAATTAAGCTTCGTAAACATCGATAGCAAAGGAAATGTAGATTACGACCATTTAGAAGAGTTGTTACAAAACAACGAGCGTACATTTGTATCGATAATGCACGCCAATAACGAGTTGGGTACGCTAAACGATATGAAACGGGTGGGCGATATTTGCGAAAAATACGATGCCATTTACCATGCCGATACGGTACAAACCATGGGGCATTACCTGCACAACGTTCGCGAGCTAAAAGCACATTTTATTGTATGTGCGGCACACAAGCTTCACGGACCAAAAGGAGTGGGCTTTTTGTACGTAAATAGCAACATTAAAATACCACCCATGATTTACGGTGGCGCGCAAGAACGCAACATGCGCGGCGGAACCGAAAATGTGTACGGTATTGTAGGCTTAGCAAAAGCATTGGAAATTGCCTATGCAGAAATGGCTGAGCACCAAAGCTATATTCAAGGGTTAAAAGACTATTTAAAAGAACAGTTACTTGCCGAAGTTCCGGGGATTGGTTTTAATGGCGAAACCGATGCCGATAAAAGTTTATATACGGTATTAAATGTGTCCTTCCCAGAGATGGATATGGGCGATATGCTGTTGTTTAACTTAGATATAAATGGAATTTGCGCCTCGGGTGGAAGCGCCTGTTCATCAGGCTCTAACATTGGTTCGCATGTGCTAACAGCTATCAATGCCGACCCAAATCGTCCTTCGGTTCGTTTCTCTTTTAGTAAATACACCACAAAAGAGGAATTAGATTACGTAGTTGAGCAAGTAAAAGCAGTGGTAAAGCAAAATGCTTTAGCCTAAGATTCTTACTAACCAAATAGGAAGGCCTCGACGTTTCAGTTGAGGCTTTTTTGTTTTTCATCACTAAAATAATGAGAATAGCTTATTTTCATCTCTTTAAATTTTAGTATATTTAAGTGAAATTTGGATAGTTAAGTATGTTAAAAAGCTTGTTGCCAATTCTTGTAACCTCGTTAGTTTGAACCTATACCAAACTTTTAACTCCCCAATAGAGGTTATTTCAGCAAATTTCAAATATGAATGGATCTTAAACCTACATATATGAAATCAGAAAAAAAAACAGGGAATAACATTAAGAATGTGAAGCCCGAATCGGAAAAACGTCACATGGATAACCTGGAAAGGAATTCAACGTCCATTGAAAGCACCCATTTTTTTAGTAAGCACCACAATCGAAATAATCATTCCTTTGGTGGTGGCCATGAACCCGGAACACTGCCCGGTGCAGGGGTGTAAACCAAATTTTTAATAAGACTATAATTTAGTACATTTAAACCACAACAATTTGAGTGGTTTAAATGTATTAGTATCATGGAAAGAAGAACGTTTATTAAAAATTCTGCATTGGCAATGGCCTTATTGGCGGTTTATAAAACGGATGCTTTTGCTTTAACAAATCCCTTTCGAGCCTATACTTTTAAGCCTTTACGTAATAATGTAGGGTATTTTACCGAGCAAGGTGGAACCATTGGTTGGCTTAACTCCTCAAGTGGTTTTGCGGTGGTTGATGCACAATTTCCTACCTCGGCTAGCCATGTCATTGAGGAATTGAAAAAGCTGAATGAAAAGCCATTTAAATACTTGCTAAATACCCATCATCATGGCGATCATACTGCTGGAAATATAGCTTTTAAAGGTTTGGCAGAAAAGGTAGTAGCTCATCAAAATTCCTTGGTCAATCAGAAAAGAACAGCTGAAAAGGCCAATTCGATGGATAAACAGCTTTTACCTGATAGTACTTTCGGTACCGGATGGAAAGCTAAAATTGGCGACGAAAGAATTAGTGCGTATTATTACGGCTCTGGTCATACCAATGGCGATGCCATTTATCATTTCGAAAATGCGAATATTGTGCACGTAGGCGACTTGGTTTTTAATCGGAAGTTTCCGTACATCGATCGTGAAAATGGTGCACATATAGGCAATTGGATTACTGCGCTTGATAAAATTCAAAATCAATTTGATAACGACACCGTGTTCATTTGGGGACATAGCCTCGACCCTGAGAAAGTAACAGGAGGCAAAGCCGATGTAAAGGCCTTTCAAAATTATCTGCAAAATTTAATGGCGCATGTTGGTGCGGAGATTAAAGCAGGTAAATCGCTCGAGGCTATCTTAAAAACAACTTCCATTCCTAAAGCCGATGAATGGAAAGGAGAGGGGATTCAGCGTAGTTTAAAGGCCGCTTATGAAGAGTTAACAGGCGCATAGGAATGGTGGTCTAGCTCTTAAATTTATATGAATACGTGATTGGAAAAAGAATGAACGGATGAATACAGACCTTTATTTTGAAGTACAGAAACCCAATCTGCAACTAGCCGATTTTGTAGAAAGCTTTTGGCAACTGCAAAATATATCCGAAGAAGAAAAAAATATTGTTGTTTTACCTGACGGACGGATTGATTTAGTCTTTTCTCAATCGGATACAGAACCTTTTCATATCACACTTTCCGGCCTGGAAACGCAGGCAGATCAAGCCGTGTTAAGACCGGGAGTAAAGTTGTTTGCTATTAGTTTTAAACTGCTGGCAACTGAATATATTTTACAAAACTCTATTTCCAATTTGGTTGATTATGCCACTTATTTGCCGCTTGATTTTTGGGGATTCAACGCCAATGATTTGCAGGATTTCAATCTCTTTTGTGAAAAGGCTACCCAAAAAATTCAATCGCTCCTTCCAATTGAGTTGGATAATCGGAAGAAGCTACTTATGGACTTGATTTATTCGTCAAAAGGGGCTTTAACCGTGCAAGAACTTTCGGAAAGGGTGTTTTGGAGTAGTCGACAAATCAATCGGTATTTCAATCAGCAATTTGGCATTTCATTAAAAACCTATTGCAACATTCTTCGTTTTCGGGCATCGTTTTCACAAATCAAAGAAGGGAAGCTATTCCCGGAACAAAATTTTGCCGATCAATCGCATTTTATAAAGCAAGTAAAAAAGCTTTCGGGTGTTTCACCTAAAGAATTAAATCAAAATCAAAACGACCGATTTATACAATTATTAGCCGCCGAATCAAACTAGTTTTGTCTCATTAATAAAAGGAGATAATATGTTATTAAAAGATAAACAAGTAGCAATCGTAGGCGGAGGTCCCGGTGGCTTAACATTAGCCAGACTGTTACAGCTTTCAAATGTCCATGTAAAGGTATACGAGCGCGATTTAAATGAAAATGCGCGCGTGCAAGGTTCGCCGCTCGATTTACACGAAGAATCGGGGTTAGCGGCACTCAGCAAAGCCAATTTATTGGAAGAATTTAAACGCAATTACCTGCCTGGAGCCGATCGAATGAAAATAATGAGCCCAAATGCAGAGGTGTTGTATAGTGACCACGAAAGCAAAGCGAAAGAAGATTTTGGAAACGAACATTTTCGTCCTGAGATAGATCGCGGCGTGCTGCGAAATATACTTTTGGACTCACTACAGCCGCAAACAGTGGTGTGGGATAGCCATTTTATATCGATGGAAAAAGAAAACGAAGGTTGGCGTTTACATTTTAAAAATGGACATTCGGTCTATGCCGATTTAGTAATCGCTGGAGATGGAGCCAATTCAAAAATCCGACCATACCTCACCCAGATAAAAGCTTTTTACTCAGGTATTACCATGCTTGAAGGTGTAATTTACGATGCAAAGGATACTGCGCCTAAAATTTCTGATTTACTGAGCGGAGGAAAAATAATGGCCTTTGGGAACGAAAAAAACATCCTTTTAGGACAAAAAGCAGAGGGTGAAATAGGCTTTTATGCAAGCTTTAGAGCCGATGAAAAATGGGCAGATAAAAGCGACTTAGATTTTTCAGATAAAGAAGCAGTACTCAATTGGTTTAAAAACGAATATGCTGAGTGGGATAGCATTTGGTCAGAATTGTTTGAGAAAGCAAGCACCGCATTTGTTCCTCGACCAATTTATTGCATGCCAACAGACCAAAATTGGGATAGTTTACCTACTTTAACGCTATTGGGCGATGCGGCACACGTAATGCCTCCCTTTGCAGGCGAAGGAGTGAACATGGCTATGCGCGATGCTTTGGATTTAAGCATTTACCTAACCGACGAAAAGTATAGCACCATACACGAAAGCATAACGGCTTATGAAAATACTATGCGGACACGTGCAGCCATTGCGGCTCAAGAATCGCTAGATAATAGCGAAGCAATGCACAACAAAGAGGCCTTAACAACGATGGTTGAATTTTTTAGTCAACATGTGAATTAATAGCAGATACATGAGCATTTCAAAAATAGTAGATTGGGATAAATACACGCATCTTTTTGAACAGCGTGAAATATCGGCTAAAACCACCTTGTTGGAAGAAGGAGAGATTTCAAAAACTATTTTTTTTGTAAAAAAGGGATGTTTGCGCTGTTGGTTTAATAACGATGGGAAAGATGTAACCTTTCAGTTTTTCTTTGAAAATGCGCTGGTTTCTTCAATAGAAAGTTTTAGAATGAACGAGCCAAGTTTGTTCACGATAGAAAGTATTGAACCGACTGTGGTTCTGTGTATTTCGAAAAAGGATTTTGAGTTTATCTTGGCGCAATCTGAAGAAGCAAATAGGGAGTTGGAGAAACATATTTTAGAGCGTTTAGTACGTTACCAAAAGTTGTTTTTATCACGAATAAAGGATAATCCGCAGAAACGGTACGAGGAATTGCTCCTTCAACAACCCGAAATTTTACAGCGTGTACCGCAACACTATATTGCATCGTATTTGGGCATTACCTCTGTTTCGTTGAGCAGAATACGAAACAGACGCTAATTAATTAACAATTGTTATTGTTTGAGGGGGTGTGTATGGCTCAATTTTGTACTGTACAAATTAAAACAATGCAAAATGAGAGTAGTAATCGTATTCAACCACCCATACAAAGGAAGTTTTTGTAACGCAATTTTACAGGCTGTAAACCAAGGGCTTGAACGCGCAAATCACGAGATTGATCTAATCCACCTAGATGAAGAAGGCTTTAATCCCGTAATGACAGCAGCCGATTTAAAGGCTTTTAGAGACAAAAAAACGATCGACCCGAAAGTAATCGAATACAAAGAACGGTTAGAAAAGGCCGATCATCTAGTATTTATTTTTCCAATTTGGTGGGAACTAATGCCGGCACTAACAAAAGGTTTTATTGATAAAGTGATGTTCCCGGGCGTAGCGTACGACTATATCAATAGAGAAAATACCCGAATGAAACCCTTGCTAACGAAAGTAAAAGGCATCAGCTTAATTACAACTATGAATACGCCAAAATGGCTTTACTATTTGTTGTTTGGTAACGCCATAAAAAAGGCATTTATTTTGGGAACGTTCTTTAAAATGGGCTATAAAAACCGAAAATGGATTAGTTATAATCAAGTTAAAGCCGCAAGCAAAGAAAAAAGAGAAAAATGGCTAGTTAGGCTTGAAAATAAATTCGCAATTTTAAAATGAAATTAAGGTTTGAAAAATTGAGATAGCCGAAAACATACAACGCATTGAAATGGAAAAAAAGGAACAAAAAAATACTGAGAGTAAAACTGAAGCAAGTGTTTTCACGCAAACATATTTTCATGGAACCAAGGCCGATTTGAAACCAGGCGATTTTATTGAGCCGGGTTTTAATTCAAACTACGGACAACGCAAAAATGCACGGTATATTTTTTTAACTTCCACTTTAGATGCTGCGGTTTGGGGAGCGGAATTAGCTTTTGGTGAAGCTTCCGAAAGGATTTACCTCGTAGAACCGACTGGGGAAATAGAGAATGACCCCGATTTAACCGATAAAAAATTTCCAGGAAATCCAACGCAATCCTTTCGTTCTATGTATCCGTTTAGAGTGTTGGCCGAAGTTATAAACTGGACTGGGCATCCGAAGGCTCAAGTTGATACAATGAAAACCCATCTCGAACAATTGAAAAAACAAGGGGTAAATTCTTTGAACGACGAATAAGTATCAAGTATTAAGACGAATTTACCAGTTTCCTAATTTATTACTCTAGCCCCCTTGCCATTCAACAGTTTAGCCATTCAACAGTTTAGAAAAAAAACAATTGCTACAATTTAGCCCCATGCCATTGACCAATTCAATCAACCAACTAACCAACCAACCAAAAAAACAATTAAAAGATCAATTTATAAACGTTCTATATTTGAAATACTTGGCCAACTAACAAGAAAATAGGTACAGCGAAATCATTAATGAATTATATTTGTTTGTAACCTAATCCTATTCGTATATGGATGATTTCTTAGCTGCACGTTCGCAAATGGCCTTGTCTTTAGGCTTTCACATTATTTTTTCTTGCATAGGTATGGTAATGCCGTTTTTTATGGCTGTATCGCACTATAAATGGCTTAAAACAAACGATGAGGTTTATAAAAACATTACAAAAGCTTGGAGCAAGGGCGTGGCTATTTTCTTTGCTACGGGTGCGGTTTCCGGAACCATGCTGTCGTTTGAATTGGGATTATTGTGGCCCAAATTTATGGAGCATGCAGGACCGATATTTGGGATGCCCTTTTCATTAGAAGGAACTGCCTTTTTTATCGAAGCAATTGCCCTCGGTTTTTTCTTATATGGATGGAATAAATTAAATAAATGGTTTCACTGGTTTACGGGGATGGTAGTAGGCGTAAGTGGCTTAGCCTCGGGCATTTTAGTGGTTGCGGCCAATGCTTGGATGAACAGTCCAGCAGGTTTTGATTATGTAAACGGACAATACCTAAACATCGATCCCATTCAAGCGATGTTTAACCAGGCGTGGTTTACACAATCTTTACACATGTGTTTAGCCGCATTTTCGGCCACGGGTTTTGCGGTAGCAGGAGTGCATGCCTTGATGATTTTACGAAATCGAAACAAAGAATTTCACTTTAAATCGTTTAAAATTGCGGCCGTATTTGCCTGTGTAGCCGCTTTATTACAGCCTTTAAGTGGCGATTTATCGGCCAAGGATGTAGCGAAAAGACAACCAGCTAAATTGGCAGCAATGGAAGCGTTGTATAAAACGCAAAAATCGGCTCCTTTATTGGTTGGCGGTATCGTGGATGAAAAAAATAAAAGCATAAAAGCTGGTATTGAGCTGCCCGGAGCGTTAAGTTTTTTAGCGCATGGCGAT
Source organism: Pedobacter paludisoli (assembly GCF_052344095.1). GTDB lineage: Bacteria > Bacteroidota > Bacteroidia > Sphingobacteriales > Sphingobacteriaceae > Pedobacter. The sequence goes on along the minus strand of NZ_CP179926.1, from coordinate 1,910,977 downwards.
TTTAAAGCAGAAGTAAAAGGTTTAGATCAAATTCCTGAAAATGAGCAACCTCCAGTGGCCGTGGTCCACTACGCCTTTCAAATGATGGTGGGCATTGGTACCTTACTACTGGTTTTAGCACTGATATTCTTTTATACAGTTTTACGTAAAAAATCAATTTTAGAAAAAAGATGGTTGCTTAAATTATTCGTCGTGGCAATTCCTTTGGGATATTTAGCATTGGAAGCCGGTTGGGTGGTAACCGAAGTGGGGCGTCAACCTTGGATAATTTACGGAGTAATGCGCACCATTGATGCCGTTACGCCAATGCCGGGTATTTCCTATTCATTTTACATTTTTTCGGCCATTTATGTGTCCTTAAGTGTGGTAGTAACGTTTTTACTGTACCGCCAAATAAAAATGGTTCCGGTGGTGTACGATAAACCTGTTCAAGAAACTCAAAATTAAATGCTATGCAATACGTTGTGATTACCTTTTTATGTTTGGCCATTTTGCTGTATTTTTTGCTTGGCGGAGCCGATTTTGGCGCAGGAATTATCGAACTTTTTACATCGACAAAAAACAGAAGTAAGACCCGAAAAACGATGTATCATGCCATTGGCCCTGTGTGGGAGGCGAATCATATGTGGCTCATCATTGTGGTGGTAATTCTTTTTGTGGGTTTTCCGCGTATTTATAGTGCCATGTCGGTGTATTTGCATATTCCGCTAATCATAATGCTTATTGGAATTATTGCCCGAGGTACGGCCTTTGTGTTTCGTCATTACGATGCCGTTAAAGACGATATGCATTGGTTGTATAACCGTATTTTTCGCTATTCGAGTTTCGTGACTCCTTTTTTCTTAGGGATTATTGCCGCAAGTGTTATCTCAGGACAAATTAATCCTCAGGCGACAGACTTTGTCTCCATTTATATTTTGGGTTGGCTAAATTGGTTTTCAGTAATGGTGGGGTTTTTTACCGTTGCTTTGTGCGGCTTTTTAGCCGCCGTTTATTTGATTGGCGAAACCAATAATCAACGGGATAAAGAACGTTTTACGCAAAAGGCTGTATGGATGAACATTGCTGCGGTTGTTTTTGGGGCTTTGGTGTTTGTTTCCGCTTATTTTATGGAGGTTCCTTTGTTAAATTGGATGTTTAAGAACGAAGTAGGTTTTATTGCCATCGTTTTAGCAAGTTTATCGCTCGTACTGCTGTGGTATTTGTTGCGAAAGGGGAGAACTAAAATTGTCCGTTTGTTAGCTGGTTTTCAGGTAACGATGATTTTGCTAGCCATCAGTTATGCGCACTTTCCGAATTTCATTCGCTTTAAAGACGGACAAGTTTTGTCGCTTTTTGATACAATCGCTCCTGCAAAAACCATTTATAGTTTAGGAATGGCTTTGGTAATTGGTAGTTTTTTAATTCTACCGTTTTTAGGGTATTTGTTTTATAAGTTTCAGAAAAAAGAAGAATAGCAAAGGGTTTTAAAAGCTTTTCTTTTGAATTTTATCGTGATAGGGTAAATATTCAGGCAGGGCAGCAGAGCCGTACCATTTATACATTTCGGCTTCTAGGAGTTGCGCGTTTATAGCGGGGTCTGCAGCCAAAAGTTGCTTGGCTTCGTCGAGCGATTGGGTGTTTAAAATGAATATTCCACGGTAATTTTTATCATTTTTGCCCATTGGACCCGCAACTACTAATTTTTGTGCAGCAACCATTTTTTCCATATTGGCCATGTGTCCAGCGAATAAACTATCGGTTTTGGCCTTGGTTTCTTGGGAGTTGCTACCACTCTTTAGGATAACAAGGATATACATTTTCATGCCGTATTCATCGGATCCGAGTTTTTTGGCTAACGTTTCATCGTAGGCTACTTTTTCTTTTTTTTCTTGTGCTTTTACCACAGAAATAGCAACTGTGAGGCACAGTAAAAGAATGATTTTTTTCATGGTTACCTTGGTTTATATCCTAAAAATACGAAAATTATGTTTTGTTTTGAGCTGGATTTCAATTCAAAAGGGTTGCCAATTAGCCAGCTAAACCTGATTGGCGTGAAAAGCCCGCATCCCGATTTTTCATCGGGAGAGGACTTGAAACAAAAAGCAGGACTGTAGCCTCCGACGAGGTACAAATCCTGCTTTTCTTATTTTTAAAAAACGATGTGTTAAGAGCTGTTTGCTAAAATAAATTAGCCGACTAGTTGTTCATCATTTTGATGAAAGTTCCTAATTTTTCTTTCATTTGTCTTCTGTCGACAATGAAATCGAGGAAGCCGTGCTCTAAAACGAACTCAGATGTTTGAAATCCTTTTGGTAAATCTTTTTTGATGGTTTCTTTGATTACACGTGGACCGGCAAAGCCGATTAAAGCACCTGGTTCTGCAATGTTAATGTCGCCAAGCATTGCATAAGATGCGGTAACACCACCGGTTGTTGGGTCGGTTAATAAAGAGATATACGGAATTTTTGCTTGACTTAACAAGGCCAATTTTGCCGATGTTTTAGCCATCTGCATTAATGAAAATGCAGCCTCCATCATACGCGCACCACCTGATTTGGAAATCATTAAGAACGGGATTTTGTGTTTTAAGCTGTAGTCAATTGAACGTGCAATTTTTTCGCCAACTACCGAACCCATTGATCCGCCAATGAAAGCAAAATCCATACAAGCGATTACGATATCTTCGCCTTCGATTTTACCGGTTGCCGCACGAATAGCGTCTTTTAAGCCTGTTTTCTTTTGGCTTTCGATAATTCGGTCTGTATAAGGTTTGTTGTCGTTAAATTCAAGTGGGTCGCCAGAAGTTAAATTGGCAAAAAGTTCCTTAAATTGATTGTTGTCGAATAAAACTTCGAAATATTCTTTTGAACCAACACGCAAATGGTAATCGCAGTAGTGGCAAACGTATTTGTTTTCTTGAAGCTCTGCTTGATGCAGTGGTTTTTTACAATTTGGACATTTGTTCCACAAACCATCAGGTGCTTCTTTTTTCTCTTCGGTTGTGGTTATTATACCTTTTTTCTCTCTTTTAAACCAAGCCATATAATTTTTTGAACAATTGGATTGCAAAGAAACGAAAAAATATTTTAACTCTTGTTATTATATTTAGTGTAATAATTACACTATGCTTCTTGTATTTTTGACACTAAAGGGCGTTTATTTTAGCTTGGAGCAATAATTGTGCGTTAAAAAAGATATGAAATGTTATTTTTTTTTATAACTTCGAACATAATAAAACCTAATAATTTTAACTAAAAATGAGTTTAAAAGGCTACAAAGGCGTAATTTACGGAGATGCCGTTCAAGAATTGTTTGAGCAGGCTAAGAAACATCAGTTTGCATTACCTGCGGTAAACATTACTGGAACCAATACCATTAATGCAGTAATGGAAACAGCTAAGGCGGTAAACTCGCCGGTGATGATTCAATTGTCGAACGGTGGTGCGCAATTTTATGCGGGTAAATCGTTGGATAATACCAAATTGGAGGCATGTATTTTAGGCGCTGTATCGGCTGCTAAACATGTACATTTATTAGCAGAACACTATGGTGTAGCAGTAGTGTTGCATACAGACCACGCTGCTAAAAAGTTATTGCCTTGGATTGATGGTTTGTTGGATCATGGTGAGAAATTCTTTGCTGAGACCGGTAAACCTTTGTTCTCTTCGCATATGTTGGATTTATCGGAAGAGTCGATTGAAGAAAACATGGAAATTTCTGCTAAGTATTTAGCGCGCATGGCGAAAATGAACATGACCATTGAAATTGAATTAGGTGTAACTGGAGGAGAAGAAGATGGTGTAGATAACAGTGATGTAGATAGTTCTAAATTATATACCCAACCAAGTGAAGTAGCATACGCGTACGAAGAGTTAAGCAAAGTTTCTCCACGTTTTACGGTGGCGGCAGCTTTTGGTAATGTACACGGTGTGTATAAGCCAGGTAACGTAAAATTACAACCGGTTATTTTGAAAAACTCACAAGAGTTTTTGAAAGAAAAATTTGGCTTAACTGCTGAAAAACCAATCAATTTTGTTTTTCATGGTGGTTCTGGTTCATCGCAAGAAGAAATTAGAGAAGCGATTTCGTACGGTGCTATTAAAATGAATATTGATACGGATATGCAATGGGCTTTCTGGGAAGGTATTTTAGATTTCTACAAAGAAAACGAAGCTTATTTGCAAGGTCAAATTGGTAACCCAGATGGTGAAGATAAGCCTAATAAGAAATATTACGACCCACGTGTTTGGTTGCGTAAAGCGGAAGAAAACTTTGTAAAACGTTTAAAAGTAGCATTCGAAGATTTGAATTGCATTAACGTAAACGATAAACTTTAAAAGTTCATAAAATATTAATAGGAAAAGCGCTATAAATTAAAAACTATAGCGCTTTTTTGTTGTTTAAGGATTATTATGTAAATTTCTTTGATGAAAAAATCTAGCCCTGATCAAAAAAAAAATAAACTTTTTGAACGATTTGCCAATGCTGCCACAAAGTTTACGGGAAGTTCGCCAGCCTTTTTAATGGCGGTTGCTGTTGTGGTTATTTGGGCTGTAACAGGGCCAATTTTTGACTATTCAGAAACATGGCAGTTGGTAATCAATACCGGAACTACAATTATTACATTTTTAATGGTATTTTTAATTCAGAAAGCCCAAAATAAAGATGGTAAGGCTATTCAATTGAAACTAAATGAATTAATTGCGGCGAACGAGAAATCGAGCAACCGTATGATTGATTTAGAAGATTTAACCGAGGATGAATTGGATCAATTGCATACATTTTATGCCACATTAGCGAAGTTAGCGAAGAAAGAAAGCGATATTCATTGTTCGCATTCAATTGACTCGGCAAATGAAAATAGTAAAGAGAAATTACTTAAGAATAAACACTTTAAACGGAAAAGATAATGAGCTTACTTGTTCAAAAAGTTAATCATCCACAAGATTTAGAAAAGGTTTTTGCTATTCGGAAAATTGTTTTTGTTGAGGAACAAAACTGTCCGCCGGAATTGGAATGGGAACATGAAGAAGAGTCGGTTCATTTTTTAGCTACGAGCGATGGAGTACCTTGTGGGGCTTGCCGTTGGCGTAAAACCGATCAAGGTTATAAGCTGGAGCGCTTTGCTGTTTTAAAAGAGTTTCGTAAGCATGGTGTAGGAAGAGCCATGATTGCTGAAGTATTAAATGATTTGCCAGAGGATGCGCACTATGTTTATTTGCACGCGCAGTTGGAGGCCGTTAGTTTATATGCTAAATTTGGATTTGTTGCCGAACCAGAGCAATTTGAAGAGGCGGGTATCATGCATGTTAAGATGGTGAGGAAAATTTAGCCGTTTCAAGAAACAGCACTTTAACCAAAAATTTTTTCAGAAAAAGCCATCGCTTCAGCCCATTTGTCGAGGTTTAAACCAACGTTTTCTTCTTGCTTATGGAGGAAGGAGATAACCTGTTCCGTAGCAATGTTTCCAGTAAGCGAATCTGCAGCCATCGGACAACCCCCGTAGCCTTTAAGCGCAGAATCTATGCGTTTTACACCCGCATGGTAAGCTGCTTTTATTTTTTCGAGACTATGCTGCGGTGTTGAATGCAAATGCACACCGATTTCGGTATTACTAAAAGTTTTTAATAGTGAGGGGAGGATGTTTTCAATTGTTTCAGGTGTAGAAACTCCAATGGTGTCAGAAAGTGCGATGATTTCTACTCCTTCGTTAATCAATACCTGCATCCATTTTTCAATAATTTCGTAATTCCATTCATCTCCATACGGATTTCCAAAGCCCATAGAGAGGTAGATAACGGCTTGTTTGTTGTGTTTATCGCAGTGCGATAATAATTCTATAACTGTGGCAAGTGATTGCTCGATGCTGGAGTTTGTGTTACGTTGCTGAAAAGTTTCTGAAATGGAGAATGGAAAGCCCAAGTATTGTATTTGTGGATGCTTAAGTGCTTCTTCTACACCTCTTAAATTGGCTACGATGGCCAATAGCTTTGTACGGGTATTGCTAAGGTCTAAATTGGCCAAAACTTCGGCAGTATCAGCCATTTGGGGAATTGCCTTAGGCGAAACAAAACTTCCAAAATCGAGGGTATGAAAACCTACTTCTAACAGCAAATTTAAATAGGCCGTTTTAAGTTTAGTAGGGATGAAGCCCTGCAAGCCTTGCATGGCATCTCTCGGACATTCGATAAGTTTCATATTTCCTACTTAATTAAAGGGTTCATTAAACCTTTACGTTTCTGTTTTTATAGGCTTCGTAATCGGTTATATCTGCCTGATAAGGCATTTGCATGTATGGCGAAGAGATTAGAAAATCGGCTGTTGCAATGTCTGATGCCATGGGGATATTCCAAACAATACCAATTCTAAGCAAGGCCTTTACATCTGGGTCGTGTGGCTGTGCTTCCATCGGGTCCCAAAAGAAAAACAACATATCAATTTCTCCTTGGGCTATCAAGGCACCAATTTGCTGGTCGCCACCTAAAGGGCCACTTAATAACTTGCGTACAGGGAGATTTAATCGTTCTTCGATAAGTTTACCGGTGGTGCCCGTAGCAATTAACTCGTGCCCAACAAATACATCTCGATTGGTGGTTAGCCATTTTAATAAATCGTCTTTACGGTTATCGTGGGCAACCAATGCTATTTTTTTATTTGCTGCTAAAGTTTTACGCGTCATTAGATGAAAAGTTAATTAGTTGGTAGTTTATTTTCGGGTAAAGATACATTTGTTCGGTAATCGATGCTTCTATCTTTTGCAAAAGTTCTAATAATTAATCGGGCACCTCGGTCGTAACTAAAATAACTCCATACCCAATTTACAAACACAATTATTTTGTTTCTGAAGCCTACCAAGGTCATCAGATGTACAAACATCCAGGTAAACCAAGCAAATACTCCCTGGAAACGAATTTTACCAATATCGACAACTGCTTTATTTCTGCCTACGGTAGCCATGGATCCCTTGTCGAAATAATTGAAAGGAAGGAGCGGCTTCTTTTCAAGGATGTTGACTAAATTTTTGGCTAGGAGTGTTCCTTGTTGTAAGGCAACCGGGGCTACGCCAGGATGACCATTTGGGGTTTCTTCGGTAATAATGGCGGCAACATCGCCTATGGCATAGATGTTTGAATAGCCAACAATGAGGTTTTGCGCATCGGTTTTTAAGCGCCCCCCGCGCATAATCTCCGCTTTTCCGAGACCCGGAATAACTTGTCCTTTAACACCGGCGCTCCAAATCACGGTGGCCGCCAATAGAGGCTCTTTATCTTGCAGTGTAAGTACTTGACCATCGTAACCCAATACCCGGGTGCTATTCATCACAATAACGCCCATCTTGGTCAGAAAATATTTTGCTTTTTCTTGTGCTTGTACCGACATGGGGCCCAACAGTTCAGGGGAATTTTCAATAAGATAGATTTGAACCTTACTTAAATCCAATTCCGGATAATCGTTCGGAATAACGTGCTTTTTAAGCTCTACAATAGCGCCAGCGGTTTCAACCCCTGTTGGACCACCGCCCACCACTACAAAGTTTAGCAGGGCTTTCTTTTTATCGGGGTTACTTTCAATTAATGATTTTTCAAAATTCTGAAGAATTAAACTTCTTAAGTCCAATGCTTCTGGAATAGATTTCATTGGCATGGCATTTTTTTCAATCTCTTCGTTTCCGAAAAAATTACTGGTTGAGCCCGTTGCCAGCACTAAATAATCGTATTGTATAGTACCTATATCTGTCAACACCGTATTTTCATCGGCCAAAATTTGATTCACTTTGGTTACGCGAAAAATGATGTTTTCTTGTTTTTTGAAAATTTTACGGATGGGAAATGCAATGGAATCGGGCTCCAAGCCTCCGGTGGCAACTTGATAAAGTAAAGGCTGAAAAGTATGGTAATTGTGCTTGTCGAGCATCACTACTTGAAAAGGCTTATTTTTTAATTGCTTGGCAAGTTCTATTCCACCAAATCCACCTCCAACAATCACGACTCTTGGGAACTCACTCTTAGGTATCAGTACTTCCATTTTAGCTGCATTTATAGATTAAATCTAACAAAAATTTAGCCAAATACAGGGTCGCATTGGGATATGACCAAAAAAGTACAGAGCTAAAAAAAGCGCCTCGAATTTAATCGAGGCGCTTTCTATTTTTGGAAACCCGAAGGATTATTTTCTTTTTTCGGCTGAACTACCTAAATCGATTACGATAGGAGTTGAGATACATAATGATGAGTACGTACCAATGATACGACCAATTAACAAGGCAAAGATAAATCCACGAATACTGTCACCTCCAAATACGAAGATTACCAATAAAACGAAGAATACCGTTAACGATGTTAAGATGGTACGACTTAAGGTACTATTTAATGCGAAGTTGATTAAGTTATTACGTTCTTCGCCATGTAAATCATCTTTGCCAGATTCTTTCAATTTCTCGCGGATACGGTCAAATACAACAACTGTTTCTGTCATTGTGTAACCCATTACTGTTAAAATAGCGGCAATAAAATCTTGGCCAATTTCTAAAGAGAATGGTAAAACGCCATCTAAAATGGTATAGAATGATAATACCATTAACACGTCGTGGAACAATGCAATTACAGCACCTAAACCATATTGCCATTTTTTGAAACGAACTACAATATAGATGAACATGAATAAACACGATACCAATACAGCGTAAAATGCACCGTTTACAATGTCGCTAGCAATAATAGGGGTTACTTTTTGCGAGCTTTCAATTTTGTATGCATTATTTACCGTAGTTAATCCTTTGTTTAAAGCATCTTCAACCAATTTATCGGTTTTAATACTTTGATCGGCAATGTGGAAAGTTGTAGTAATTTTTACTTGAGAATCGCCACCAGCTGTTTTTACTTCAGGCGTTTCGTTGTCGAACACTGGAGTTAAAGCTGCTTTTAAATCTTCGGTGTTTACCGCTTTATCAAAGTGAACTAAGTACGTTCTACCACCTTTAAAGTCAACACCTAAGTTTAAACCACCGTTTTTAAAGTACATACCAATGCCGGCAACAATAATGATGGTTGAAATAGCGTAGTAAATTTTACGGCGACCAACAAAGTTGAAAGCCAAGTTTTTGAACGCATTTCTGGTTAAGCTATTATCGAAGCTAATTGGCATTTTGCGTTCCAACATCGAATCGAAAACCACTCTTGAAATTGCAACAGCAGCAAACAATGAAGAAAGAATACCAATACACAACGTAGTGGCAAAACCTTGAACCGGACCGCTACCAAATACATATAAAATGGCACCTAAAATAAATAAGGTTACGTTTGAGTCAATGATTGAAGGCATAGCATGTTTGAAACCTTCTTTAATAGCAGAAGCTGTGTTTCTGCCTAAAGCAAGTTCTTCACGTACACGCTCAAAAATTAAGATATTCGCATCTACCGATAAACCAATGGTTAATACGATACCCGCAATACCAGGTAATGTTAAAACAGCACCTAACGATACTAAAATACCAATGATGAAGAATAAGTTTAGTAACAAGGCAAAGTTAGCTACCCAACCAGCACGGTGGTAATACAAAGCCATGAAAACTAAGATTACGATAAAGGCAATTACGAATGAAATTAAACCGTCGTGAATTGCTTGTGCACCTAACGTTGGACCAACAATGTAGCTACCAGCAATACGAGCAGGAGCAGGTAATTTACCAGCTTTTAAGATGTTTGATAAATCTTTTGTATCAGCTTGCGTAAAGTTACCAGTGATTGAAGAAGTTCCGTTAGGAATTTCTCCATTTACACGTGGAGCTGTGTATACGTTGTTATCTAAAACAATGGCAATAGATTTATTATCGTTTTCATCTTGAATGTTACCAGCTGCTTCAGCAGTCATTTTTTTCCATGTAGCAGCACCTTCAGGCGTCATCCACATGGTTACTTCTGGTTTGTTGTCTTTATCGAAATCAGCACGCGAATCGCTAATGGCATCACCTGCTAAATCAGGTTTTCCATCTGGACTTGTTACTTTAATCGCATATAATTCAAATACTTTAGAACCATCCATTGGCTTTACACTCCACATGAACTTCATGGTAGAAGGAATTGAAGCAGCTACTTCAGGTACTTTAAAATATGCATTTACTTTTGCTGTATCTTTTTGTTGAACCCAACCCACAACGGCACCTGGACGTAATTGTTGTTGTCCATTTTGACCTGCGTATGTAGGCGGTTGTAAAACGGCGAATAAAGGATTTGATTTTAAAGCTTCTGCACGTAAAGCAGTAGAATCTTTTTTACCAAGACCCGCTAACTTGCCTCCTTTCGTTGTATCTGCAGTCGATTTTTCTAAGTTTGCTAACTTGCTATCAGCGGAAGCTTTTGCCGTTGTATCAGCTGTAGCTGCAGGAGTAGTTTGTTTCAATGTAGCAGCTAAGGTTTTGTTGATGCCTTCTAATAAAGGATACACTTCTTGAACCTCGTATACTTGCCAGAATTGTAACTCAGCAGTACCTTGTAATAATTTCGAAACACGCTCTTTATCTTGAATACCTGGCATTTCAATTAAAATGCGGTTACTTCCTTCTTGTTTTTGCATGTTCGGACTTACCACTCCAAAACCATCAATACGTGAACGTAAAATGGTAAATGAACGGTCAATCGCGCTTTCAGCTTCTTTTTCTAAGAAACTTTCAACTTCGCTATTGCTTGAATTTGTTTTTAATTGAGTAGCGTTGTTTTGATTAGAAAAATAATCTGCAAGTTTTACACCTGGGCTTAATTTCTCAAATTCGTTTACAAATAATTTGATGTAATCTTTGCCACCAGCATTTAATTGGGCTTGGGCATTTACCAAGGCTTTGTTAAAATTAGCATCAGTAGGATTACCAGCTAACGATTTAACCAATTCCGATAACGATATTTCCATCGTTACGTTCATACCACCTTTTAAATCTAAACCTAAGTTAACTTCTTTCGATTTAACTTCTTGGTACGTAAAGCCCAAAAGTGGGTATACTTTTACGGTACTCATCGAGTCTAGATAAGCCTTTTCTTTGGCTAAATCACCCTTCGCATAGTCTTTGGCGTCTTTTTCTACACTGGATGATACCAGGGTAAAAGAAAGGGCATACGCACAAACGATAGCTAAAACTATCGCAATAAACTTAATAAAACCTTTTCCTTGCATTGTTTGTTTAAAATAATAATGTCTTTGCTGTTTTTTAACAAGTCGGCAAATCTAATTAAATTTTTAAATTATAGAAGTTCTAAATAGATAATTTATCAACATTAATTTTATGTTAAGCTAATTTTTACGCTATTTTCTGATAATTAGCTCAATAGGTTTTGCCAAAAAGTAATTTTTTTTGTCGTTTTTATTTGGGGGATGAAAGAATTTATTTTCTTTTTAATACCTCAAAAGTATAGTCATAAGGATTTTTTTCATCGGCCGGATGCCGTTCTTTTGAGATTTCTTCCCACTCAGTTCTGTTAATCTCTGGAAAAAATGTGTCGGCATCAAACACATGATGAATGGTGGTTAAATACAAGGTATTGCAGAGCGGTAAAGCTTGGCGATAAATTTCGGCTCCGCCAACAATGAAAACAGGTTTTTCTTCTTGTTTGGTTAGTTCAATGGCTTCTTCTAAGCTATTTACCACTTCCACCTGTTCAATTTTTAAATCTTTTGCGCGTGTAATGACAATGTTGCGGCGTTTCGGCAATGGTCTTCCAACCGAGTCGAATGTTTTGCGTCCCATTACAACGGTGTGTCCGCTGGTGGTTTCTTTAAAGAATTTTAAATCGGCCGGCATGTGCCATAAAAGTTGATTGTCTTTTCCGATTGCCCAGTTTTCGCCTACGGCAACGGCTATTGAAAGGTTATTGTTGGTCATTGGTTGTTTTTTTTGCTAAACTATTGAATTGCAGTGGGCTAAGTTGGAACTGTTAAATTGCTGAGCTGTTGAATAGCGAGAGCCTAGGTTGTATGAATTATCTTAATACTAAATACGCAAAATCTTTATTCTTTGCTCCTTTATCTTTGCTCTCCCGTCTTAATACTAGATACTTGCTACTTATACTCTTTATTCTACTCAAGGAGATTGCATCAGCTCGCGCAAATCCAGTTTAGCAATGAGGAATTTTCTAGATTTTGCTTTGCGCTGTAGTCTTTTTGCTCTTGACACTAGATACTTAATACTCAAAATATTTGTTCTTTGCTCTTGTATCATTATTCTAACTTGATACGTATTGCCTAAACAGCTACCACCCCTTTAATATGCGGATGCGATTCGTAATTTTCTAAGGTAAAATCCTCAAATTTAAAATCGAAGATATTTTTCACTTCTGGATTAATTTTCATGGTTGGCAGCGGTTTTGGTTCTCTGCTCAATTGTAAATGCGCTTGTTCGAGGTGATTGTTGTATAAATGTGCATCGCCTAGGGTGTGGACAAAATCGCCTAAGGCTAAATCGCACACCTGAGCCACCATCATGGTTAACAAAGCATACGAAGCGATGTTAAAAGGAACGCCTAAAAATATATCGGCACTGCGTTGATACAACTGACAGCTTAATTTGCCTTTTGTTTCGCCTTTTTCTACATCAGGCGGGGCCACATAAAACTGAAAAAATGCGTGACACGGAGGTAAGGCCATGTTCTCAATTTCTGCTACGTTCCAGGCAGACACAATGATTCTGCGCGAATCCGGATTGTTTTTTAAGGTATTAATTAAATTGGTTATCTGATCAATATGTTGCCCGTTTGGAGTAGGCCAACTTCTCCATTGCGAACCGTAAACCGGCCCCAAATTTCCATCTGCATCGGCCCATTCATCCCAAATACGTACTCCGTTCTCTTTTAGGTATTTGATATTGGTATCGCCTGATAAGAACCAAATTAATTCGTGTATAATCGATTTTAAATGCAGTTTTTTGGTGGTTACCATTGGGAACCCCTCTTGTAAGTTAAAACGCATTTGATAACCAAATACGCTAATGGTGCCGGTGCCGGTTCGATCGTGTTTTTGAGCGCCTGTATCCAACACATGTTGCATTAAATCTAAATACTGTTTCATATACGTAATTCCCGATATTAGAGTGATAAACGGCTACAAATAACCGAATAGTTATCATAAACTACAATTCTGTTTTTAAACATTTTGTATGTTTGCGCCATGCGATAGGGATTTATCGGTCATAGATGAATTTTGAGTCGTTATAAATGTGTAAAAATGTTAGCCTTTCCCAACGCCAAAATAAATTTAGGTTTAAATATTACCGAGAAACGCTCGGATGGATACCACAATCTGGAAACGGTTTTTTATCCGGTTCAGTTGCATGATGCGGTAGAAATTATCGATGCGGACAAAACTTCTTGTTCCATTTTTGGGATAGACATTCCGGGGGATGCACAAGATAATTTATGCGTAAAGGCTTATCAGTTGATTCAAAAAGATTTTGACATTCCTCCACAACAAATTAATCTGTTAAAGCATATCCCGGTAGGTGCTGGCTTAGGAGGGGGGTCAGCGGATTGTGCATTTGTGCTAAAATTGCTAAATACGAAGTTTAAGCTAGGTTTATCTTTTGAACAATTAGAAGCATATGCGCGTAAGCTAGGTGCCGATTGTGCTTTTTTTATTCAAAATAAGCCAGTATATGCCTTCAATAAAGGGGATGAATTTGAAAATTGCGCAACAGATTTGTCAGCATTTTATAAGGTTTTGGTTAAACCACCCATTCATGTGAGCACAGCCGATGCCTATGCGCATATTACCGCCCAAAAGCCTTTGCAATCCATAAAAGAAATCATACATTTGCCAGTAACAACATGGAAAAGTAAGGTAGTCAACGATTTCGAAAGCTCGGTATTTTTGAAGTATCCTCAAATTCATCAAATAAAAGACAGTTTATACAATGCCGGCGCGGTTTTTTCACTCATGAGTGGAAGCGGTTCCTCGGTATTTGCGCTCTTTAATGAACCCATTAAATTGCCAGAACTGGAAAAAGTCAATGTAGTTTATTATAATGTTTGATTAAGGACTGAGCCTTTAAGGTGTAAGGTTTTGAATTGAGGTATGGTGCTTGAAATTTAAATACCAGCCTCTAAATACAAAGGACAATAAAAATGAATATCAATCTAATCCGCAAAAGCGGGAAATTTAATTTTGAAGCAGAAAACGAGAGCGGTTTTACTGTTGAATTGGACGCAAAGCAAGCCATTGGCGGCGAAGGGAAGGGGTTTAGGCCCATGGAAATGCTTTTGGTAGGCTTAGGAGGCTGCAGTGGTATTGATATGGTTAACATCCTTTCGAAACAAAAACAAGAAATTGATGACATTAAAATTGCCATTTCAGCTTCGCGCAAAGATGAAGAAATGCCGCCTATTTTTGATGAAATCGATATTCGTTTTACCTTATCCGGTAATTTAAATGAGCAAAAGGTGGAAAGAGCCTTGCAAATGACTTTTGATAAATATTGTTCAGTTTCCAATATCTTGGGTCGCTCTGCAAAAATTAATTTTAGTTACGAAATCAAATAGAAATTACGCGTTAAGAATATGAAATCAGAAAATTTTGAAACCATTGCGATTCGTACCCAAACGGAACGTAGTTTACATAAAGAACACTCTTCACCCATTTATTTAACATCGAGTTATAAATTTGACGATGCGGAAGAGATGCGTGCCCTTTTTGCAAATGAAAAAGAAGGCAATGTGTACAGTCGTTATTCGAATCCGAATACCTCCGAGTTTATTGAAAAAATGGCACTTTTAGAAGGTGCTGAACACGGATTTGCAACCTCAACGGGCATGGCGGCTATTTTCACCACCTTTGGTGCCTTTTTAAAAAGCGGCGACCATGTGTTGTCTAGTCGTTCGGTTTTTGGCTCTACGCACCAGTTATTGAGCGTGGTTTTTGCGAAATGGGGAATTACCTATTCGTACGCTGATTTAGATAAACCTGAAGAATGGGAAGCTTTAATTCAGCCAAACACAAAAATTATTTTTGTGGAAACCCCTTCTAATCCAGGAATTGATATCATCGATTTAGAATTTTTGGCTTCGCTTTCTAAAAAACATGAGAAATTATTGGTGGTAGATAATTGTTTCGCGACACCTTATTTACAACAGCCGATTAAACTGGGAGCTGATATTTCGATACACTCGGCCACCAAATACATCGACGGACAAGGAAGAGCATTAGGCGGAATTATTTTAGGGACAAAAGCACATATTACCGAGATTGAAGGTTTTGCGCGTCACAGTGGACCGTCTTTATCGCCTTTTAATGCTTGGATTTTATCGAAAAGCTTGGAAACCTTAGCCCTTCGTATGGACCGTCATTGCGAAAATGCATTGAAAGTAGCGGAATATTTGGAAAAACATCCAAAAATTAAATTGGTAAAATACCCTTTCTTGAAATCACATCCGCAATATGCGATTGCTAAAAAGCAGATGAAACAAGGTGGCGGAATTGTAACCATTGTGGTGAAAGACGGTATTGAAGGAGCGCGTAAATTTATGGACGGATTGAAAATGTTCTCTATTTCAGCAAACTTGGCCGATACCCGTTCCATTGCCACGCATCCAGCAACGAGTACGCATAGCAAGTTGACCGAAGAACAAAGAAATGAAGTGGGAATAGAGCAAGGTTCTATTCGTCTTTCTATCGGTTTAGAACATATTGACGATATTTTAGCCGATATACAACAAGCTTTACAAGATTAAGATGCTTAAGCCTCGAAGAGATGAGGAATCGCAAATGACCATGCTCCCAAAAAAGTTTGATGCTTTTTGGGAGCATTTTTTTTGTAATCACGACCTATTTCCTCGTTGAATTAATGCGATAAAGACGTTATATTAGAGTTATGAATGATATTGATTTTATTTTAAGTGAATTAAAATCTTTGGCCGAGCCTGGGTTTGATGTTAAAATGGCCCATTTTGGTATTGATACTTCCATGGCGTATGGAGTTCGTGTACCCAAAATTCGGGCATTGGCAAAAAGAATTGGTAAAAATCAAGAGTTATCCCTAGCTCTTTGGGAAACGAATGTTCATGAAGCAAAACTATTGGCTTGTTTTATCGGCGACTATAAGCAGGTTCGTTTGGAACAATTTGATAACTGGGTAGGAAGTTTTTATTCTTGGGATATATGTGATCAAGCTTGTGCGAATTTGTTTGTTAAAACGCCTTATTTTAAGGATAAAGTGCTGGTTTATTCCGTGGCAGAGCCTGAATTTGTTAAGCGTGCCGGTTTTGTGTTGATGGCTTCGGCAGCTGTTCATCTTAAAAAAGAACCTGACGAACTTTTTTTGTGGTTTCTGCCCATTATCGAACGTGAAGCAAGCGATTCGAGAAATTTCGTGAAAAAAGCAGTAAACTGGGCACTTCGTCAAATCGGAAAGCGAAACGAGTTCTTACGCGAACGAGCCATTCAAACAGCCAATAACATTCTCGAACAAAAAAATAAAAAAGCAAACTGGGTTGCTTTAAATGCGCTGAGAGAATTGAATCGATGATGCATGTACCTATTGACAATCACTTCTTATCCTACATCAATGTTTTGTATGTTGGCATGGTTTAAATTTGTGTCATAAACAAGAAAGGAAAATTATGTCACAGTTCATTTTGCATCAGGCAAACACCCGCGGTCATGCCAATCATGGTTGGTTAAATGCACATCATTCATTCAGTTTCGCGAATTATTACAATCCGGAAAGAATGCATTTTGGGGTTCTTAGAGTATTAAATGATGACATTATTGATGGTGGAATGGGTTTTGGAGCGCATCCACACGATAACATGGAAATTATTACCATTCCCTTAACTGGTGCCATTGCGCACAAAGATAGCATGGGGAATTCGGCAGTAGTTACAGCAGGCGAAATACAAGTGATGAGTGCCGGAACCGGAGTAAGTCATAGTGAGTTTAATGCACAAGCGGATGAAAAGTTAAATCTGCTTCAAATTTGGCTTTTTCCAAATAAAAAGAATGTTACGCCACGTTACGATCAACAGGTTTTGGATGTTGCTGCCTATCGCAATAACTTTCAACAGGTGTTGTCGCCAAATGCCGATGATGAAGGTGTTTGGATTCACCAAGATGCTTGGTTTTCATTAGGTCAGTTTGATGCTGGATTTGAAAGTACTTATTCGATTAAGAGAACTGGAAACGGCGTATATGCCTTTGTTATTAAAGGAACGGTTGAAATTGAAGGCCAGAAATTAACTGAAAGAGATGGGCTAGGGGTTTGGGATACTAATCAACTTACTTTTAAAGCAATTTCTCAAGACGCGGAAGTGCTGCTTATGGATGTTCCAATGGAATTAAACTAGTTTTTTGCTGAAAAGCTCATTTCAATACGGTAAAAGATGCTCATAACAATCCTCTACATCGGTCGCGATACCGAAATAACCAAGGTGATGAATCGCTTGCTGAATGCACAGGCAGACTGGAAAGGTTTGTGTGTTTGTTCGGATGAGGAAGCAATCGCGGAATGTGAAAAGCAACTCATCGACCTCGTTTTACTTGGGAATGGAATAGATGAAGGGTGTGAAAAGGCATTACGAGCTAAAATAATCGCTTTACAGCCAAGAATTAAGATTTTGCAGCATTACGGAGGGGGAAGTGGTTTGCTTTATGGAGAAGTGATGGGAGCGATGTCTAATTTGACGTAATGACTGGAGAGTTAAAAAAATGCCTTGATTTTTTTCAAGGCATTTTTTTTGGATTTAACTGATGTAGTCTCGGTCTTCATCGCTTAATTCGTTTCGGTTACCCGATTGCATGTTTTTTTCAATTTCGCTGTCGTAACTACTGCTTACTGGTTTTTTTGGTCTGCCAGCCATGAAGCCTAAAATAAAACCAACCAGTACACACACGCCAATAACCACCAATTTAGGGATAAGCACATTGGTTACTACGATAAAGTTGAAGGGAACTTCATCGGTATTTAGAAACAAGAAAACAGTTAGTAAAATTGTTAAGATGATGATAAAAATGGTTTTTCCACTCATGGTTAAAAGCTATAATTAAAAGAAAACTCGAATATCGGATTTTGATTGTAAATTTTATTAACAAAAACTACGCGCGCCCCAACATCAACTACCGGAAGATAGCGCAATAGATTTAAACTGCTATTGACTTCAAAGCCGTAAGTTTTGGGTTCTGTAAAATTGGTGTTTATCCCAATGTTTTCGTAATGGCAAAAAAGTCCGCCTCTAAAATTTCGGATATAAGCAATCGAACCAAGCTCCCAATCAGGAAAAGCAAAAGGAAAACGATAGTTGAACAAAAGTGTGTTTTGTAATTTATTTTTTGCCAAAATAGTGTTGTACCCATAAACCGTTGGAATTTCAATGGAGTATTGATTTACACCGGTCGCTTTTTGATAGTTGTAGCTTGCCAAAAAGGAATGATTCTTGGCAATCCCGGGAAAATAGAAAAAGCTTTCGAGTGCCAAAATTTCTCCGCCTAAATTTTTGTCAAAAGGTTGATGATTGTAACTGGCTCTAAAAATTTGGCTCCATCGCGGTGCAATGTCACGTTCGGTCATTCGCACGCTATGGTTAAAAGTGAAGCTGTATTCAAGCGGAAATTTTAATGTGGTGATGAAGTTGCTTGGCATATTTTCAGTAGCATAGCGTTGCGTAAAACTAGTGGCAGCATTGAGGGCAAATGAATAGTTTTGGTTGCGTGCTGAAAACGAAAACGGGAGCGATGCATTTAACTTGATGAAGTTCTCTCTCCAATCTCCTTGCTGAACGGTGTTTTTAGAGCGGTAGAACGTTCTTTTAGGTCTGTTGCGATAAAGTACACTCAGAACCGGATATAAGGCTTTATAATTGATGTCAGCGGTATATTCGAAGCGTTTCAAATCGCGGTGGTATTTTGCACCGGTATACACGCTCATGGTGTTTAATAAATTATTCGATTGCAATTCCAGTCCATAGGTGTATTCGTCATCGATAACAGGAACCACGCTATGAAAATTGAAGAGGTTCCAGCCTTGCTTGTATGGTTTTGATTCAAATTTTTCTTGCGGGATATTGGTGAAAACACTCCCTACATTTTCTTGCTGTTCCGCTGCCTTCGTGAAATCCACAAACGTGTTCGTTTCAACGGCGTGTTCCTGAAAATCCATTTCCGCTATTTCCATTCCGTTTAGTTGGTATTGATTGAAAGTGATTTTACCATCGGTACTTGGCGAGGCATGAAAGGCGCCGTATTTGGCTGCACTTAGCTGCATGATTTTCTTGGTGGTCGTATCCACATCGTACAGGTTATCAATTCCGTTAAACTGTGCATTGAAAACAATTTTATCATTCCTGAAAAAAGGTCTGCTGAGTTGTTGACGATTATCGCTAATCAGCGTGCGGGTATTGTGGTGGTCTAGGTGGACGACTTTAAGATTTTTTCCGTTTTCGTTTACCGCGATAAAAGCGATTTGATTTCCCGCTTGGTTAAAAGATGGGGTTTGTAAAATGTCGTTGTTTGGATTTTCAATCGTTCTTAATTTCTTCCCGGTGGCGGCATCTAAAATGACTAAATTAAACCGGTTGCTTAGGTCAACCTGTGCCGCGACAATTTTTTTTCCATCGGCCGATAGGCTAGGAGAGAAGAGTCTGCTTCGGGTGCTTAATCGTTTGAATTTTTTAGTGCTAAAATTATAGCTACAAATAATGCTGTAGCTCCGTTGCTTGTATCGTGGATCGTTTCTAATTTCGTCCCAAACAAGGAGGTTGCTTTGGTAGCTAAACCAAGGGTATTCTTGGTAGCCAATTCCGAATAAACGTTCTTCACTTTTATCGTTTTTAATCAAACAAAAATAACGTGCTTCGGCCTTGCTTTCTTTGAGCGCGAGTACTTCGTTTTCATTTATCCGAACCGGTAGAAAATAGTTTGTGGCGTAGCGCGTTTTTTCATTCAGCGAAGGGTAGTTTTCGGATTTATTTTTTTGATTTTGTTCTTCCCATTTTTCAGTTACTTTTTGTTGCGTGGCAAGAAAATATTGACGCGTATTTTTGTCTGTAATCTTTTTTAAACTTCGAGAAAAAGGATACAATCTAATGGGCCTTTTTTTGATGTCGGTCAATAGACTATCGGAAACGAACTGACCATAATTTTCACGCATGTTTGCAGACATCAAAAAACCGGTTTGATAGTAGCCAGGTGTGACATCTTTGTTTGATCCCAAATATGCTTTGCTGTACGAAAATTTTCTGCCCTCTAAAACTGAAGTACGAAAAGGCATAATCCAATTGGGTTGTCTACCTCTACCCGAAAAAGTAAGCGCTGTCTCAGTCACGACTGCGTCGCCCTCGAAAAACCAAGTCGGGACCGCGGCGCCTATATAAGCGAAGTACACCAACTCGGGGAATGGCTTTTTCTGGTTGTATGTCAATTTGTCAAACTGTGCAACGTGGCGAAGTTCGTGAACAGCGAGGTTGTTCAGCCAGTCCTGGCTGTCGAAAAACTGAGGTGGCGTACTGAAGAACTCTGACTTCTTTGGGCCGAGCTGAACAAAGCCATTTGCGATACTTCCTTGGTTCTGTAAGAGGAGGGGGATGCAGGTGTTTTTATCCCTTAGACTTAGTCCAACTTTGGGATAGATGTAGGGTAGGGTGTTGGCCATTCTTTGGGCTTCTTTTTCCATCTCCTTTGGATAAATCAATTTAAACCCTCCTGAAGAAATGTAGTTCCATTTTACACTAAGTGGGTTTTGAGCATTGCTGAAAATTTGCCCAAAACTTGATAGTGAAATTAAACTTAATGTATATGTTGTTAATGTACTGATAATTAATCTTTTATTCATTATCATTTTTGTTTGTCTAATTGTTTGCTAAAATTTTTAGTTTTTTATTTTTTTTAGTTGATATTTATTTTGAATTTTTAATTTAGTT
Organism: Pedobacter paludisoli; assembly: GCF_052344095.1. GTDB lineage: Bacteria > Bacteroidota > Bacteroidia > Sphingobacteriales > Sphingobacteriaceae > Pedobacter. The sequence continues at coordinate 1,890,113 of NZ_CP179926.1, read as the reverse complement.
TATAGTTGTTAACTTATTGATTTTTAATTAAATATTTGTGATTGATATATTTCCTATTTCTAACCGATTATGTGTTTTGTTTGTGTTTGTTTAGGAGAATTAAGGCTGAAAATGACTCGTTTTTTGTTTTCTAAAATAAAGGCTTTAATGTACACTATTTAATCGGTTTTTAGCGAAAATTTTTGCCTCATTTTTTAAATCTGTATGTGAAATTGCTGCTGTGATAATTCTATTTAATGCGAAATTTCTGTTCTCTTTTTTTTAAAATATACTCCGTTTTGCTGAAATTTTTTCTTCCTTCGGCTAAGTTTTGAAAGTTTTTTATGAAATTTTTCCTTGAAAAATCGATTGAATTTTATGTCCAATTTGCTGTTTTTAGCGTCTTTTTTTAACAAGAAATTCAGGGATGTTGAACCTGTTTTGTATACAAAAAATTGTCTTCGAAGCTAATTTCTTGAAGAATTGCTGCGCGCTATAAAATCAGTATTATGACTTTTTGTCTTGTTTTTGGGGCCTGGTTTTTTGCAGTGAAGAGTTGTGAAGTGAGAGAAGTTGAGTTGTTTTTCGGTGGGTTTTCTTTTCTTTTTGCTTGGTTCATTCGTCTAGGTGGAAAGGAAATTTGGCACACGTAGTCCTGAAAATCAAGAGATTATTAAGGATTTTTGGAGTGAATTTCTAGCAAAAAAGCGCTTTATGTTTCGGTTTTTTGTATAAATTTTGACTTAAAACCACGCAAAATTTGCCCTTCTAATGCAATTTCCTTGCAATATTGACTGAAATTTGCAATCTCATGTGGTTTTAAGTGTAATAACTGTATTTTATATTATTTTACTGATTTTCAGTTATTTATATTTTGTTTTGTAGCTGTTTGATTCTTTTTAGCTCAGAGACAAATTTTCGTTTATAGGGCTTGAATAAACATACTTTTAGCTAAGTTTTAGACCTTCGTTGCTGAATAAATTAAGGCTTTATAGCTTGCTTTTGTATGTGTTTTTTTCGAACTTATAATGTGCAGGTATGTGGGTTTTTTGAATGGCTTTTTACTTCGGTTTTAGCGTTGAAATGAGTGCGTTTGATTAGGTGTTTAGAGGGGGTATTGGGTTGTTTAGATCGTTAAATTTTTGTGCTGTTTCTTTGCTTCAATTTGAGAGATTATTGTGGGTTGGAGTAAAAAAAAAATCACCTAATTTTTATAGGTGATTTTTTCTTTTTTTATAGATTGGATAGAGAAAGACGGACGCCAAAATGATGGCGGCTCCCCCATAAAATCCGCTGGTCATTTGTTCTTTATTTTGAAAGAAAATATACGCCAATATAATACCATAAACGGGTTCAAGATTGGTCACCAAAGCTACACGAAATGCGGATAAAGTTCGCATGACAGATACGCCTGCAACATAGGCAAGCGATGTGCAAAAAGTTCCTAAGATGACGATGTAAATCCAGTCGTTTGGACTTAAGTTAAAGGGGGTGTTTAGTAAGCTTCCATCGTATAATCGGTAAAGGGTTATCCAAAAGAATCCACCAATTAATTCGTAAAATCCGATAATAGATGGTTCACTTTTTTGTACCAACGTAGAGTTTATAGTTGAGAATAAACTAGAGGCCACAGCTGCTAATAACCCAAAGATAATGCCCGTTGTATATTGCCCTTCAAATTTAAAGATTAAGTAAATTCCGAAGATGATTAGGAGGCCCACAAGGATATCGCCGAGATGAATTTTTTGCTTCTTTATGAGTGGTTCTAAGATGGCGGTAAACAACGTAAAAGAAGATAAGCAAACTAGTGCAACAGATACTGTTGAAACTTTAATAGCGTGAAAGAAAAAGATCCAATGGATGGCTACAATTGCGCCTGTAAGAAAGAATTGGTAGAATTGCTTTTTAGTAATTTTTAAATTCTTTTTAGTAAGCAGAAACCAGGCTAATAAGGTGCTGGTTGCAACTAAAACGCGGTACCAAACCATTGGAACCGCGTCGATTGAAATTACTTTTCCAAGTACTCCGGTAAAGCCCCAGATAAATACTGTAAAATGTAATATGAGTAGATTTTTTTTTGTGTTATCCATTTATTTAGGAGCTCTTCTAAGTAGGTAAAAACCAAGTAATCCGAAGAAAATAGTTGGAATCATCACGGAAATAAGTGGCGGAAAACCACCTTTCGTCGAGAACATCTGTGCAAATTGATTGAACACAATGTATGCAAAGCTGATGATGATTCCGATACCTAGCGAAGCGCCAATTCCACCGCGTACCTTGCGCGAGGATAGGGCTACGCCTATTAACGTTAAGATGTAAGCTGACAAAGGATGTAAATACCGTTTTAAGCGTTCATATTCGAGGTCGTTGATGATACCAGTTCCGCGGATTTTTTCCTTTTTGATTTTCTCTGATAGCTCTTTTGTCCCGAGGTTTTGTACCACGTTATCGTAGGCGGAAAAATCGTTCGGACGCATATCAAGAATCGTGTCTTTGGGAGTGGTATTCCCATAAATCATGGTTTCTTTTAGACCGTTTATTTTTCGAATAGAGTAGTTGGTTAATTGCCATTTGCGTTTTACAGGATCCCATCGAATGTTGTCTGCAACAATCTTTTTCGTTAAGATATCACCATCGAAATTGTCTAATGTAAAGCGATATCCCGAATTGGTTTTGTTGTCAAAACTTTGAATATAGATATACGTTTTGCTATCCAATTTCATGTGGATATTCTCTTTTGTGGAGGGGTCGTTTCGTTTTACATATTTATTTTCGAAGGTATTTTTTAGCGTATTTGTATAGGGTAAAATGTATAAGTTCGAAATTAAATTGGCCGAAAAAATAACCGATGCGGAAATAAAATATGGAAGTAAAAAACGATTAAAGCTTACTCTACCACTTAAAATTGGAACAATTTCGGTTTGGTCGGCCATTTTTGCTGTGAAGAAAATTACCGCTATAAAATTGATTAATGGCGATAACATATTCACATAAAAGGGAATGGATCCCGCATAATACTGCGAAAAAACTCCCCATAAACTGAGTCCGCTTTTCATGAAATCGTCCATCTTTTCAGATAAATCGAAAATGACAATAATGACCACAAATATAGCCAGGGTATACACAAATGTGCCCAAGTATTTGCCGATAATAAAGCGGTCAATAATTTTTAACCTTCCCTTTAATATGTTCATTTTAAAGCTTGTTTCCGAGTATTTTGACCATTTTGTTTTTCCATTCATAAAACTCGCCGGCAATAATTTTTTCACGCGCTTGTTTCACTAACCATAGGTAGAAATGAAGGTTGTGCAGTGTCGCTATTTGCGCGCCTAACATCTCTTTACTGTGTACCAAGTGGCGTAAATAAGCTTTTGACGTTACCTGATCAACGTGTAAATCACTTTCTGCATCTAATGGCGAGAAATCGTTTTCCCACTTTTTGTTTCGGATGTTAATAATACCATTACGGGTAAATAACATGCCGTTTCTGGCATTACGTGTAGGCATCACGCAATCAAACATATCCACGCCAAGCGCAATGTTTTCCAATATGTTGATTGGCGTACCAACTCCCATTAAATAACGCGGTTTTTCGTACGGTAATATATCGCATACAATTTCGGTCATGGCATACATCTCTTCAGCTGGTTCGCCTACTGATAAACCGCCAATCGCATTCCCTTCGCGCCCCATGCTAGCAATGAATTCTGCCGATTTTATCCTTAAATCTTTATAAACAGATCCTTGAACAATCGGAAAAAGTGTTTGGTCGAAGCCGTATTTTGGCTCTGTGTTATCAAAATGTGTACAGCAGCGCTTTAACCAGCGATGCGTCATTTGGATAGATTTTGCAGCATAGGTGTAATCGCAAGGGTAGGGCGTACATTCGTCAAACGCCATGATGATGTCGGCACCAATGGTTCGTTGAATATCCATGGCGTATTCCGGCGTAAATAAATGTTTTGAGCCATCGATATGCGAATGAAAGGTAACACCTTCCTCTTTTATTTTGCGTACTTTGCTTAGCGAATACACCTGATAACCACCGCTATCGGTTAAAATTGGGCGGTCCCAACCAATAAATTTATGTAAGCCACCTGCCGATTCAAGGGTTTCTAAGCCCGGTCTAAGATAAAGGTGGTACGTGTTTCCTAAAATAATTTGGGCTTCAATATCTTGCTTAAGCTCTCGTTGGTGAACCGCTTTTACGGTTCCTGCAGTACCTACAGGCATAAAAATAGGGGTTTGTATCTCCCCGTGAGCAGTGGTAACGGTTCCAGCGCGGGCTTTTGAAAGCGGATCTTTAGCTTGTAAACTAAAATTCATATGGTAATTTATTGGGTAAAATTTGGACAAAAATAACAAAAATTGAGGGCATAATTTTGTTTAATTTTTTATCAACAAAAAAGTGTTTTACAGATTAAAAATCAGAAATTTGCGCCTATTTATTTAATTACCGTGATTGTATCTCTACTTGAAATTTCTGCGCTTTCTTTTTTAGGCTTTTGCCTATTGGTGCAACTATATTATGTCTTATTTGTTCATTTAAGGTTAGCCAATGCAAAGGTAGAGGAGGTTCCAGCTACAGCATTAAAACCGTTAAGTGTTATTGTTTGCGCCCGTAATGAGATTAAAAATCTAAAAGAATATTTGCCAGTTTTATTAAATCAAAACTATCCAAACTATGAAGTGGTTGTGGTAAACGATAGAAGTTGGGACGGTACAGGCGATTTTTTGGAGCATTTTGCCAAAAAACACAGTAATTTAAAAGTAGTTACCGTTCCCGATAATGATAAATTTATTGCTGGGAAAAAATTTGCGGCCACCATGGGCATTAAAGCCGCTAAATACGATTGGTTGGTTTTTACCGATGCTGATTGTACACCAGCTTCTGAAAATTGGCTTTTGTGTATGCAACAGCCAGAAGACGAAGCCGAGGAAATTGTATTGGGTTATTCACCTTATATGCGCAAAAAAGGCCTGCTAAATGCACTCATCCGTTTTGAAACTTTTTTTACCGCGGTAAATTATCTTTCTTTTGCGTTAAAGGGTATGCCTTATATGGGAGTGGGCAGGAATATGGCGTACAAAAAATCGCTATTCTTTAAAAATAAGGGTTTTGCATCGCATATTCATATCCCATCTGGGGATGATGATTTATTTGTAAATGCGCATGCCACTTCAAACAATACAACCATTCGCATACATCCTGATAGCCATGTATGGAGTGAGCCAAACACGACTTGGGGCGGTTATTTACGTCAGAAAAAACGCCATTTTGGAGCAGGTAAGCTGTATAAAGCAAAACATCAATTTATTCTGAGCGTGCAGGTAATATTTCAGTTTTTGTTTTATGTTGCATGGATAGGGTGCATGTTCTTACGTACGGATGCGCGATACATAGCTGGAGGAATTTTTGCTTTGAGCATTTTTGTACGCGTTTTGGTTTACCCGAAGCTTTTAAAACGATTAAATTGTGGTGGATTACGTTGGTGGTTCCCAATATTAGATATACTTTTGTTTTTGTTTTTAACTTTGAACGGCTTTCTAGCCATGTTTGGAAGGAAAAAAACGAGATGGAAATAACATTCACCGTTTTATAAATATGTACTATGCCTGAGGTTAAACCCGATATTATTTTTAATTATTTTCCTGATTTGACCGAAAAACAGCGCGATCAGTTTTCGCAATTGTTTGATTTGTATAATTTTTGGAATTCGCAAATTAACGTTGTTTCAAGGAAAGATATTGAGGAATTATACGAGCGCCATGTTTTACACTCTTTGGGGATTGCCAAAATTTGCAGCTTTAAACCCGGAGAAAGTGTATTGGATGTTGGCACCGGAGGTGGATTTCCAGGTATTCCGTTGGCTATTTTATTTCCCGAAACTAACTTTTACTTGGTAGATTCAATTGGAAAAAAGATTAAAGTGGTTAAGGAGGTTGCTTCTGCTTTGGGATTGGAAAATTTACGCGCAGCACATTCACGTGCTGAACAAATTAACGAAAAGTTTAATTTCGTGATTTCAAGGGCTGTTACCCGTTTAGGGGAATTTTATCCTTGGGTAAAGGGTAAGTTTAAAAAAGAATCGATAAATGCCATACCAAACGGCATTTTATACCTGAAAGGTGGTGATTTAACCGAAGAAATTAAAGAATCGAAGTTAGAAGCAGAATTGTATCCGCTTGCTGATTTTTTTAAAGAAGATTTTTTTGAAACAAAATACGTGGTTTACGTACCACAATAAATTAAAAAGGGGGATTTTTCCCCTTTTTTAATTTCCATTCATAATCATTTTATCTTTTAAGCTTTTTTGCAAATTAGCTTGTTGGTCGATATTTTTTACCACTTCTAAAACCGTGTTTGCTGCATTACTAAAAAAAGCTTTCGTAATGGTTGCATACTCGTCGCTTGCTTTGTGATAGTCTTTATGGTCTTCTACACCAAAGTATAAAAAAGGAATGTTTTTGGCATTGAAAGCTCCTTGATCGCTTTGGTTTGTCCAGTCATCGTGGCCAAGTTTAGGGTCGTCGTGTCCAAATAGTAATTTAATTTCGGGATTGGTAGTGGTTACGTATTTTTTTAGCTCAGGATATTTAAAGGTGCCACACACATACAGCTCGCCTTTGTCGCTGTGACTAATCATGTCCATGTTTAGGTTGATTGCCAAGGTATTCAAGGCAACCGGAGGATTGGCTACAAAGGCTTTTGCGCCTTGCAATCCCATTTCTTCGGCATCGAAAGAGGCAAAAATGATGGTGTTGGTGGGTTTATTTTTTGCAAAGTACGTGGCAATTTTTAATAAACCAGCGGTTCCGGATGCATTATCGTCTGCTCCGTTGAATACTTCGTTATTTTTGATGCCCAGGTGATCGTAATGTGCCGATACAACGATTACATTATTGGTTTTTCCAGGGATATAACCAATTAAATTGGTGCCGTTTACTTCTCCTTTGCTGGTTTTAAAACTGAATTCTTGGGCATAATTTATGTGTTGTGGATACGATTTTAGCCCCAGTTTTTTAAAGCGTGCTTTGATATATTGGCGGGTCATTTCTGCGCCTTTAGTGCCTGTTTTGCGGCCTTCATACGCATCGGAAGATAATATTTCTACATCTTTTAATAATTGGGTGTCAAGCTTGGTATTGCTGGTGTTGTTTTGCTTTTTGATGGATGAGCAACAACTTAAGCTGAGCGCCAGTGGCAGGATATAGAATATTTTCATGTGCATCTTTTTGAACGAAATCTGTTTTTAAAGATAGGTAATTTATACTATTTTGCTGATTCTTTTAAACGCAGGTATTTGTACGGTCGTATGTTTTTAAACCTGATTGAAATGAAAATCCTTTTTGCTCGGCTTTAAATTTCGGTCACAAAAGCGTGCAAAAAGATTGAAATGTAAAGCAGGGCTACTGTTTGCGATGCAGGATGGCTTTGTTTTGCTGATATTAAGCGGCTACTTCTCTTAAATCTACAGCTACTACGCGCGAAACGCCTTGTTCAACCATGGTTACGCCATAAATAATATCGGTACTGGCTATGGTCCGTTTGTTATGCGAAACGATGATAAATTGTGATTGATCGGAGAATTTACGGATGATGTTGTTAAATTTATCGATGTTGGTGTCATCTAATGGTGCGTCAACCTCATCGAAAATACAGAAAGGAGCCGGTTTTAGCAGATACAATGAAAATAGGAGTGCGGTTGCGGTGAGGGTTTTCTCTCCTCCGGATAACTGATTGATAGAAAGGGGACGTTTTCCTTTCGGTCGCGCCACGATGTCGATATCCGCTTCTAGAGGATTATTAACGTCTGACAGGATTAAGTCGCAACTATCTTCTTCGTTAAATAGAGAACGGAACACCACGATAAAATGCTCGCGAGCTTGGGTAAAAGCTTGCATAAATTTATCTTTAGCCGTATCGTCAATTTCTTTAATGGTTTGTAAAAGATCTGTTTTAGCAGCGTTAAGGTCCTTTTTCTGGTTTTGAATAAAGGTGTAACGTTCTTCCATTTCTTTATAGGCTTCCATTGCCATGGAGTTAATGGCGCCAAATTCATCGAGTTGGCGTTTCATTTTTTCTACTTTCTGGCGTAGATCGAACTCACTTTCGGTTACTTCTGTCTCGGTTTCTAAAAGATCGTTTATATCGATGTTAAATTCAACGGCTAAACGTTCTTTTAAGGCATTTAGGTCTATTTTGAGTGCGTTTTTTTTGTCTTTGATTTCTGTTAAAAGAAAATCGGCATCTTCGCGCGTTTTTCGAATAGAGGTTAAATTGTTTTCGGTTTCATTGATGTTACCTTTGCTCTCGAAATACTCTTTTTCGGCCTCTGCAAGGCCTTTTTCCATTTCTTCGCGCTGTTTGTACATCTCAAGAAGCGTATCGTCGTTTAAATCGGTATGCTGTAAGGTAGCCGCAATTTCGGTCAAGGCTTCTTGCAAGTCTTTTTCGTTTTGAGCGATGCGTTTATTGAGGGCTTCTTCTTGTACAAAACGGTAGTCTAAATCTTTTTCTAGACTAGAAAGTTTGTTTTGTTGTTGATGGAAGCGAATGTTATCTTGATTGTATTTTCCCGCTGTTTCGGTTACTTGTTCGGCAATTTCTTGATAGTTAAGTTGTTGCTCTTGCAGCATAAAGTGGTCTTCGTGCTGCTTTTTTTGCATTTGAACCAGAGCGGGTAATTTTTCGGAAAGGGCTTGCTCGATGGAAACAATTTTTTGTGCGATATCTGTTTTGCGGTTTTCACTGGTGGTGATAAACTCCTGATATTGATCGCGACGGGTTTGCAACGATATATGCTCGTTGTTTAAACGGTTTAACTCTTGTTGAAAGGCGTTAATTTGGTTAATTTTTGACGCTTCTTTCAGGTTAAAAATGGTATCGCTGGCTTGCGTGATGGCCGCGTTGTATTGATTGATTAAGGTTTCTGAAGCCTTTATTTCTTTTGCTAGATTTTCTAAATTTTTGGCTCTACCAATCCGTTTTCCTTCAAATAAGCCTACTGAACCACCAGCCAATGTTACTTTGGTTTGGGCATATTTACCATTTTTAGCTAAAACGGTAATTTTTTCTGATGGATTGATTTTAAACAGGTTTTCTTGCTCGCCAATGGCGATATACACATGCTGCAATAAGTAGTTGCAAAGGGCTTGGTACTTTTTATCAACTTCAATAACACTTAATGCCGAAACCATGTCGGGATATTGCTGCGTACTAGTTTCGCTGTGTTCTATGTTTTCTAAAATAAAGAAATTGGCCCTTCCTCGGCTATTATCGGTTAATAAATTAACGGCTTGAACGGCATCGCTGTATTTTTCAACCACGTAATGATTCATGAGTGGTTCTAGAAAATTTTCAATGGCGATGCGGTAATCCTCGTTACAAAATAGGATATCGGATAAGAGCAAGGCATTTTTGGCAAAAGCGCTATTCTTTTTCAAGAAACGAATGGATTCGGGGAATCCTTCTAAGCTGTCAACCAACGATTTAGTTAGATTGTATTCGTTTTGTTTCGCGTCTTTTTTACGATTTTCGGCGGTAAGTTTTTCTTTGTTTGTACTTACATTCGCCTCGGCCTCTGCCAAATTGGTTTTGAGTAATTCTTCAGCTTCTGTTAATTGTTTAATAGTGCTTTGTTTTTCTCGAATTTGGATGTCGAGTTCGGCCAAAGCATGGTCAAAAGCTTTTAATTCATTGGTTTTTGTTTCGGTATCATCAACATTCCTGTTGCTTTCCTGTACCAATGCGTCTTTTTGAATATTTAAAATATCAATTTCTTTTTGCGATTGATATACTTGATTTTGTAAGTCGTTAACCGATTTTACGAGATTGTCGGTTCTGTTTTTTTCCGTTTGCTGTTGCTCGCGTAAGGTATCAAGTGTCGATTTTAGCAGTTTTAAATCCGATTCAAGACGATTAAAAATTTCGGTTTCATTGACAACCTCTTCGTTTAATCGCTTGATGTTGTATTTAATGTGGTTGACCTGATTTTTATCTTTTTCGAGCTCGGCCGATAAACGTGTTTCTTTTTCTTGTAAGAAACGCATTTGTTCGTTTTTAACCTTCTTTTCGCTTTCGTAGGCGCGTATTTTCGAAATTAATTCGTTAGTGGCCTTTTGTTGAATGGATAAATTCTTTTCTTGATGGATGCTGCCTAGTTTTAATTTTTGTAATTCGGCTTCCAGTGTGTCGATTTTTGTGCTTAACTCAGTTCTATTTACTTGTTGAGCTTGCTCTTGCGTGTCAAGAGCGGATAAATCGGTTCTGAAAAAGGAAATACGGTGCGTAGCAAGCTGCACGCTTAAATCGCGGTATTGTTCTTTTAGTTTATAGTAACGCTCTGCTTTTTTTGCTTGATTCTCGAGTGTTTTTAAGTTTTTTTCAATTTCAAAAAGTAAATCTTCTACACGTTCTAAATCGGCTTCCGTATCTTTTAACTTGTTGAAAGTTTGTCGCTTACGTAGTTTGTATTTTGATATTCCGGAAGCTTCTTCAAAGAGTGATCTGCGGCTATGTTCTTTATTGGTGATAATTTCGTCCACCATTTTTAGCTCGATGATCGAGTAACTATCAGAACCAATTCCGGTGTCAAGAAATAAATCGGTAATGTCTTTTAAACGGCATTGCACATCGTTTAGGCGGTATTCACTATCGCCATTACGGTATAATTTACGCGTAACAGTTACTTGTGAATAGGCGGTTGGCAAGATGTTTTTGGTGTTATCGAAGCTCAGTGAAACTTCTGCTAATTGTGCTTGCTTACGGTTTTTTGTTCCGTTGAAGATGATGTTTTCCATCTTTTCGGACCGTAAAGCTTTGGTGCTTTGTTCGCCCAATACCCAACGCATGGCATCGATAACGTTCGATTTTCCGCAACCATTAGGGCCTACAATAGCCGTTACCCCTTCATTAAAATTGATGGTAACTTTATCGCCAAAGCTTTTAAATCCCTTGATTTCTAACTTAGTAAGTTGCATGGTTTATTTATCGAGAACCGAAGCCAATGATAAGGATAATTTTGGGGATTTTCAAGTTGAAAAATGAGGTTTTGTAAGGGGTAATGACGGTGATTTTGGATGTTTGTTTTCAAGCATATTGCTCAAAAAACATGATTTATGCACTATTTTTTGTCATCCTGACGAAGGAAGGATCTCTTATAGGAAATTTTAGGACTGTAACCAACATTTATCTTAGAGATCCTGCGCTTGAGGATGACAGCGGGTTTTTGTGTTTGCTACGGTATGAAAATAAAACTCCGGGCCCTCTGTGAAAATCCTCAGTGTGTTTTGTGGTAAAAACATTGTATTTTCTTCACTTGTTTGGCCTGCGCTCTTTCCCTTGCCGGCAGGGCATCTACTTTTGTGGGCTAAAAGTAGCCAAAAGCCTTTGTCAATCCGGCTAGGCAGCTTTGGGCACCCACCCTTTGCGCAAAACAAAAACAATATCGCTGGTTTTGTGGGGATTGGTTTTGTAACCAAAATTTAATTATTTCCACAAAACTGAATAGAACAATGCTCGGTTGTGTACATTCGAATGTTTTTGCACCTGTTTTTGTTTTCTCCCACTGCTGGGGGTACATCCCGAGCATTCGGGGTTGACGGACGTTCTTCGGTTACTAAGTGCTGTTTTGAACGTTTGTTTTCAAAGCTTAACGCTCAAAAATTTTCCTGTCATGCTGCGGTACAACGTGTTCCGATTATTCAGAAAGCATTTCTAATTAGGAAATGGCTAGCTTTTCTTCGCATTCAGCTAATGAAAAATTTTGCGCTTTGGAATAACAAAGAACAAGCATTCCAAAGCCTCAACATTAATTTTTAACAATCATCAGCTTCGCAAACTTCAATAAAAGCTGTTTGTTTCCTAGCCCTTGAAAAAATACAGTTGCCTTAACATCGGGGAGTGTACCTTCTAAGCTAACAATTTTTCCGAAACCAAATTTCTCGTGTTCAACTTCCATTCCATTTTGAAACTCATGTGCTTGCGAAGGAGCGAAGCCTGAGCTTGGAACGTGTGCTTTCGCCAAAATAGCAGTTGTTTTTGGACGAACAGGAGGAGCAGAGGTTGTACCACCAGCAGAAGGCTTCGCTTTGCTCATGAAATTGCGTGGTTGTGAAGTCCAACTTTTACGTTCGCTATCAGAGTCTTCCGACATCATGCTGCTTTTCGTCATAGGTTTTACATCCAATTCTAAGAATCGTGGATTAATTTCATCGATAAATCTACTTGGTTCACAGTTTGTTAAAGTCCCCCAACGGTAGCGCGAAGTAGCATACGTAAGCGTCAGTTTTATTTCAGCACGTGTAATGGCTACATAAAATAAACGACGTTCCTCTTCCAGGTCGCTACGCGAGTTAACCGACATTTGCGAAGGGAAAAGATTCTCCTCCAAACCTACAATGTACACGTTTTTAAACTCCAAACCTTTCGATGAGTGGATGGTCATCAACGAAACGGTATCTTTATTTTTGTCGCCATCCTTATCGTCATTAGTCAAAAGGGCTACATCCTGCATAAAAACATCGAGGCCTTTTTCCTCGATATCTTCACGTTCGGCAAATTCTTTAATACCGTTTAATAGTTCCTGAATATTTTCATATCGGCTGCGGCCTTCCACACTATCATCGTTGTATAATTCTTTTAAAATGCCGGTATGTTGCGCAATAAATAAAGCAGCATCGTAGGCATCCAGTTTTTTGGCTTCGGCAGCGAAACTGTTAATCATCATCGCAAAATCGTTTAATTGATTCGCTAAACGACCATCTACAAACATGTGCGGGTTGCTAATTACGTCCCACATGGTTTTTTCATGCTGGTCGGCAGCTACAATGATTTTGTCAATTGACGTATCACCAATACCGCGTTTCGGATAGTTAATAATCCTTTTAATCGCTTCCTCATCTTTTGGATTAAAAGTTACTCTAAAGTAGGCGATTAAATCTTTTATCTCTTTGCGTTGGTAGAAAGATTGTCCACCATAAATTTTATACGGAACATTGAGCTTTCGTAGGCCCTCCTCCATGGCCCTACTTTGGGCATTTGTACGGTATAAAATAGCAAAGTCGCTATATTTCAATCCGTTGGTGCTGCGCTCTTGGACAACCGATTCGGCAACTAATTTACCCTCCTCATTATCGGTAAAAGCTCTAGATACTTTTACGCGTTCACCCACTTGGTTATCCGAAAAAACATTCTTTTCCAGTTGATTTTTATTGTTGGCAATAATGCTGTTAGCGGCTTCTACAATGTTTTGGGTGGAGCGGTAATTTTGCTCCAATTTATAGACTTTTAAATCCGGATAATCGCGTTCGAAATTTAAAATATTCTGAATATTTGCTCCACGGAAGGCATAAATACTTTGTGCATCATCGCCCACCACACAGATATTTTGGTATGCAGCAGCAAGTTTTTTAACAATGGTGTACTGCGAGAAGTTGGTATCTTGATACTCATCTACCATCAAATATTTAAATTTCTGTTGGTATTTATTTAATACATCAGGATGATCTTTAAGCAAGATATTGGTTTTGAAAAGCAAATCGTCAAAATCCATGGCGCCCGCTCTAAAGCAACGCTTGCTGTAGGTATCATAAATTTGCCCCAACATGGGACGTTTATTTTGGATATCTTCGGCTTGAATCTGGTCGTTGCGCATGTATTCCGCTGCCGAAATCAAATTGTTCTTTGCCGACGAAATTCTGCCGTACACAAAATTAGGCGCATACAGCTTATCATCCAGCTGCATTTCTTTCAAAATAGCACGAATTACACTTTTCGTATCATCCGTATCGTAAATAGTAAAGTTGCTTGGATAACCAATTTTTTCAGCTTCAACGCGTAAAATTTTGGCAAAAACAGAGTGAAACGTACCCATCCAAATATTTTTAGCTTCAGCACCCACCACTTTACTAATACGCTCGCGCATATCTTTACTCGCTTTGTTGGTAAAGGTTAAAACCAAAATATTAAAAGGGTCGGTTCCGGTTTGTATTAAATGAGCTACTCGATACGTAATTACACGGGTTTTGCCCGATCCGGCACCAGCCACAATCATTACCGGTCCTTTTGTGTTTTCTACTGCTGCTCGTTGCTGTGGGTTTAATCCTTCTAAATAATCCAAATCTACTCCTGTTTTTTTTTGAGTTTCAAAAATACAACTATAGGTCCTTTTTGCCAAAGGTGTTAGTAATTAGTTTTGTAGAATGCGTGCTAAAAATTAGAAGAAAAGCAGGAACAGTAGCTCTTTTTAACGGTAGCCCTTTGCTTTGCTCATACGCCTGCAGGCCTTGTGCGCGAGGCCAGTATCCGCTTCGCCAAGGTTTAGGAATCCACAAGACCTATAAGGTTTCGAAAACCTTAGGTCTCAGCAACAACTATTTTGCTACAATAAACTTCTTCGTCGCGTTGTAAAGCCCCGTATTAGAGCTTATTTTGAAGAAATATACACCCGGAACAAAAGAAGAAGTGTTAATTTCCAAGGTGTGTTTGCCTGTATTTAAATAATCATTAAGCGCGGTATAGGTTAAACGGCCCATTATATCGTACACTTGAACATTAATTTTATCAGTTTCCGGTAAAACAATGTCTAAATAGGTTACGGTAGTAGCCGGGTTTGGGTAGTTCTGATTGACCACAAACATCAAAAACTTATCGAAAATTGCCTTACTAATGGTGTCAAAAATAACATAACTGATCAATTGATAGCCTTTTGCATTGGGGTGAAAAACGTCTTGATACAACGAAAAATCTCTTCGCATGGCAAAATTAACGTCCGCCAAATAAATTTTATATTCCTTAGCCAGTCGTCTGTAAATGGCATTTATTTCTTTAATGTAGGCATTCACTTTAACGAGATTGGCGTTATTCCTGTCGTCAGCATTTTGAAGCGTACATAAAATGGGTACTAATTTCTGATTTAAACTCGCCTGAATAATAACCCGCATGTTTGCTTCCGTATTGGCAACGGTTTGCTTACCCGCATTAATGGCAACGGCATCGTTTATGCCCATATCAATCACAATAAAGCCTGTTCTGCCGCTTATCGCATTTTCTAATCGAAGTAAGCCCTGGTATGTCGTTTGACCGCCTATGCCATGATTGGTAATGTCTATAACCTTACCTGTGTAACAGTTGATAAAACTGGCTTTAAGATAATCCTGAAAACCAACACCTTTAACACCTTCTACCGTGCTGGCGCCAAAGGTTACAATGTTAATGCTGTCTTTAGCATAATATTGAGCCGCCTCCGGACAACTGGTACGAAGCTTATTATTGTTTGTAGGAAGGTTTTGTGCTAAACTGGATAACGATAAGAGTAGCAACAGCAAGGGGGGATATACTATTGCAGCTAATCTCATTACTTTTTTAAAACTTTTGTTACAGGATTTTTTGATTGAGGCGCAATTTACACAAAAAATAAATAACTCGTTTATATTTAAATAATTCCGTTCATATACGGCATTGAAATGTACTGGTTATGCCTCTATGCCAGATTGAGTGAATATTTTACAGCAGACTTCAGTTTAGGGAAAAGGATGTTTGAAAGATGAATGTATGATAATGGCTACAAGTTTAAAATCATTTAGATGCGTTTTAAGTCGTTGGAATCAGAAGTCTTATTATCCAACAACGCTATTTTAGTAACAAAGCTGTTTGTTATTTAGAATTAATATAAATAAAACGATATGTTTGTGCCTAATCCAAAAGAATAATTTATCCAATATGTTAAGTGCCAGCATTAAAGAAGCAACCAAAACCGAGCATCAGCATTTAGAGAAAAAAGTGGTGCAAAAATTAAAGTCGATTAGAAGCAACAGTGATTACGCAACTCTTTTAAAATGTTTTTATGCTTATTTTAATCACATTGAAGAGACCATTAAGCCTTTTATTCTGAAAGAAGTATTGCCCGATTATGATGAAAGAAGAAACGCGAGTTATATTAAATCAGACATACTTGCTTTAGGGGCGGATATGAGCGATTTGCCTGCAACCCGTGTACCCCAAATTACCAATACCATCGAAGCTTTGGGTGCTTTGTATGTATTAGAAGGTTCCATCATGGGAGGTAGCATTATTGTGAAAATGTTGGAAAAAGTAGGTATTACAGCAGGAGTATCCTTCTTTTCAGGGTATGGTGAAGCAACCGGAATGATGTGGGGAAATTTTATTGCCGTATTAAATAAGTATGCTACAAACCCGCAAGCGGAAGCCGATGCCATTCGCGCGGCAAACGAAACCTTTAAAAATTTCGGCTACGTATTCGAAGCTGAAGAGGTATCTCAATAGTTTTTAAAGGATAGGAGAAAGGGGTTGGTTATAAAAAAGCTAACCTTTTTTGCTTTGTGCCTTTTTTATGCTCCATTTAAATTTGAGTGAGAGGTAATCGAGTGCTATTGATACAAAAAAACAATATTATCGTTTTCAGACAAACTATTCTACCAAACATCTTACCTTTGCACGCAGTACTAACCAAGTATTTGGGTTACATGATTCATAAAAACAGAATAAGTGCAAATATTACCTATTTCTTTTTAGGAGAGTATTTTTCTGATGCACTTCGAAATACGATTACAGTAGTTTTGCCAATTGTTATTTTCTTTTATTTAGGAAATATTGATGCAGCAACGGGAATTGGAGTAGGGGCTCTTTTAATTAGTTTAACAGACCTTCCTGATAATACGCTCAACAAACTTAAAACAGCGATTTATAGTATCCTAATATTTTTTTTCACCACTTTGTTGGTTTCACTTTCGTTAAACCAACCCTTGCTATTGGCGATACTTGTTACGGCTTTAGCCTTCCTGTTTTCCATTATCGCGGTTTATGGACGTAATGTAGCCCTTATTGGTACCATGGCTTTAATTGTAGGTACGTTTGTGATGGGCTTGCATCCCGTTCACCCTGTTTATTTTAGTTTGTATTTATTGGTAGGCGGTATTTGGTATTATCTGGTTAG
The DNA here is from genome assembly GCF_052344095.1 of Pedobacter paludisoli. Taxonomy (GTDB): domain Bacteria; phylum Bacteroidota; class Bacteroidia; order Sphingobacteriales; family Sphingobacteriaceae; genus Pedobacter. The sequence continues at coordinate 1,873,176 of NZ_CP179926.1, read as the reverse complement.
TATGATGCAAATAGTTATTCGTCCATACCGTTCCTTGCATCATGCTATTTTTGAGTGTTTAATGAGTAGTGCTCTTTTTTTGCGAAGTAAAGCAAAAAATTATGATTTAAACGTACCTTTTGATTCGGAGCAGAAAGAAACTATTAAGTTGCACATTAAAGTAAATCAAAAGCACGAACTCATTCGAAATTTGCTTTTAACCGATAAATTGGCCATGCAGCCAGACAATAAAAAAGGTCAAGTTTTATTGGGGCGTGCTGTATTGTTAATTGATTTACACGAACAGTTGAATGCGCTGCATTACGATTATTCCTTTATTCGAAAAACCTTAGCTCACGAAGCCAGCTTGCAGTATATTGCAGAGTTGATTGGTGTTTTAGCCGATGAGTTGGAGGCTTTGGGTGGTCATGTGCGGGCGGTAAAACCATCTCGAAAAAAAGGAATTCGGATTGAAAGCTACACTTTCACCAGGCAACAATTGGCGATGGAAGAACGGCAGCTAACCGGATTTGCAAAGGAAATAGTCGTGAAAATAGCAGCGAATATAGATGCGATTGCGCAAAATATAGAAATGATTCGGCAAAATATACTGCCTCCACAAGCTGATGAGAATGAAAACCTCGAGACGGCAATCGAGTATCCCTTATTTCTTACTGGCGACCAATTTTCAATCAAAGAGCATCTTTCTTTAAAATCTCCCATTTTTAGGTTTTCGCTTCGTTTAAGTTTAGCGTTTATTTTTGGTTTTTTCTTGATTTGGCAAATGGAGCCCAGTAAATACAGTTATTGGCTTTTTTTGACACTTGTAATTGTCGCGCGGCCTAAATTTTCATTAACCTGGAAAAGAAATCAGCAACGCTTTCAAGGAAGCATTTTTGGGGCTATCATTGGTTTAACATTGGTATACTTTATAAAAAGCCCGGTAATGCTTATTTCTGCTTCTATTGTCTTTTTGCTTGGGTTTTATGCTTTTAATCGAATCAATTACACCGTTAGTGTGTTGTGTATCACGCCAGCCGTAATATTAACATTGGGTAGTTATCACGGTCAATTCGATCATATTATTCATGATCGGATTATCTATACTGCCATTGGGTGTTTTATTTCGGTAGTCGCAACTTATATCTTTCCAGTATGGGATAGTAGGCAGTTAACCAATAAATTGAATGATTCTGCCAGTAAAGCAGCTGTGTTTTTAAGGACAGCGCTCTTGGCTGATTTTCAAAAGAATAATACAGGTAAGCGAATGGCACGTAAAGATGCAAATATGAGCTTTGCAGAATTATCAGAAGCAATTGATTCAGCCAAGCAAGAGCCTATGACGAAAGACATTCATTTTAATGTGCTATATACCATGCAGATTATGTTGTACCAAATGAATGCAGTCATAACTTCCTTATATTTATCTGCTGGGCAGCATATTCGCCTTGAAGCAGAAAACCAGCAGTTAGAACGCATTGCGCAGAATTTGGAACAGAATTTTGCCGCTCCAATATGCAATGGAAGCCGGGAATATGAACAAGAATATACAAGTTTATCTCCTTATGATGATTTGAGTTACAAATTGAATTATTTGGAAATACTTTCGGAGCGGTATTGTCGCTTGTTTCGAAACTTTCAGGAGCGCTAGTTTCTAGCGCTGAAAGTTTATTGTAGAATACGTGTAAATAAAAAAAGCTTCGAAATTTTCGAAGCTTTTGTACTCGGGGCGGGAATCGAACCCGCACGCATTTTAGGTGCACAGGATTTTAAGTCCTGCGTGTCTACCAGTTCCACCACCCGAGCAGGTGATTAACCTTTTAAATTTAAAGGCTTTCAATCCTGAAAGCCTTTTGAGCGAAAGACGAGATTCGAACTCGCGACCCCGACCTTGGCAAGGTCGTGCTCTACCAACTGAGCTACTTTCGCATGAACAGCTTTAAAAATAAAGCTTGTTTCCGTTTGGGAATGCAAATATAGAAATATAAAATTCAGTACCAAAAAATATTTTAAAATAAATTGAATTTTTTATCCTTTGGTCAGGGTAGTTCAATCGTTTATATTTCGACAAGTTTATTTTTAATTGCGTACAACACCAATCCAACACGGTTTTTAATGTTCAGTTTAACAAAAAGAGCATCTCTATATCCATCAACAGTTCGTAGGCTAACACACATTTTATCTGCAATTTCTTTGTAGGTAAGTTCGCTGGCGGCCAGTTTTAAGAAGTCGGTTTCTCTGGCGTTAAGTTCCAATTTGTTTTCAGGTCGTTTAATTTTTTCGGCCATGTAGCGCGTAACAAACGCAGGAAAATAAAAATCGCCATTGGCTACTGTATCCAAAGCATGTTTAAAAACCATAGGTTCAGAATCTTTCAAGAGATATCCTTTCACACCAGCTTTAATTAGGGTAATAACTGATTCCTCATCATCAACCATAGAAAGTACAATGATCGCAATTGAAGGGTGTTCCTGTTTTAACCAATTGGCAACCTCCAGTCCATTCATGATAGGCATATTTAAATCGAGAAGGACTATTTCTGGAAGTGTTTTTGAGATAATAGAAGCCATAAAATCAGCTCCACTTCCGGTATCAGAAATGACTTCATAATTACCGAAAGTTTCAATTAAGGAAGCAATGCCTTTACGGAAAAGTTTATGGTCGTCAATAAGTGCGATCGATATTTTACTCATCTTACGGTTAATTAAAGCTTAAGAGAAAGGGTTGTTGTACAGCCTGCACCTTGCGTTGAAAATAGCGCTACCCTGGCACCAATAAGGGCCGCTCGTTGTTGAATATTCTCTAATCCCAAGCCTTGCCATTTTTCAAGCGTATCGTTATTAAATCCAACACCATCATCCGCTATGCGGAGTTGCAGTTCATTTTGTTTAAAAGAAAGATCAATAAGTAAGCGTTTGGCAAAAGCGTGTTTTAGGGTATTATTGGTTAGTTCTTGAAAAATTCGGTAAATTATAAGCATAGTTTGGTGGGGCATTTCAACTGGATCGCCCAGTTGCTCAAAATGTGTTTTTACCATACCGCTGCGGTTTATTCTTTCTGCATCATGCCGAATCACTTCGGCCAGGCCAACTTGTTTTAGTCGCTCGAAACTCATGCTTTTCGAAAGATCGCGTAAATCGACAATTGAGCTGGCAATAAGCTGTATGCTTTCGGCTATTTTCGAATCCTTTTCAGCTTCGCTTTGCGCTATCGACATGGATAGACTAAGTTTTACAAAGGAGAGAACTTGGCCGATATTATCGTGAAGATCTTTGCTAATGTTTTCTAAAGTTTGATTTTGTATTTCGAGTTTGGTTTCGAGCAATTGACGGTCGAAATTGCGTTGAAGCTCTTGTCTTTTTTGTTCCATAATTCGCTTTTTTCGCACAAAAACCAAAAAGAAAAGGGTCGTAAAAACAGCCAAAATAACGAGGATAATGCTGGCAACAATAATGGCTAGTACAATGTCTTCGCTGGCTTTTTCCATACGATAATAGCTAGAGAGATTAAAAGATATAAAATAATGCTAAGATAACGAGGAATGAAGTTGTATAAGGGTACACCAAATAATAGTAATTCATTCATTCTAATATAGTTATAAAGCGAGAAACATATGGCAATTCCAGAATAAAATATTAATACACCAGAGGCGATGATTAATCCTGATGAGTAATGGCGATGATACGAGTGGCTGTCATCCAACAGAAATTGATAAAAATACAAACAGGCAAAAAACACCTGAATGATCCCTCCAATGGTGATGATGTAATGGTTAAAACTGTAGAACGAGGTAATGGAATAATAAAAAATAGAAACGATAGCGTAGCTGCCAATTAAAATTAAAATGGTTTGCCTAAACTCTTTAGCAACCGCAAAGCGATAGAAAAGGAAGCCGTAAAAAAGATGACAGAAAAGATTCATCAGGTTATACATGCCTCCCGTGTTGTAATTGTAGCGTAGAACGAGATATTTGGCTGAAATCTCAACCAATAGCACTACAAATAGGTAGGGTACAAGGGCTATCATAAACGAACCTCTAAGCTTATTGATAAAGCATAGGGCTACCAAAAAGCTTAGAAGTTCGAAATAATGTTGTACAGAAAATACCATTATGGATGAACCTCTCCCATGTTAAACGGATCAATGAATTCTTCTTCAAGTCCTTTTACTTTGTCTTTTACAGCAGGCTTATTGCCGTTATAAGGAAAGAAAAATATGGTCAATCTGTTTTTAAATTTAGGGTCTTTACCGTTGTCCTCTAAAATTTTTGGAGTATATCGGCCGAAGGAAACTCGAATAGTGTCGTATGTGCCTACGGTATCAATGCTTTTTAGCCAGGTTTGGAGCGCTTCTTTATTAAAGCCTACATATTCGGTTTTTTTAAGAGAAACGTTAAGCGGTTCTTGATATTTTTTAAGACATGCGATTGCTTGCTCGTACTTAACAGGCTTATCTAAAATGGCTTTAGTTCCTCTGTATTCTTCTTCATTAACTTCAGGTGTGCATGCTAGCACTACGCTCATTAACCCAATAACGAGCGCAAATAATAGGTTATTTTTTTTCATGTTGTTTAATTTGATTACGTAAACTTAACCATTTGATTTTGAAATTTATACGGGTGTTTTTCCCCTTTTTTTTGCGAGGAAAAAACGCTTTTAAATTCAGTTATAAGTATGGGAGTGAGTTGTTTGTATGGAGGTAGATTTGAATAGTTGAAACGAAGTTCATTTCAATTCAGCTTTTAAATAACAGACAAATTAAGAGAGAAAAACATGAAAATGAATCCTAATTATTTTAAAGAAGAGAATAGTGTTAAAACACCCACACTTCTTTGCGATTGCTGTGATTTTTTTGAATGCGGTGTTTTAGTCAATTGGCCATTATTAATAAACGATGCAGAAAATAAGTGTGTTTGTTTTTATCACGATGAAATGTCGCTATTTAAAGCAAATTCCTCAAAATTTTATACTAAACCTAAACGCTACTAAAATGCAAACAAAAGAACAAATTAAACAAAAGGTACTCAGTGAAATAGCTGATGAGGCGAATATTGCTATCAACCTGATTGAAGAAGCATATGTTTTGGCTGATCCGCCACTTAGCATGAATCATCAAGGTCTGGGAATGCTCACGCTTGATTTAAGAAAATATGTAAAAGCACATCGTCCTGATAACACTGTTTTAATGAAAGAGGTACGAAAAAGTGGCTTAACCGTTAAAGCGCTAATTGATTTGATTACCGAAAAATTCAACTAAAATGAAAAAGATTGTAATGTTCTTGCTCTGTTTTTCCATAGGCAAAGTAATTATGGCTCAAGAGGTAAAACACGATAGTGTGACCGTTCAGCCGCCTTTAGTATTAAAAATTAACCAAGCTACCAGCTGGTTAGCTAAGCAAGGATTTCAAATTCGAAGAACATTTGACGGTTCGAAAAATGAGTCGAAGGCGGCCGCTATATCTTTAAATAGCGATTACGAGAACAAGAAATATTTTACAGTGATAGATGCCGGAATTAAGTTAGCGGATTTTGAATTACTGCCTAATTCGTCGGTAATTTGGTCCATATTCCCGAAAGTAGAATGGCACAAAAATACCATTAACGACGATAGCAAAAAGAAGAATAATTTTTCTGCTGGCTTGGGTACAGAATTGCTTCTCAATAAAGGTGAAAAATGGTTTAGTCGTCCCATACTAACATCCTCATTCGATTATAAAAAAGATTATGTGAAGGACTTAAAAACTACCCAAACAACGGCTTTTTTAAGTTTCTCAGGCAAAAATGCAGGGGAGCCGGGAGCGATGATTCGAGGGAAAAATGGTTCGCCGATTCTTCGGTATTATCCCTATACCGGCATTGAATATTACCACAAGATGGAGGGAGGGAAACAAAATGCAAGCATGTGGGCGAGTCGTTTGTGGTTTGAGCTTTATCCATTATCCAGCAAAGAGTATCAATACATCCAGTTGACTTTTGATTTTACCTATCGCAAAGTATTTAACGATGATTTATACCAAACAGGCAATATGCGTTGGTTAATCCTTGGCTTTAACTTTTTTCCTAGCGGGAAAACGAACCTTGGACTCGGTTTAGACTACAGTTACGGAGAAGATCCAACCAGTAATTTCGTAAAAACTGATTTGCTGGCCCTAGGAATAAAATTAAAAATATAAGAAGGGAAATAGTGGAATTGGCATTTGGCAATAATAATTATTAATTGAAAACTAAAATTAAAAAGCAATGAGCGATCAAACAGACCCACGCATTCAGCAAAAGCTAGATGAAATTCAAGCACGTTTTCAAGAGCGAATTAAAAAAATTCAAGAAAATGGCGCCGCAAAAATAAACGAAATTACGGACGACTCTCCTGAGCCCAACAATGTTGAAGCAACCTTAAACGTAACCTTTGATGTTAAGTTTAAAACAACGGAAATTAAGTTCGATATCCCAAGAATAGGAAAAGAACTACAAAGGGTTATTTTCGATGTTCCAGTTGTAACCATGGAGCTAAAAACCATTAGCTGGGATGTTCCGACAACGAAAATGGAAACCCGGTGCATCACCAAAAAACCGGTAACCGTTTGTAAAGGCGGTGGTGGTTGGCCTCCAAAATTACCTTCTTGCACCATAAAATGGGAATGCGTGTACATGGATTTTCCGGTGGTTACCATGAAAAGAATGGAAGTTAAACTCGATATGCCGCAATTTTCAACCAGACAGCAAGAAATATCCTTCGATAAGCCGGTGTTTAGCATGGAAACTATAACCATTAAACTCGATTTACCTCAATTCTATTTGCGTGATTTAAGTGGAGATCTCCGCGAACAAGAAGCTGAATTTGAAGAAGTTGGTAAAGAAATGGAATCGCAAGTGGCTCTTGCCAACAATGAAATGAACGATTCCTTGGTTACGGAAGTTGGCGGACAGGTAGATGTGATTTTTAATGAAATACGTGCTCAATTGCTTCAAGAACGCGCAAAAGTGGCGCAGCAATTTGATGAGGGGATAGCCAAAATGAAAATTTCCATTAACACCCTGAAAGAAAATAACGCAACGGAGGAAGTGGCTAGATTAGAAACTGAACTGGCCAAATTGATTGAGGATTACAAAAATGTCTTGGACGAAATTGATGCGAATATGAAGGATTTGAATAAAGAGCAAGAGGATGTAATCAACAGCATCAAACTTTCGAAAGGAGTGTAATTCGTTAAAACTTGTTTTTCATGAACGTGTGAATATGAATGTAATTTTTATTGGCTAAAATATGATTTACTCGGTAGTACAGGGAGATACCCTGAGTAGGATCGCCAAACGGTTTGGCGTTCCTCTAAATAGTCTTATTACATTAAATAACCTATTGGATCCTAATCGATTGTTTATTGGGCAGCAACTACAAGTTCCTAATATGCAAGACGTACCTTCTGATGTGGTTTTTACTCTTCCAACGCACAACAATAATTTGGTCGAGCGCGCTCGATCAATGGTAGGAGTAGACATTGCCTATAGGATGGGCGCTGGAGGAATGAGCCCGACATTGTCAAAACCTTCTTCAACCGGTTTTTGCGATTGTAGTGGCTTTGTATGTTGGGTTCTAGGTCTTTCGCGACAAAGTACTATTCCTTTTTATAAACACAGTTTTGGCGGTTGGATCAATACCGACTCAATGGAGGCCGATATACTGTCGAGTACGGGAATATTTGATCGATTAGCCTTGCCTGAACCTGGATGTATTGTAGTCTATGGTGCACAATCAAGAGTCGGGCATGTGGGCTTGGTCTCTCAAGTAACGGCAGGCAGAATGACCAAGGTTATTCATTGCAGTTCTGGTAATTCTAGAAATAATCACGGAAGATCGATACAAGAAACACCGCCAACAGTTTTTAACCGCCCAGATACTTACTGGGGCAAGTTTTTGGGATAAATTAATCTAGAATGTTTAATTTAAAGTAACGTGGTCATGCAAAGAACAATTGTTATTCGAAATACAATAGCACTAATATTGCTGCTTTTGGGGATTTATTTATCAATATCTGCTATAATTGCGCTGCCTTTGCTCGAAGAAGAGACAGGTTCAAAGCAAGAAGCCTTATTTGCTTTTAATGAACAGATTGATAAAAGAAGAGATTTAAGTACAAAGTATATTGAGGAAATTGCGGTTGACTCCATTACGGAAGTGATGTATAATGATGTAAATTCTTTATTAGAAAGCCAAAGCAAGGGGCTGAAAATCTCTGTACAATTAAAATCGTCTAAAAATAACCTCTTGCGCAACATTGCCAATCGCGCAGAGGATTATAAGAGGCGATTTATCCGAACAAAAATAATGGGGAAGTTTCAAAAGAGCTGTTTTGCTGCTCAATTGATGAGCGAATATTCTGATTTTTGCACAATAAATGAACAAGAGGTTTTTAATCGATATCAAGCGATTTCTATTCAAACAGCAAAGTTGTATCCTTTTGCTTTGAAGGATACGAGTAAGAATCGTATTGAAACGAGAAGAGAAAAAGCAAAAATGAGGAATTTATTTGTTGGTTTTATTACTATGGATATCCCAGAAAAAGAGGAGAAGGCTGAGACAAGTGCCAGCTTTTTTTATCCCGCGCAATGGGCTTTAGCCGAACAATCGCAAAACTTAGTTATTATTATCGGTCTTTTCGGTTTTGCCTTATTTGGATCGGTTTTGGGCGCATTTAGTAAACCTAGTTTTGCAAATGTAAATCCAGAAGGTGAAAGAACAGACGGCTTAATTTATTATGAAATTATAGTGGTACTGGTTAGAGGTTTCTCAGCAGCCTTAGTGGTTTATCTTTCTATAAAAGGTGGTCTTTCTTTGGTAACAACAACAAACAGCGATAAAATAAACCCATATGTTATTTTGTTTATCTGTTTTATCTCGGCTGTTTTTAGCGATACAATTTGGGAATGGGCAAAAACAAAATTAATGCCTGGTTCTACTTCCACTACAACCCAACCTACCGAAACAGTTGCCTCACAAGATGGTAAAAGCATTGTTCAAGACCCACTTATTTCTGAACTGGCATACGAGAGCACTCGAGCAGAAATTCCTGCCGGGGAGGCACAAGACCCAAGTCAGGTGCCAGCAGGAAGACAAACTTCAATTACATTGGAGCAAGTTTCGGATGCAACAATAGCAGAAGCTATTCAGAATAAAAGTGTTGAATGGAAAGCAGCTTTTGGCATTAGAGAGGCAAAAGCTGGAAAACACATTAATTCGGCAGGAGAAGAGATCAACGCAATCGTATTTGTTTTAGATAAAAATAATTTTAACGATGCCGATTACAGAGCAGAATTGCCTTCGGTAATAACCTATTATGCAAATGATAAGAAAGAATACAACATACCTATTGAAATTATCACATAAGTGCTTCTTTAAAATATAAGAGGGACACTGTCCAAAAAAGTTTGTAAGTTAAAAATAATGTGGTTTAATGCTGCTCGAATCGTGTTGTGAATTGCTTTCATTTTTCGATATCTTTGGGATATCACACAACCCATGTAAGTTTCAAGAGCATCAATGATTTGTTGTGAATTGCTTTCATTTTTCGATATCTTTGGGATATCACACAACTTAATTTCCTCTGTCGTAACTATTACTGCGTTGTGAATTGCTTTCATTTTTCGATATCTTTGGGATATCACACAACAATCCAAACTTCTTTAGATATATAAAATACGTTGTGAATTGCTTTCATTTTTCGATATCTTTGGGATATCACACAACTGCAATTGCTGCAAACACACGGCCTAGCCAGTTGTGAATTGCTTTCATTTTTCGATATCTTTGGGATATCACACAACTGCTTCCGTTGATTCTAGGAAGTTTGCGCCGTTGTGAATTGCTTTCATTTTTCGATATCTTTGGGATATCACACAACCTAAGTATCCGGGTGTTGTATGGTCTACCCGTTGTGAATTGCTTTCATTTTTCGATATCTTTGGGATATCACACAACCTTAAGTTTGATTTTTTGTATTGTGATGCTGTTGTGAATTGCTTTCATTTTTCGATATCTTTGGGATATCACACAACTCCGTAGATAACACCACAAAAGTGTAGATAGTTGTGAATTGCTTTCATTTTTCGATATCTTTGGGATATCACACAACCAAAGTAGAATTTCTCAACCGCAGTTTCTAGTTGTGAATTGCTTTCATTTTTCGATATCTTTGGGATATCACACAACAAAGAATAAATTGTTCAAAAAGTCTGACATGTTGTGAATTGCTTTCATTTTTCGATATCTTTGGGATATCACACAACACTTGCTGTTACTGCGATTTGATTTGACATGTTGTGAATTGCTTTCATTTTTCGATATCTTTGGGATATCACACAACAAAGGTATTATTCCTGATAACCCCAGGCACGTTGTGAATTGCTTTCATTTTTCGATATCTTTGGGATATCACACAACTTACTTATGCTATTAACGGAAGCTCTAATAGTTGTGAATTGCTTTCATTTTTCGATATCTTTGGGATATCACACAACTTAAGGATTCAAAAACATATCTTTTGGATAGTTGTGAATTGCTTTCATTTTTCGATATCTTTGGGATATCACACAACAGTATAGTTTGCCAAAGCAAACCCAGTCACGTTGTGAATTGCTTTCATTTTTCGATATCTTTGGGATATCACACAACTAAATACAAGAAAACTATATAGGATAACATGTTGTGAATTGCTTTCATTTTTCGATATCTTTGGGATATCACACAACTTTTATTGCCGCTTCCTATTCTGTCTCCTCGTTGTGAATTGCTTTCATTTTTCGATATCTTTGGGATATCACACAACTGTCTAATGTTACTGGATTTGCGCCATCTAGTTGTGAATTGCTTTCATTTTTCGATATCTTTGGGATATCACACAACTTACTTATGCTATTAACGGAAGCTTTGATAGTTGTGAATTGCTTTCATTTTTCGATATCTTTGGGATATCACACAACTTATAAAATCCATGGGCAAATCCACCGGATGTTGTGAATTGCTTTCATTTTTCGATATCTTTGGGATATCACACAACTAGGAAAAGGAAGATTCGACATAAATACTGGTTGTGAATTGCTTTCATTTTTCGATATCTTTGGGATATCACACAACGGATCTTGTTGAAACCTGTCGATTGCCGCCGTTGTGAATTGCTTTCATTTTTCGATATCTTTGGGATATCACACAACGCCGCCGATTTTTTTAATGATTCTTCTAGCGTTGTGAATTGCTTTCATTTTTCGATATCTTTGGGATATCACACAACTAATAAGAAATAGAGTGTGTACGGCTTTACGTTGTGAATTGCTTTCATTTTTCGATATCTTTGGGATATCACACAACTTATAACAACATCATAAAGTAGAAAATCTAGGTTGTGAATTGCTTTCATTTTTCGATATCTTTGGGATATCACACAACTAATCCCCATAATATCAAGCGTAACGCATCGTTGTGAATTGCTTTCATTTTTCGATATCTTTGGGATATCACACAACTTAACTGATAACACGCAAAAGGAACTGCGCGTTGTGAATTGCTTTCATTTTTCGATATCTTTGGGATATCACACAACCTCAAGCAAGCTGTAGTTGTTTCGATATGCGTTGTGAATTGCTTTCATTTTTCGATATCTTTGGGATATCACACAACTTTCTTCATCAGTTAAAATCCATATCATTAGTTGTGAATTGCTTTCATTTTTCGATATCTTTGGGATATCACACAACGTTGCTGCGCTGTACGCTGTGTCTAAGAGTGTTGTGAATTGCTTTCATTTTTCGATATCTTTGGGATATCACACAACCTATGCTAAATTCACCGTTTTCGTCTACTTGTTGTGAATTGCTTTCATTTTTCGATATCTTTGGGATATCACACAACTTATCTAATGCTGGTTTGTGTAGTTGGTCTGTTGTGAATTGCTTTCATTTTTCGATATCTTTGGGATATCACACAACTTACAACTTTCATAGGTGCTTGGTGTTTTTGTTGTGAATTGCTTTCATTTTTCGATATCTTTGGGATATCACACAACCACGGCCGATCCGGTTATTACCTTAGATTTGTTGTGAATTGCTTTCATTTTTCGATATCTTTGGGATATCACACAACCCCGATAAGGAATATGAAAACCTCCAGAGGGTTGTGAATTGCTTTCATTTTTCGATATCTTTGGGATATCACACAACTCTTCTACAGGTAAACCTAACTCTATTTCGGTTGTGAATTGCTTTCATTTTTCGATATCTTTGGGATATCACACAACATCTGAAGTTTTAAAACGTCATTTAATTGCGTTGTGAATTGCTTTCATTTTTCGATATCTTTGGGATATCACACAACTAATCTCCACTTTAAGGCGATCGGCATACTGTTGTGAATTGCTTTCATTTTTCGATATCTTTGGGATATCACACAACTCTATGAAAATAACATCGTAATTGTTTGATGTTGTGAATTGCTTTCATTTTTCGATATCTTTGGGATATCACACAACGTTTGGGTTGTAAGTGGGTTATTTGCGTGTGTTGTGAATTGCTTTCATTTTTCGATATCTTTGGGATATCACACAACGCACCCAGTTGTGCCAAACGCTACCCAATGTTGTGAATTGCTTTCATTTTTCGATATCTTTGGGATATCACACAACAATACTGTTTAAAGGAGGCAATTTTTTAGGTTGTGAATTGCTTTCATTTTTCGATATCTTTGGGATATCACACAACCTTAAAGAAATCCGCTAAATCTTGAGCCCCGTTGTGAATTGCTTTCATTTTTCGATATCTTTGGGATATCACACAACCTTCTATGACTTAGTAGAAACAGCTGGTCAGTTGTGAATTGCTTTCATTTTTCGATATCTTTGGGATATCACACAACAAATGGATCGAATGATAATATTGGTACGCTGTTGTGAATTGCTTTCATTTTTCGATATCTTTGGGATATCACACAACCGAATTTTTCACAAAGCAAAATTGTTAATTGTTGTGAATTGCTTTCATTTTTCGATATCTTTGGGATATCACACAACCTCAAAATTTAATCCGTTTATTATCAACGGATTAAATTTTGAATTAGGATTTGAAAATTAAAACAATTCGAGTTGTTGAAAGCCTTTTGGAGGTTCTTCTTTATTTCTAGCAAAGAAAATTTCTATATCGCCAAACTGCTTATCTGTTATCGACATGATGGCTACCTTTCCGGCTTTTGGAAGGATATTCTTTACTCTTTTGATGTGAACTTCAGCATTTTCGCGGCTTGGGCAATGGCGTACATACATGGAAAACTGAAAAAGTGTAAACCCATCGTCGATAAGCCTTTTACGGAATTTAGTGGCATCCCGCATATTGGCTTTGGTTTCCGTTGGAAGGTCGTACAATACTAAAACCCACATAATTCGGTAAGCGTTAAACCTTTCGGCATTCATGTTTTTAAATGTAAAATAACAAGGTAAAAGGTATAGGCCTTTTTCCGATTATACTAATTCAGGATAAGAAATTAATCTTTTTTCACCGGTATAGCATTTATAAAGTGATGAGGCCGTCATTTTTACAGCCACTAGTAAGGGCCTTGTTTTATCGTCAATTCTTACGTCTTGGGTTGCAACCTGTAAAATGTATGCTTTAAAATCCTTCGTTAATTCTTCCTGTTCAGGATGAACTTCCAGCCATTGCATCACCAATAAATCAATAAAGGGGCGGTAGGGTTCCATCAAATCATCGGCTAAACAATAAGGATTGTATTTGTTTTTATGAAAAATCCCTAGAACCGGTAGCAAACCCGTTTCTACAATTGCTCTGGCCACCATGCTTCTCAACACAGCATAGCCAAAATTGAAAAACGGATTGGGCGAATCGCCAAAACGTTCTCTTAAAAAATCACGGCTAATCAGGTGTTTCCAATAATGTTGTGCGGCAATGCCTTCCATATTGCTGGCATCGCCGCTTTTTACATTTTGTTGGTATTCAAGCATCGGTTCATAATCGTTTCCCAAGCTTCGCAACACTTCTTTTTGATTTTCAATCTTGTTTTGTACCGTTTGCTTCCATAGCTGCTTTTTCAGAGGTTCACTAGCTTCTAATTGGTGTTTTACCCGATCCGAATGCTCGGTATGCCCATACAAGGGCAGCATCATCCCATGTGGAAGATGCTGCGCATCGCAACTAATTACGACCACGTTATTCCCCATCATTTTTTGGATCAATTGATGTGAAATGGTTATTTGAAAATGATCCAACATTAATAGTCCCAAATCTTCTACCGGAACTTTGCCTTTCAATTCATTGGTTGAAGCATCTAAAATTTGCATTTGCTCGTCTTTAAGTTTAAGATAAGCAGGATTGCCGATGTAGATGGAGCGGGTTATCATAGATTAAATTTTTAATATTCTCCAATTTTTACAATATCACCCAAATGATTGAGACGGACTTTGATGATTTTTTCTAAAGGAGGTAAACTTTTTATTTGTTGATAAGTTACGCCTTGTAGAATTTTATTGTCTTCAACAGTAGTTTCTAGATGATGCCTAAATTTAAAATCTCTTATAGTGTTGTTACCATAGTTAACAACTGAAATTGTTTGCACCCTAAACAAATTTGGACTAATTACTTTCTTATTTTTCGGGTCCAATAAATCAATGTCTTTAGGATTAAAACCTGTTTTTTCGTTCGGGAAGATGAAGTATTCATTTTGTTTCATGGTAAATAAAAATTGCCAACCAATGCCCTGATTATACGACTTGTCAATTACAAATTCGCCAGCGTTTACCAATTTAACTGCATCAAATAAAGACACCACTCTCTCCTGTAAATTCCCTTTTTCAT